>JAZULV010000105.1:0-2070 GCA_045603305.1 Lachnospiraceae bacterium | reverse complement strand
TCAGAACCATTCTGAACATTGGCACTCTGATTAATTCCTGAATATTCATTACCGTTTAAAGTAATGTTACCCATATTGCTGTTAGCTGAATAATTATAATCCTCAACATTTCCGGCAAGCATCATCGTTATATTGCCCATATTACATTCAGCATGAATATTGCCGCTGACATCACCTTCCCAGTCAATATTACCCATATCGAGAGACATATATAACTCTGAAGCTAATGTATCATTAACTTCTATATTTCCGGCAGAGCAGTTAATGTTCATCTTCTTAAAAACATTAATATCATTAATCTCAACATTACCGGCATCAGCATCTATACTCATTCTTTCACAATCAATATCATCAATTATTACATTACCGGCATCGACATCTATTTCGATATCGTTAAGTACAACACCTTTTGGAACTGTGATATAAATTGTTTTTTCCTCATTATATATCAAACTGAAAATAGCTCCTGCAAGATTAAACTTTGTATTATGTAACTTGCCTTCTATGTTCCATGTTCCATCAGCATCAATGTAACTCTGAAAATTTGAATTTTTGTACTTAGGGTATCTTATTGAAAAATCAACGCCTTCAGTAATTTCAACATTACTTCCTGAAAGTTCAAAATCCAGACCGGTAACCGTGTCATATTCATCATTAACCATTTCGTAATTGTCGGAAGCTTCATTAAAAGAATCCTTTATATATTCTTTTACTCCCATTTTTGCAGAGGTTTTTACTGTTATAAGACCTATTGCTATAAATATAAAGCCTGTAACAAGACATACTATCATAAACTTTTTCATTGTTTCTTACCTCCTTTTTTAAAAAGTCCGAAAAACCACTTGAAAAGTTTTGGCATAAGTTTAAAAAAGTAACTCCATAAAACAACGTAACCAACCAAACCTAATCCTATTCCAACCAGACCGCTTCCAACCAGCAAGACACCAATGGCTGCTTCGGACGCATATTTGATAACTCCTGACACAATAGCAGTCACTCCCGCTACCGTAAAAACAAAAGGACAAACAGCTATCAACAGGCTAAGTACTATCCATAATACAAACAAAGTAATTACAAAAGAAAGCACTGAGCCCCCTGCCCCGACAGCAACCGGAAATAACAGTATACATAATAAAACTATAACTACCACCATACCCGTGCTTAATGAGTTTGATGATTTTTCTTTTTCTATAACATCCGGTGCCGGATTATCTGTAATATTCTCCTCGGCTTTATTATTAGCAGCCTCAGGTGCTGCATCTACAGGCATCTTTGCCAAATTTTCATCATATTTATAATTGTCTTCTGATAAAAGACTTTCCTTTATGGTTTTAGCTACCTGCTCAGGACTCACAAGTTCACTTATCACGTTCTGCTCATTCCAGCTTCCCGCATCCTCAAAATAATCTCTATAGTACTTCAATGCTTCTTCTCTCTCGGTTTCATTAACATCACTAAGAAGCTCTGAAAGTCTGTTCATAAACTCTACTCTGTTCATTATCTCACTCACCTCGTTAATATATTGGAAACCTTGCTGCTATAAGCCACCCACTCAGAACGATACAGCATAAGCTGCGCCTTGCCCCTGTCCGTAACTTTATAATACCTTCTGTTACGTCCGCTGAATTCCTTATCATAAGTTTCAAGACACTCGTCCTTTTGTAAACGCCTTAGTACCGGATACAATGTAGACTCAGAAATATCTATTACTTCTCTGACATCCTGAGTAATTTTATAACCATAGGTACCTTCCTCGTCTACAGATACAACAGCAAGCACAATCGCATCCAATAATGCTGCACCCGTATTAAATACCATACAATCGACCTCCTGTTTACTTACAAACCAGTGTGATTTATTCTTATCACTACCTTATATCTGTTTCGTTATATAATACTATACGATATATAATATTATATGTCAATATAATTAATTCAGTCGCGGTGAAAATTAAGTACACATTTATATAGACTAATGACTCTGATTGTTTATCTCTATAGTACACCCTTGCAAAAATCAAAAAAGACAGCATTCTTATATCTGCTAATATCTGCAAATATATCGTTTATA
>JAZULV010000104.1:0-10217 GCA_045603305.1 Lachnospiraceae bacterium | reverse complement strand
AAACTCATCGAACAGCTTACTGATGCACCGGTGAGCGGCCTCATCACCCACGGTTACGGAAAAATCCAATGCGGTAATGTACCGGTTATCTACATAGACAAACTGCCGGACAATGTATTAAAGATATGGCAATACTCTTTTATGGAGATGATGAATAATGCTATTGATCATTCTCAGGCTGAAAATGTAAACCTGGTTGTTTATAGAAATTATATTAATACTACGATATTAATTATTGATGACGGTATTGGTATATTCCGTAAGATAAAGGAGTATTATAACTATGAATCACTGGATGATGCAGTTAATGAATTGTTTAAAGGGAAGTTGACTACTGATTCTAATAATCATTCCGGCGAAGGAATTTTCTTTACATCCAGGGTTCTGGATGCTTTTGCTGCTATTTCCGATGGCAGGATATTTACACATGATAAATATGCTGATATGGCTGAAAGTTTAGAAGATATTGAGGTACTAAATAAGTGGAAGGATAGAAAAGGTACCGTTATACTTATGGAACTATCAAATTTCAGCAAGAAAAATCTTCAGGAGGTGTTTGATATGTTTTCTGATGTTACAGGAGGATTTACAAGAACCCATATACCGGTTAAAAACATATATGAAACCTATCCGGTTTCACGTTCACAGGCTAAAAGACTGTGTAATCGCTTTGATAAATTTACAGAGGTCGAGCTGGATTTTGAAGGAATAGATGATATAGGACAGGGATTTGCCCATGAGATATTTGTAGTATTTCAGAGAAATAATCCCGGAGTCAGACTCATTCCGACTAATATGAGTATAAATGTTGAAAAGATGATAAATCATGTAAAGGAAACAAAACTTTAATTTTGAGGTTTTGAGTGTATTGTCTTGAAAAGTTATTGTTTATAATGAGGGATTACAAATAAATATATTATAAATCAGCAGACCATAACGGCCTGCTGATTTCAATATACTAAAGATATTTAAATTCTTGCCACGCCTGAACGTCTTGCTGCTTCAGCAACAGCCTTAGCAACAGTCTGACCTACTCTTTCATCAAATGCAGCAGGCATGATGTATTCAGGGTTAAGCTCTTCGTCTGATACAAGGCTTGCAATTGCTTCAGCAGCAGCGAGCTTCATCTCGTCATTGATATCGCTTGCTCTTACATCGAAAGCACCTCTGAAGATACCCGGGAAAGCAAGTACGTTGTTAACCTGGTTAGGATAATCGCTTCTTCCTGTAGCAACAACCTTTGCTCCGGCTGCGATAGCATCCTCCGGATAGATTTCAGGAGTTGGGTTAGCGCATGCAAAGATGATAGCATCCTTGTTCATGGTTGCAACCATTTCCTTTGATAATGTGTTAGGAGCACTTACTCCGATGAATACGTCAGCACCAACGATAATATCCTTTAATGTGCCTTCCTTCTTCTGCTTGTTTGTTACAAGAGCCATCTGCTCCTTGATAGGGTTCATACCCTTTTCACGGCCTTCGTAGATAGCGCCTGTTCTGTCGCAGAGAATTACATTCTCAAAACCATAAGTAAGAAGGAGTCTTGTGATTGAAATAGCAGCCGCGCCGGCACCATTTACTACGATGTTAACCTCTTCCTTCTTCTTGCCTGTAAGCTTGAGGGCATTTGTAAGACCTGCAAGAGTAACGATTGCTGTACCGTGCTGGTCATCGTGGAAAATCGGAATATCACACTTTTCTTTTAACTTCTTTTCAATCTCAAAGCATCTTGGAGCTGATATATCTTCAAGATTAACACCGCCAAATGAACCTGAGATAAGATAAATTGTATTTACAATGTCATCAACATCCTTGCTCTTAATGCAAAGAGGGAATGCATCTACATCACCGAATGACTTGAAGAGTACACATTTACCTTCCATAACAGGCATACCGGCTTCAGGACCGATATCACCTAAACCAAGAACGGCTGTACCGTCTGTAACAACGAGACACATATTCCAGCGTCTTGTAAGGTCGTAGGACTTATTTACATCTTTCTGAATTTCAAGGCATGGCTGGGCAACACCTGGTGTATATGCTAAAGACAAATCATCCTTTGTCTCAACAGGTACTGTAGTAACCACCTCAATCTTTCCTCTCTTAGCGTAATGCATGTCGAGGCTTTCCTGTGCGTAGTTTCTTTTCTCTGACATTTTAATTTCCTCCGTCATATAAAAATATATATCCAATAAATTAAATTGGCAAACAAATGTAAATAGTTAGAATTGCAAAATCCTTTAATACACTACCACAAAACAGAAAGAAGTTCCATGGTAAAAATACAAAAGTACAAAATAAAAAAATTGTATTTGCCTTGACAAAAATCTTTTGTGCAATTATTATTGTACTAGATATTTAAAGGTTGTGATAAAGAGGAGTACATAAGTAACACCGACAGAGAGAAGGGTTCACCGGCTGCAAGACCTTTCATGGAGCGTGCTTATGGAAGGTAGCTTTTGAACCGCACCGCTGAAGAGTGATTGGGTAGGTGGTGACGATTTGCCTGCGTTAAAGGCCAAGAGATGACTTAGTGTCAATAAAGGTGGTACCGCGATAACACGCCCTTTACCGATTTATCGGTAGAGGGTTTTTCTTAATTTAAGCGGTAGCTTGCACTGAAGGTTTTTTTAGCTAAACACTGACTATTTTAACAATCTGTTATTATGATTTAAGGAAAGGAAGTTATTATGGCAAAGGAATTAGAAAAGAATTATAATCCTCAGGACATAGAGGACAGAATCTACGACAAGTGGCTTGAGAAGAAGTATTTTCATGCCGAGGTTGACAGAAGTAAGAAACCGTTTACTATAGTTATGCCTCCGCCAAACATCACAGGACAGCTCCATATGGGACATGCCCTTGATAATACTATGCAGGATATACTTATCCGTTTTAAGAGAATGCAGGGCTATTCAGCACTGTGGCAGCCGGGTACAGACCATGCAGCGATTGCTACAGAGGTTAAGGTGATTGAGAACCTTAAGAAGCAGGGCATTGACAAGGCTGACCTTACAAGAGAAGAGTTCTTAAAGTATGCCTGGGAGTGGAAGGAAGAGTACGGCGGAAGAATTGTAAACCAGTTAAAGAAGCTTGGTTCATCAGCTGACTGGGACAGAGAGCGTTTTACAATGGATGAGGGCTGTTCTGATGCGGTGCTTGATGTATTTGTTAAGCTATATGAAAAAGGCTGGATTTACAAGGGTTCAAGAATTATTAACTGGTGTCCTGTATGCCAGACTTCTATTTCAGACGCAGAGGTTGAGCATGAGGAGCAGGCAGGACATTTCTGGCACATCAACTATCCTATCGTAGGCGAAGAGGGCAGATGTGTTGAGATTGCAACAACCCGTCCTGAGACTCTCTTTGGTGATACTGCCGTTGCGGTAAATCCTGAAGACGAGCGTTATAAGGATATCATTGGCAAGATGCTTAAGCTTCCTCTTACAGACAGAGAGATTCCTGTAATTGCAGATGAATACGTAGATAAGGAATTTGGTACAGGCTGCGTTAAGATTACTCCGGCACACGACCCTAATGACTTTGAGGTTGGAAAGCGTCATAATTTAGAGGAAATTACAGTAATGAATGATGACGGTACTATGAATGCTTATGCAGGAAAGTATAAGGGCATGGACCGTTACGAGTGCCGTAAGGCGATGGTTAAGGATTTAGAGGAAATGGGCTTACTTGTTAAGGTTACAGACCATTCTCACAATGTAGGTACCCATGACCGTTGTAAGACTACTGTAGAGCCTATGGTTAAGCCACAGTGGTTTGTAAAGATGGATGAGATGATTAAGCCGGCAGTTGAAGGCGTTAAGAGTGGCGAAATCAAGCTTCTTCCTGAGCGTATGGACAAGACATACTTTAACTGGACAGATAATATCCGCGACTGGTGTATTTCCAGACAGTTATGGTGGGGTCACAGAATTCCGGCTTACTACTGTGCTGACTGTGGTGAGATGGTGGTTTCTAAGGCTGAGCCATCCTGCTGTCCAAAGTGTGGCTGCAAGACTATGAAGCAGGATGAGGATACCCTTGATACATGGTTCTCATCAGCCCTTTGGCCATTCTCAACCCTTGGCTGGCCACAGAATACTGAGGAGCTGGATTACTTCTATCCTACAAGCGTTCTCGTAACCGGTTACGATATTATTTTCTTCTGGGTTATCAGAATGATTTTCTCAGGCTACGAGCAGACCGGCAAGGCTCCGTTTAATACAGTATTGTTCCATGGTCTCGTTCGCGACTCTCAGGGTAGAAAGATGAGTAAGTCCCTTGGCAATGGTATCGACCCATTAGAGGTTATTGAAAAGTACGGTGCTGATGCCCTTAGAATGACTCTTATCACAGGAAATGCTCCGGGTAACGATATGCGTTTCTACTGGGAGAGAGTTGAGGCAAGCCGTAACTTTGCAAATAAGGTTTGGAACGCTTCACGTTTCATTATGATGAATCTTGAGAAGGCAGAAGAGAAGACTATGGATTGCTCTGACGGCTGCTGCTTGCTTAAGAGCAGACCAAAGCAGGTAACCTTGGATGACCTTACAAGTGCTGATAAGTGGATTCTTTCAAAGGTAAATTCTCTTGCCCGTGAGGTAACAGAGAACCTTGATAAGTACGAGATGGGTATTGCTTTCCAGAAGGTATATGATTTCGTTTGGGAAGAGTTCTGCGACTGGTACATTGAGATGGTTAAGCCTAGACTTTACAATGATGAGGATGAGACAAAGGCAGCCGCAATTTGGACTCTTAAGACTGTACTTATCCAGTCATTAAAGTTGTTACACCCATACATGCCATTTATCACAGAGGAAATCTTCTGTAACCTTCAGGACGAAGAAGAGTCAATTATGGTTTCTTCATGGCCTGTATACAGCGAGGAATGGAACTTTGCAGCAGATGAAAAGGCTGTAGAGACAATCAAAGAGGCTGTAAGAGGTATAAGAGCTGTACGTACTTCCATGAACGTACCACCATCAAAGAAGGCAAAGGTTATCGTAGTATCAGAGAATTCTGACGTTCAGGATATTTTCAATAATGGTAAGGTGTTCTTTGCAACTCTTGGTTATGCCAGCGAGGTAGTTGTTCAGTCTGACAAGGCCGGCATCAATGCTGACGACGTATCAACAGTTATTCCTGAGGCTGTAATCTACATGCCATTTGCAGAGCTGGTTGATATTGAGAAGGAAATCGAAAGACTTACAAAAGAGCAGGATAAGATTACAAAGGAAATTGCAAGAGCTAAGGGAATGCTTAGCAATGAGAAGTTTGTAAGTAAGGCTCCGGAGGCTAAGATTAACGAAGAGAAGGCGAAGTTAGAGAAGTACAGCCAGATGCTTGCACAGGTAGAGGAAAGACTTGCTCAGCTTAAGAAATAAAAATAAATAAGCAGACATAAATATAGCCACTCCAAAGTCTTATCAGACTGGAGTGGCTGCATTAATTTTAGTTCCAAAATACTGCATAACATTTACCGGACTGGTTAGCGGCAACCTTCTGTGCTGTATCATAGGTGATGTCTGTTGCGTATCCCGGATTGTTTACTATTACGTATCCGTCGGATGTCATGCCTGCGAGGGTTATATAGTGATAGCCTGAGGAATAGTCCCCACCGGTGCCTGTAGCGGCATCATAGCCTTTTACTGATATAACTATTTTACAACCCTGATTTAAGTAAGATACAATCTGTTCGGCAGTTAATATATCGCCGGCTGCTTCTATATTCAGTCCAAAATCAACAGCGGCCTGTCTGCACATGGCTACACCAAAGGAACCACTGTTAGCATTTCTGTATGCGTCGGTATCGTACATGGCAGCGATTACATCCGGAGTAATTCGTTCGCCTTTAAAATAAGATACTACCATCGAAATGGCGCATGGACAGCAACCGTCGCTTCTTATGGTTCCGCCACCAAACTGTACGTCGCACCATGTTCCTCCGCCTTGATTAAACAAAGGAAGAGGAGAGTATAAGACTGTTTCAGCATTTTTGTTAAGCAGGTGGCTAACCAAATCTATATAGCTCATTGCTCTTAACTGTTCAGCTTCATTTTTTTTTTCATCGGTCCATGTAAAGTCAGAGGCAGGATCTAAGCTATAATAACTATCTTCTGTTACCGGTGAGAAATAAAATGTCACAGTACCTTTATTATTATACTCGCTGGTAATGTCATCATAAAAAGCAGGTATCTGATCGGCATAATCGATTATCACCCGTGCAGGATATGAATTATCATTAACTGTTATAGTATGGGTGGCAGCCCATAGAAGACGGGCGTAGTTTTCAAAATGAGTAATGTTATCGACATTATATCCGGTGTAGACCGCACTCATTGCCAGTATCTTGCTTAAATCATCGTAGTTAATGTCATCAGTGATAATACGGATGTTTTCATAAGGAATATCGAGTATATCAAGATGCTGGGAAAAGACATAAGCGTTAATGTTAGTTCCAAGTTTCAGTTCTTTTAGAAAACGGGCAATGTTATATCGGTTTAACTGATGGTCTTCCAATGATATATCTGAATCATACGCCATGACTTCAAAATCAGGATTAATATCAGCAGACATATTATGCTTATGAAGCGGTGACGAAGATAAGCTGCAAAAATCAATAGGCTCCGCCGACGCTTTTTTTGAATCATTTATATAAATATATATTGCAAAAGCGAAATTGATAATGGCTATTGATACAACAATTCCGCTAATAACGGCTATAATCTTTCTTTTCATTGGATAATCCTCTAAATATAATATAATCAATGTAATATAGTTTACATGGTATTTGAATAAATTTCAATTACTAAATTATTGAAACAATACATTTGTTGACACTAATACCTAACTAAATTATAATGTGTTAATAGGCAAGTATGATAGCTATTTTATCATGAATTATAGGAGTTTGTAATATGAAGTTAAAGAATGTTTCAGTGATTATACTTTTTGTTATATTAGTATGCATTTTAGGGTGTTCTAAGAATAATAATCAGGTTGATATTTCTACAGAAGAAGTTAAAGAATCGACGTCAGTAGAAGAAACAACTGTGGAGGATACTACAGAAGGACCTACAGAGCCTATAGTTATCAGGGCAAAGGAGATTGCACTTAGCGGTGATGCTTCAGAAGTGATAGCGATTGAGGAACCATCATATATAGTGTCTGACAGATTTATTATTTATGCTGATGCAGGAGTTGAGCTTAATGGCGATGCAGAAGGTTTTATCAGCAGTGTTATGGCTTCTTTAGAGGAAGTATCGGGTATGACCTATGACAATGATATATTTAATCCGCAAGACAGAGAAAAGGCAGTAACGGAAGAATTAGAAGAAGGATATAACGAGGCTTCAAATTATCTTTCAGATGCCACATGTTTTTATGGTGTGGATTTAGAGCAGGCAAAGATGTGCATATTTGTAGTTCCTGATGCCAAGGATGCTTCCTTTTATAATAATGGTGTAGTATTAAGACAGGCTGATTTAAAGCCGGAGGGAAGACGACAGGCGGTAACAGAGCTTGCCGGTATGCTTTGCTTAAGAGTAGGCAATGTTTCATTAGGCGATTCAATTGATGGTGGTATGGCAGGTTATCTTACCCAGTTGTTTGTTAATAACTATACTGAATATGGCATAGGATTCGATGGTTTTTTACATTACAATGGTGTTGAAAGATTTGCTGTAACTGAGAAAAATGCTTCAAATATGATTTGTACAAGTCATGGATTTGAGGCAGATAGTATCGGTTTTAGATTTATCATATTTTTAAATGAGGCTTATAATGCAGATGTAATTAAGTCTGTATATAATTCATGTGCAAGTTACAGAGGTTTGTTCATGGGAACTAACAGTGGTACTGTAACCATGCAAAAAGTTGTTGACCTTATTAAAAAAGCTACATCTGCTAATGTGTTTACAGAATTTTATGAGTGGTACAAGGTAAATGCAGTACGATTCGGAGATACTTCTTATATAGAAGCAGAGACTGCAACTGATACTCAGGACTCTACAGAGGAGACTACAGAAGGAGAGTCCGCCTCAACAGACGGAAACACAGAGCAGGTAACTAAGCCGGATGTTGACTGGGAGTCTTACTTCGACAATCTGTTTTGGAAATAAATAATTATGTGGATTATTGATAGGAAGGATAATTAAGATGAAAGAGTTTAAGGGATATACATATATAGATGGCGGCGTATGTGCGTCAAAGGGATTTGTTGCCAACGGTCTTAACTGCGGGCTTAATCCTGACAAGCAGAAGAATGATTTAGGTGCTGTTTACAGCGAGACTATGTGTGAGGCGGCAGCAGTTTACACACTTAATAAGGTAAAGGGTGCGCCTATTTTGGTAACCAAGAGAAATCTTGCAGCAACAGGTGGCAAGGCGAAGGCAGTGATTGCAAACTCAAAGAATGCAAACACCTGCAATGCAGATGGCGAAGAGAAGGCAGAGGCTATGTGCCAGCTTATTGCCAAGGAACTTGGAATTAAGCCGGAGGAGGTTATTGTAGCCTCTACCGGAGTTATCGGTCAGGTTCTTCCCCTTGAGCCGATTGCAGACCATGTAGAAGAGCTTGTAAAGGGTTTAAGTGCTGACGGTAATGCTAAGGCTGTAAATGCTATTATGACTACCGATACAGTACCTAAGGAAGTGGCAGTGTCATTTATGATAGGAGATGCAGAGTGTCACCTTGGCGGTATGGCTAAGGGCAGCGGCATGATTCACCCGAACATGGCAACCACACTCAATTTTATTACCTCTGATGTGGCGATTACTTCCGAGATGATTCAGAAGGCACTTAGCGATGTGGTTAAGGTAACCTACAACTGCCTCAGTGTAGATGGCGATACTTCAACCAATGATATGGTCAGTGTGATGGCCAATGGTCTTGCCGGTAACGTTGTTATTGACAGTGAAGGCGAAGCTTACGAGGTATTTAAGCAGGCACTTTATATAGTAATGATGAATATGACCATGATGCTTGCGAAGGACGGCGAGGGTGCAACCAAGATGATAGAGTGTAGCTGTGAGGGGGCACCGGACCTTGATACTGCGATAATTGTAAGCAAAAGCGTAATAAAGTCCCCGCTTTTAAAGTGTGCTATATTTGGTGAGGACGCTAACTGGGGACGTATCCTCTGTGCTATAGGTTACGCTGAGGCTGAATTTGATATTAATAAGGTTGATGTAGATATCTGCTCTGAAAAGGGTGAGGTATATGTGTGCAGAAATGGCTCTGGTATTGAGTTTTCAGAGGAAGAGGCAGCAGTGGTATTAAGTGCTGACGAGATTTATATCAAGGTAAGACTCAATCAGGGTGATGCCGAAGCTAAGGCATGGGGCTGCGACTTGACCTATGATTATGTAAAGATTAATGGAGATTATAGAAGTTAATATAATAATTTAAGAGAACCTGCAGACTTGTTATAAAAGACAAGGACTGCAGGTTTTTGATATGAAAGGCATGCACAAAGCTAGAGGGAGATTTTGAAGAACAAATATAAAATGTTAAATATATTACAAACATATTAAAACTAAATTTAGATGGTTGACAATGTAGACCACATGTATTATATTAGAACTACAATGTAGACCTGAAGCAAGGAGGGCGACTATGGAAGATAACAATATTCAGTTAACAAATACAGAGTGGAGCGTTATGGAGTGTTTTTGGGATGAATCACCGAGAACCGCCATGCAGGTTGTGAAATATTTAAGTGAGAATAAGGGCTGGGCAAAGAGTACGACCATGACCATGCTTGGAAGAATGGAGAAGAAGGGGTTAATTACCGCTGAAGTTTCCGGCAAGCATAAAGTATATACAAGTAGCGTTAAGCAGGGGGATGCAATAAGGAATGAGACCAATTCATTTCTTGATAAAGTATATAAGGGCAGCGTAGGCATGATGATTAATGCAATGGTAAATACCAATGATTTGTCCGATGACGATATAAATGAATTGTATGATACATTGAAAAAGCTGAAGGAGAACTAGGATGGTTAATTATATTATTACGTCAAGTATATTGATTTTATTAGTCGTATTATTACGTCAATTATTAAAAGGTAAGATTATGCTCCGTATTCAGTATGCAATGTGGCTGTTAATTCTGGTTCGTCTGCTTATCCCTGTTCAGCTGGGCAGCAGTCCTTTAAGTATAATGAATATTGCTTCAATAATTGAAACATCAGTAAATGAACAGACAGCTGAAAAT
>JAZULV010000103.1:0-20130 GCA_045603305.1 Lachnospiraceae bacterium | reverse complement strand
CAGTGCTTTAAGTATTATACAGGAACATATGAGTTCCATGATATAACCAAAAATAAAAAGAAAGGAAAAAGTATAATCCAATCACCCTATAAAGGATAATTAGATTATACGAGAAAGAAGATATAGTGTGAAACAACGAGCAAGGCAGCAGAAATGCCATGCAAAACAACCGGTTTCACACGTTATGCTATAGAAAGGCTGGAATAAGCATATGAGTGATAACATTTCAAAGGAAAATCTACCACATGAGGAAAGCTGTGAATGCGGCTGTTGCGGCAGAAAAAAGGTAAGACAGAGCGACGAATACAAAGATTTAATTAACCGCTTAAGCCGCATTGAAGGTCAGGTGCGGGGAGTAAAGCGTATGGTTGAGGAAGATACCTACTGTGTAGATATTCTCACTCAGGTTTCAGCGATTCAGTCAGCACTCAATAGTTTTAATAAGGTGCTGTTGGGGAATCATATAAAGTCCTGTGTGGCAGAGGATATCCGCGCAGGAAAAGATGATGCAGTTGATGAACTTGTAGGTACAATTCAGAAGCTAATGAAGTAGTTTAACCATTATTTGTGTTAATTAAGCGCAGATAATTAATATAACATGGACCGGCAGCTGCTATTGCCGGACCTAAAATATATTTATAGGAGGAATTTAAAATGTTTGTATTAAAGGTAAATGATATGATGTGCGGTAAGTGTGTGGAGAGAATTACAAAGGCTTTAAATGAAGCACATATTGATAATGAGGTTTCACTTGAGAACAAGACAGTTACGATTGATGGATGTGAGAAATGTCTTGCTAAGGCAAAAGAAATCCTGGATGATTTAGGGTTTGAGGAAGTCAGTGTGAATTAATTAATATGCTATCTGTAAGCAGGAGATGATATAGGCAATAATATAAAAATTGTTTAAATTTATCTCATGTTTTCAAATTTCCACTTACAAAGAATGAATTTTTCTGATAAAATTGTATTAGTGAATTCATTTGAAAGGAAGTGCGGATATGTTTGAAAAAGGTGACTATATAGTGCATGGAAGTCATGGCGTATGTCAGGTTGAAGGCATTACTAAGTTAGATATGTCAGGAGCTGATAAGGACAGATTGTATTATGTGCTGTGTCCTGTTAACTCAAAGGGCAGTAAGATGTATTTACCTGTGGATAATAATAAGGTCATTTCAAGACCGGTTTTATCGGCCGGTGAAGCTATGGACCTTATTGATGATATACCGAATATTGAGCAGTTTGTGATAGTGAATGATAAGCAGAGAGAATTACAGTATAAAGAAGCAATTCGTGCCTGTGACTGCAGAGAACTGGTGCGTATTATTAAAACTTTGTATCATCATAAGCAGGAGCGTCTGGCTGAGGGTAAAAAGTCCACTTCCATAGATGAGAAGTATTTTCAGATTGCCGAGGACAACCTCTACAGTGAGCTGGCTATTTCCATGGGCAAAGAAAAGAACAGTATTGAGTCATTTATTGCTGAAAGAATGGCCGAACTGGGAGCGAAGTAGCTTGTTTAAGTGTATGAACTTATGATACCTGCGGATTGCTACGCACTATATGCTCCCGCAATCCTGCAAAATATTCGAAATCCGCCTAACCGGGCTGCTTTCTCATATTTTGGCGGGTCCCAACCTCATACTTTTTCATGCTTGCATGAAAAGTATGACCTTTTGACCCTGGTATCTATAATAATTATGTATCAAAAGTCAAATCATACGTAAAATAAATATTGTAGGATGCTTTAGGTTGTTATTTGGTGTAGGATAAAGATGACGGATTGGAGGGTTACTATGAATAGTGGTATTTATGATATTATAATTATTGGCTCCGGAACCGCGGGGCTTACTGCTGCAATCTACGGAGCAAGAGCCGGTAAGAGCGTATTGGTGCTTGAGGCTAAGGTTTACGGAGGTCAGATTATTGAGACCGCTGAGATTGAGAATTATCCGGGTATTAAGAATGTGACAGGTTACGAATTTGCAGAGAATTTGTTTAATCAGGCTACAGACCTGGGCGTTGAGATAGTATTTGAACAGGTGACAGAGGTTATACTTGAAGATAACTTAAAGAAGGTAGTCACTGATGATAATGAGTATATAGGTGCTACACTTATAATTGCCAGCGGTCTTAAGAAAAGAAAGCTTGGTCTGGAAAGGGAAGAGGAGCTTACCGGAAGAGGTGTATCTTATTGCGCTACCTGTGATGGAGCATTTTATAAGGGTAAGGTGACTGCGGTAAATGGCGGCGGTAATACTGCGGTAAGTGAAGCCTTGTATCTTTCAGATATTTGCAGCAAGGTATATCTGATACATCGAAGAGATGCTTTCAGGGCTGAGGAAGGTCTGGTTGAAAAGGTTAAACAAAAGGACAATATAGAGATAGTACTTAACAGCGAGATTACCGGACTTGAGGGTGAAGCCCAGTTAAGCGGGATAACTGTAAAGGATAAGGAGACCGGTGAAGAAAGGAAATTTGATGTGGATGGTTTATTTGTGTGCATAGGCCAGCTTCCACAGAATGATTATCTTAAAGGCCTGATTGAGTTAGATGATTATGGATATATTAATGCCGGCGAGGATTGTATTACGAGTGTCAAGGGCGTATTTGCTGCAGGAGACTGCCGAACAAAGAATATAAGGCAGCTTGTTACTGCCGCGGCCGACGGAGCAGTGGCTGCGGTGCAGGCTTGTGAGCTGATAAGAAGTGAATTGTAAATGAATATAACTTATGAATAGAAATTTATCTTAAAGAGATAGGTTTCTATTTTTTTGCGATGTTTATATAAATTATGTAGTAGAAGCGCTTTTTTTTACGTTTATATAATGAAGTGGTTAAAAACTATGAGACTTTACATATGTAAGTAAAAAGTGATTTAGTGTGAAATAGGAGTTGCGCAACCGGGTTTCATAACTATTTAAGAAAGAGATAAAATGGAGGATAATATGAAGTTTAATAAATTGAAAAGAATTATAGTAGTATGTATATGTCTGTGCCTTGTGGTAACCAGTGCCTGTGGAAAGAGTGATACATCAGGTGATGTGGGTGAGATTGTAAAGGTAAAGTATCCGGAGGTAATCCAATATCCAAATGAAGAAGATTACTGTGGTGTGGATGGCATGGTGGATTATTCTGCCTATGAGGCTGCTTATGAGAAGTGGAGTACTGATAGCCGTAGCCGCATTAGACAATCTGAGGCGCATAAAGAAGGACTTGAGCAATTTTGTTATACAACAATGACGGAGTTTTTAACGGCCTCAGAGGGTGAGAATAAAGTATATTCTCCATTAAATATCTATATGGCGCTCAGTATGCTTGCAGAGGTCACTGATGGTAATAGCAGGGCGCAGATTCTTGATTTGCTTGGTGTAGAAGATATTGAAGCTTTGAGAGATAAGGCCTCTGCTTTGTGGAATGCTAATTACAATGATGATGGTACGGTGAAAAGTGTTTTGGCAAATTCTATGTGGCTTGACAAAAACATTGCCTATGAGCAGGACACAATGAACACTTTGGCAGAAAAATATTATGCATCCTCTTTTTCAGGAGAAATGGGTTCTGAAGAATTTGATAGGATGCTTCAAAAATGGCTTAATGAGCAGACCGGAGGGATGCTTGAAGAACAGGCTGAAGGCGTAAAGTTTAACGATGAAACAATTCTTGCATTAGCTTCAACCATTTATTATCAGGCAAAATGGAGTAGTGTATTTTCCAAAGGGAACACACAGAAGGGAGTCTTTCATTCTGCGATTGGAGACGTTGATTGTGATTTTATGCATGGTATGGAGCAGAATATGTATTATCGAGGAGATAAGTTTGGTGCTGTTGCAAAGCACTTTGAGAACAGTGGCAGTATGTGGCTTATTTTACCGGATGAAGGTGTTTCGGTGGATGAATTGATAAAAGATGAAAAGGTAATGAATCTGGTAGTAAATAGTTTCGATTGGGAAGATAAAAAGAGTGCGATGGTAAACTTGTCGATGCCTAAGTTTGACGTGTCATCGGATATTAAGCTTAAGGAAGGTCTAAAAAAGCTGGGACTTACAGATATTTTTGATAGCAATGTATCAGACTTTACACCTATTACAAAGGATATAGATAGAATATTTGTATCGCAAGCCAGCCATGCGGCGAGAGTGATGGTAGATGAGGAAGGTTGCGTAGCTGCAGCCTATACAGTAATTGGCATGGATGCAGAAGCATATCCAAGTGAAGAAATTGACTTTGTCCTGGACAGACCATTTTTATTCATACTTACCGGAGCAGATGGAACACCTCTCTTTGCAGGTGTGGTAAACCAGCCGGCATAAATAAGTTAATATAAAAGGGGAAAGAGTTTAGTATATAAGAAGCCCTTTCATGCTGAAGTGTTCAGTATGAAAGGGCTGATATTATATTTTGATATTCTGATAAGTTGTTTGAATATCTAAACAAGTGTGGCATACTTTGATTATTCTGTCTTTAAGAACATCGGCATAAGATCCATGCTCTTGTCAATATAAAGTCCGGTTGAAGCTGCGTTAGCTTCTGTAAACTTTATACCATCGTAACTCTTAGACTTCTGGTAAATCATAAATGGTACCGGTGAAGCAGTATGGGTCTTGATAGACAGCGGAGTAGGATGGTCAGGCATGATGAGTATCTTGTAGTCATCATATTTCTCTAACTCCTTGAGCACTGTATCAAGCACTAATTCATCAATTAATTCAATGGCACGAACCTTGTTGTTAGTTTCGCCTCTGTGACCGCATTCGTCAGGAGCCTCCAGATGAATAAATACAAAATCACTGCCATTTTCAAGTTCCTTCATACCTGCAAGAGCCTTGCCCTTGAAGTCAGTATCGATATAGCCTGTTACATTATCAAGCTCTACAACTGACATACCGGCAAGTCTTCCGATACCTCTAATTAAATCTACTGCAGAAATTACAGAGCCTTTAACCCCGAACTTCTCTTCAAATATCTCAAGGTTAGGTCTCTTTCCTTCGCCCCAGAACCAGGCTGAATTGGCAGGTCTCTTGCCTGCAGCTACGCGGGCCTTGTTAACCGGGTGGCTGGAAAGTACTTCATAGCTCTTCTTCATCATCTCAATAAGTTCTTCGGCTGCCGGTACCTTTGAAAGGTAAGGAGCAATAACTCTGTCGGAAATATCATGAGGAGGAGTAAGCTCAAGTCCAAGAGAGCCACCTTCGACAACGAGGCAGTGACGATACTGTACACCCGGATAGAAGTTCTTGTATTCGTCGGCAAAGGCTTCGTTAAGCGCCTTAATAAGCTCCTTAGCTTCAGCGGTTGTAATATCACCGCCGCAGTAGTCAACCATAGTCTTATCTTCATAGTTGGCCTCATCGGAGAGAGTTACAAGGTTGCATCTCATGGCAACCTCCGAATCTTTAAGTTCAATGCCAAGGTTGGCTGCTTCTAAAGGTGAACGTCCTGAATAGCAGGTGCGGGCGTCGTAGCCAAGAACTGATAAATTGGCAACGTCGCTTCCCGGTTTAAGACCATCTGCTACAGTCTTGCACATACCTACTAAGGATTTCTCAGCAAGCATATCCATGTTCGGCTTGGTTGCAACCTCCATAGGAGTCTTGCCGCCTAGTGCCTCGCATGGCAGGTCTGCCATACCATCGCATAATATAACAACATATTTCATAATTATCGACCTCTTTTCTATTTGCATTTGTAATATAAAAAGTTTTGTAAATAAACTGTAATCATTTAATTAATGTACAGTCGGCTTTGCTATTAATTATAATATTGAATAAACTATATCATAGTAAATATAAGATTTCAATGTGATAGTTTTGTTTATTTTCGTAATATGCTGAAAAAGACTTATTGTTTACTGAAAATTAATGATATAGTTATATTTAAGTGGGTGTAAAAAATTCTAATTTATGATATACTAATAAATATTCGTGAAAATGGGCTCAATCTAAGAAGAATAGTTGGAAGTTTTAGTTTATAAGAGACCATTACAGTTGCATCATTATTGATGTTGAATAAAACATGAAGAATTATTATGAGAGGTGAGGTGTTAGAATGAGTCATGAAAGACATATGGACGAGTATTTAGTCAGACAGGGGTTAGTTACAAGGAAGAATAGTAGTATTGATTTAGGTTTATATGAGCAATACGGAGTAAAGAAGGGATTAAGAGATAAGAATGGTAAGGGTGTTCGTGCCGGACTGACTAATATATCTTTGATTGTATCTTCTAAGGAAGAGAATGGTGTGAGTGTACCATGTGAGGGTGAGCTTTATTATCGTGGATATTCAGTAAATGATTTGGTAGATGGCTTCACCGGTGATGGACGTTTTGGTTTTGAAGAGGTTGCGTATTTATTATTATTTGGTGAGCTTCCTGATACGGATAAGCTTGAGGAATTCAATAAAGAACTTACTCAGTATGGAAGGATGCCTAAGAACTTTGTAAGAGACGTAATTATGAAGGCTCCAAGCAGAGATATTATGAATTCTATGACCAAGAGTGTACTTACACTTTCGTCCTATGACAAGAATTCATCAGATATTTCTATAGAGAACGTATTAAGACAGAGTATGACTCTTATTAGTTTGTTTCCTGAGATGGCTGTGTATGGATATCAGGCATACAATCATTATAAGTGTGACAGCAGTCTGTATATACATAGACCTAAGGCTGAGTATTCAACAGCAGAGAATATCCTTAGAATGTTAAGAGCTGACAAGAAGTATACAAAGCTTGAGGCCCAGGCACTTGATATGGCACTGGTGCTTCACATGGAACATGGCGGTGGTAACAACTCTACATTTACTACCCATGTAGTAACTTCTTCCGGCTCAGACACTTATTCTGTTATTGCGGCTGCTATGGCATCTCTTAAGGGTCCAAAGCATGGTGGTGCTAATATTAAGGTTGTTGAGATGATGAATGATATTAAGAAGAATGTATCAGACATCACTGATGAGGGCGAAGTAAGAGAATATCTTATGAAGATTCTCAATAAAGAAGCCTTTGACAAGACCGGACTTATATATGGTATGGGTCATGCGGTATATTCTATTTCTGATCCTAGAGCATGTATCCTTGGAAGTTATGTCAAGAAACTTGCCCATGAGAAGGGACTTGAGAAGGAGTACGAATTCTATTCAATGATAGAAAGACTTGCTCCGGAGGTGATTTCTGAGAAGAGAAAGATTTACAAGGGCGTAAGTGCCAATGTCGATTTCTACAGTGGTTTATTGTATGGTATGCTCGGTATACCGAAGGAATTGTTCACTCCTATATTCGCTATTGCAAGAATTGTAGGTTGGAGTGCCCACCGTCTTGAGGAGCTTATTAATGTTGATAAGATTATAAGACCGGCATATTTAAGCCTTGTAGAGCCTGGTGATTATGTAACGATGGAAGACCGTTAATAAAGTAATAAAAAGCGAAGTGTAGTAAGTTTAGGAGGATATGGTAATGGAGATATCAACCGGTTTGATACTTTCAATGGCGTTTGCAGCACTTGTTAGTATAGGCGGTCCGATAGCATATATGATATATTGTAAAAAGGTGCTTAAAGCAAGTCTTGTGCCTGTTGTTGCAGGTGTTACAGTATATTTAGTTGCAGTTATTGGATTTGAAAGTATACTTCATCAGTTTATTATCTATGGAGAGAATCCTGTGGCACATTTTGTAAATTCGAATAAATGGATGTATGTTTTATACATTGGATTATGTGCAGCGATATTTGAGCAGGCCGGCAGATGGCTGGCATTTAAGTTTATGCTTAGGAAGTATACTCCTGATGACACTGCCCTTACCTATGGTATAGGTCATGCAGCTGCCCAGACAATTATGCCTATTGGTATCGGACTTGCCATAACAACAGCTATGCTTATTTCTGTTAAGTCTACAGGGTATGAAGAATATCTGGCTATGATAGGTGAAGAACAGGCAGCTACATTTAATGAAATGCTTAATTCGTATACATCTGCAGGAACATATTCTTATTTATGTACTGCTTTGGAGATGCTTATGGTACTTGTTGTGCAGGTGGGACTTTCAGTACTGGTATATAAATCAGTACGCAGAGAAAATTCCACATACCTTTTATTTGTTGCGGCAGCACTCCAGTTAGTATTTACTTCAGTTGGTGCCCTCTCAGTTGCCGGAATTGTTGAAAATATAGTGATAGTAGAGATTTGCTGTATGATTGTTGCAATTGTTATTGCATTATATGCATATTATGAGTATAGTAAAGTTAAAAGCAGCAAAGAGATACTTAACGAATAAAGAGTTGGAGATGCCGTATGAAGAAGGTAATTGTAATTGATGGACACAGGTTTTCAGATTTAGAAGGGTTTTATTCTTTGATGAATGAGCTTTTTGTAGCAAATGACTGCGGTACTGTAGTTGGTCATAATCTTGATGCGTTTAATGATTTACTTGGCGGAGGCTTTGGAGTACATGAAGCAGGCGAGCCTATTATAGTTAAGTGGATTAATTATGGTGAAAGCAGAAAAGCATTAGGTTATGATGAAACAGTCAGATACTATAAGGATAAGCTGGAGAAGACCCAGTTCGCAGATAATTATGTATTAAGAAGACGTTTGGAACAGGCACTTGAGCGCAGAGGAAGAACACTTCTTGATATGATAACCGGTATTATTAGAGAAGATGATAACGGGCATGACTGCGAGTTAATTATTGAAGAATAGGTTTTTGTTTTATATTTAGTGTTAAGGTTTATATTGCCGGATTGATTAATAATTCTTTCAATCGCTTCGACTCACTTACGTTCGTAGGCGCTAATGAAAGAATTATTAATCAATCCGGCATTAAAATTCAAGCAGAAATCTAGAATATCTCCCTTTTTGGAATTGTGCACCTGTTGAATTCGAGTGTACAAATCTACATTTCGGATGAATAATTTTACACCTAGAATTCTAAAATGTCAGAGTTGTTTCAAAACATATAATAATTATAAAAATTAACAAGCCTGTCCATCCAAAGGTCAGGCGTATTTTTTTCTGATGATTAACCAAATTTTCTCCTAAAGTTCTTGATTACTACATTTGATTTAGAAAAAAGATTTTTAAGAAAGAAACCAATGAAAAATCAACAAAATTCTTATATCTAGGTTAATCTCAAACACATTATTATGTGCATTTTTCTGAATAATTGCAGAAAAGTCAATTGTTTGGGTTAGTTTTCTGCAATTACCATATTCTATGAGATACTTTAATATGGTACAATATAATTATACATCAACAAATAGGAGGTTTTGGTATTATGAAGAAATCAGTAAAAATTAGTTGTTACATAGAAGAATATAAAAACCAAAGTGGTCAGCTTTGTGCAAGCATAAGAGATAAAAAAACAAATAAAATAGTTACATTAAACGGTGCAAGTGTTGATAAAAGACATTTTTTAATGTTTCTATCACAGGCTAAAATCCAGCAAGGCATTATGCCAACAATTTATGACAGGGATGGATCAGATATAATTGCAATTTGTGGATATATCGTATCTGAAACAGACAACGAAATAAATGTTTGTATTGACACTAATGATGGTGGATATTTATTTGAATAACACATGGAGGAAATATGTATTCAGTTACAAGACGAATCGGTAAAGTAAAACAGCCTCGTGGTGGTTACATTAACAAGAAACAGTTTGAGATTATATCTTTTGATGATGGACAAGAAATTAGTAATGAAGAAAATATACATTCTTCTTTAATTGGTTTGGCAATAGACTATTTGACACGTTGGGGGATGGGTGCAAAACTGACAGAAGCTTTTGAAATATCCTTGCAAGGTGTATGGTGCTACGATATGTTTATGAACAAGGACCTGCTGAAAAAAGATGTTGCAAAGAAAAATGCCAAAAAGTTGTTAATGGGAATGAAAGGCTTAGATAACCAATCTATTATCAATGCTTGTAAAATGGTTGGATATGATGCGTGTTATAGAGCAGGTATGACTTATTATAAACCAGTTGAAGATATTAACCCAGACCAAGCCACAATTGATAATATCAGAATAATGGTTGAAAGAAGCTTGGCTTTTTGGGATACATACGGACCGGTTGTGAAAGATGGTTTTACATTTGAAGGTGGATACACAGATATTATATCTTTTGGTGATGGCGATTACTTGACAGCAGATACATTATGGGATTTTAAAGTATCAAAAGATGACCCAACAAGCAAACACACATTACAGTTGTTAGTTTATTACATTATGGGCTGCCATTCGGAACATACAGAATTTAAAAACATAAAGAAACTGGGTATATTCAATCCACGTAAGAACCAAGCATATATAATAGATATTCGTGCCATTCCGCAAGAAATTATAGACGAAGTATCAAGAGAAGTTATTGGATATAAGTAAAAATGTTCAAGGCTACCTAGTCGAAAGATTGGATAGTCTTTTCTCATTTCATGGTCCCTAATTCCCAATTATGGCATATTAAGAAAACTTCTTAATATATTTTCTGTTTCATCTTACAACCCGGGCCTTTTATTTTTCATAGGCAGATGATGGGAAGATTTTGAAATTTTGCAAAGATGCCGCAGCTTCGATTGCATGTTCGAGCCTGTTTACAGGCGAGTTTGCAATCGAAGTTGGTTAAGGCATCGCAGCAAAATTGATAAAATCGACGTATCTGCGTTGAAAAATAAAAGGCCCGGGTTATTAATATAATTCAAAAAAATATTTAATAATTTATTTAACCACACACAGTGCTTGACATAAAATTTTATTGGTGCTATAACATTGCGTGGAAAAGATTTAAGACTATATTAAGAGAAAATTTATAACTGGAGTATTTATCATGGAAGCTTATGAAGTGTTAAGAGATTTAGCCATTATAGTGTTATTTGCAAAGTTTTTCGGTATTGTAGCCAGAAAACTTAAGGCACCACAGGTTGTTGGCGAAATTATTGCCGGATTGATTATTGGTCCCTGCCTGCTTGGATTTGTTCAGCAGACTGATTTCATAACCCAGATGGCAGAGATAGGAGTTATACTTCTTATGTTCAGTGCCGGACTTGAGACTAATCTTAGAGATTTATTGTCAACAGGTGTCCAGTCATTTTTTATTGCCTGTGCCGGTGTTTTAGTACCTCTTGTCGGTGGTACTCTTTTGTATATGGGCTTTTACGGACCGTCAGCAGTTGGGTCACCGGAGTTTTTTAAGGCTGTATTTATCGGAGTAATAATGACTGCGACATCTGTAGGTATTACAGTAGAAGTGCTTAGAGAGCTTGGTAAATTAAAGAGTAAGATTGGTACGATGATTATCAGTGCAGCAATTATTGATGATGTCATTGGTATTATTGTGCTTACAGTGGTGCTTGGTTATGGAACCGGTGAGTCAGGTATTGGCAAGGTTATGCTCAGCACTGTTGCGTTTTTTGTGCTTGCTTTAATATTTGGAGTTATTATTTACAAGATATTTAAGCGTATCGATAAGAGATATCCTCATACCCAGAGAATACCGATAATAGGTCTTGGACTCTGCTTCTTTATGGCATATATTGCGGAGCGATACTTTGGTATAGCAGATATTACCGGAGCTTATCTTGCTGGTATTATTTTGTGTAACCTTGACGATGCTCCATATATCGAGAGAAAGATGAATATTAATTCATACATGCTTTTTGGACCGGTGTTCTTCTGTAGTATTGGTCTTAAAACTGATATCAGTGGAATGTCCTTTGGAATTCTAGCCTTTGCACTGGCTTTTGTAGTTGTGGCACTTATAACAAAAATAATTGGCTGCGGTCTTATGGCTAAGATTTTCAAAATGTCAAACAGAGATGCGCTAAAATGCGGTGTGGGAATGATGACCAGAGGAGAGGTTGCGCTGATTGTGGCAACTAAGGGGTTGTATGCGGGAATGCTGGATTCAGTTTATTTCACAGCAGTAATTCTTCTTATTGTAGTATCGTCAATTCTTACTCCTATATTATTAAAAATGTTGTTTACAGAGAAAGCTGCAGATACCATAGAAACGGCGGTCGGATAAATCCGGCCGCCAACTTTTTATATAATCAAATAATAACATAAGTATTCTTTATGTCCATCCGCCGTCTAAGGTTATAACCTGACCTGTAAGATAAGGATGGTTGTGGGCAAGGTCAAGTACAAGCTTTGCCACTTCGTCGGCTGTGGCAAACCGGCCTGCAGGAATTTCATTGTTTAGAGCTTCTATATCTTCTTTGGAAAAACAACTGTTCATACCGGTATCAACAGCTCCGCAGGCGATAGCATTCACATTGATGCCCGATGGCGCAAGTTCCTTGCCAAGAGCCTTTGTAAAAGCATTTATTCCTCCCTTTGAAGCAGAGTAGGCCACTTCACATGATGCTCCGACATTACCCCATACGGAGGAAATATTTATTATACTTCCATCTTTGCTGCGGAGCATGGATGGAAGAACTAAATTACAACAGTTGAATACTGAGGTTAGGTTAGTTGAGATTACTTTGTTCCACTCTTCGTATGTCATATCCTGAAAAAGACCAACATGAGAGATTCCGGCATTATTTACAAGTACGTCAATATGTCCGAAGCGTTCTGTAACCTTCTTAAAGAACATATCACAGTCATTGTAATTTCCTATATCAAATACGTCAGCAATATAATTAATTGAATATTTCTCAATTTCTTTAATAGTTTCATTAAGACCTTTGGTGTCCTTGCTGCAGGTTATTGCAAGGTTATAGCCTTGAGCGGCGAATGCAAGGGCCACAGCCCTTCCTATACCTCTTGAGGCACCGGTAATTAATACACATTTCTGCATGATTAGTCTCCTTGATTTATTGAATATATTCCCTTCAGATAGCTGGGCACATTTAAGTTAAAGTGCATTATTTAAGTCATTATAGCATGGTTACGTGCTAAGTAGCAAATATTAATAGTCGAAAGTTTGTCAAATGTTGCGAAAATAGACAATATTTCTATATAAAATGTTAGTTCTTATGGTTGACATGGGGTTATAACATTGTTATAATAAATTTAACATTTTCGTAACAATTGTATTAACGATGTAATGTTTTTGGAGGAATTAAAGAAATGAACTTTAAGAGAATGGTATTGGCGCTTGGGGGAATAGGTGTTTCATTAGTTATTAGTGGTTCAGTTGTTAAACCGATTATAGCATCATACTTTTTAGATACAGATATTCCGGTTGCCGGAATTTCAGTTGCACTTAATAATTTTTTTGAGAATAATGCAGATGCAGAGAGTGAGATTAAAGCTTATCTTGGTCTTGAAAATGAATCAACAGCTGCTGAAACTACAGCTGAAACTACAGCTGAGACAGAAGCTGAGACAGTGATTGAGACAGAGCCGGAGACTGAGAGGGTTTCACCATATGCGAATGTAGCAGTTTCTCAGGTGGGAGTAGATGACGGATATGTTAATGTACGTGATGCTGCTACGACTGAGGGTGAGATATTAGGTAAGATTTATAATAACTGTGCCGCTACAATTCTTGAGAGTGTAGAAGGTGAAGGCGGTACATGGTATCATATATCATCAGGAAGTGTTACAGGATATATCAAAGCAGAGTATTTTGTTACAGGTGATGAGGCAGAACAGCTTGCGATAAAGATTGGTAAGATCTTTGGAACAGTTACAGCCGGAGGTTTAAGACTTCGTACAGAGCCTAATACAGAGAGTGAGATTATTACAAAGCTTTGGGAAGGCGAAGTTTATTCTGTAGTTGAACAGGCTGATGGATTTGTTAAGATTAGTCTCGGTCAGGATGATGACGGAACTGCAATTGAAGGATATGTTTCAGAAGATTACATAGATGTGGATGTAACTTTCGATGAGGCGATTTCACTTGAAGAAGAAGCTGCAAAGATTGCCGAAGAAGAAAGACGTGCAAGAGAAGCAAGAGAAGCAGAAGAAAGACTGCAAGCAGCGCAGGCGGCAGCACAGCAGCAGGCCCAGTTACAGGCGCAGCAGCAGGCACAGCAGCAACAGCAGGCACAGGCAGCTCCGCCAAGTAATGTATCGACTGCTACAAGAGATGCTATAGTAGCATATGCATTACAGTTTGTTGGTAACCCTTATGTTTATGGCGGCACAAGCCTTACAAATGGTACTGACTGTTCAGGTTTTACTATGAGAGTTATGGAGAGATTTGGTATTAATATACCACGTACGTCCCGTACTCAGGCCGGTTACGGAAGAGCGATAGATTTTTCACAGGCAAGACCGGGTGATTTATTGTTCTACGGAAGAGGAAGCAGTATTGGTCATGTTGCTATCTACATTGGTAATGGACAGGTAGTACATGCATCTGATGAAACAACCGGTATTATTGTTTCAAATTGTTATTATAGAGATATTATTAAGTGTGTTAATGTAATCGGTGATTAATAATTAGTATATTGAGGGGACATTCCTAGGGGATGTCCCTTTAACATTATTTATGATATTAAGGCTTAGCAACAGTTTTTTATACTGGTGCAATTATGAGGAAAGAAATGATTAACATAAAGAGAATTTATAAGAGGTTTAAAAAATATATAAAAAGACTTATTAGAAAGATAAAGAAGTTTTACAGAATAAACATTTCAGCCAATGGTGGCACGCCGCTGTTTATTACATGTCTTATGGGAGTTATGATTTTTGTTGTAATAGCTGTGGTTGCCGGTGTTGGCAATGAAGAAGAATATTCTTTGGCAGATGCCGGGTATTATGAAATAGATATTGAGGATGTAGTACCCAATATAGAAAAAACTTATGAAGAGCCGGGAGATATATCTCAGAACGAAAGTGAAAGTATTTCCGCAGAGGAAACTTTGGATAGTAGTGCTGCCGAAGAGCAGACAATAGAAACCCGGCCACAGTCAGAAACTGAGAGTATTACGACAGAAGAGATAACAGAAGCTTTGCCGCCGGAAACAAAGTCACCTTATGCTGATATTGCTGTTACTTATCTTGGAAACCCGGATGATTATGTAAATGTAAGGTCTTTACCTTCTACAGAAGGCGAAGTTTTAGGCAAGATATACAATGATTGTGCCGCAACCATACTGGAAACAGTACAGGGCGAAGGCGGTAATTGGTATCACATCAAATCCGGAAGTGTAACCGGATATATAAAATCAGAGTATTTTGTAACCGGTGAGAAGGCTGAGGAAAAGGCATTGGAGATAGGCAGGATGTTTGGCAGGGTAAATGCCGGAGGATTGAGATTGCGGTCAGAGCCGAATACAGACAGCGAAATAATTACTTCTTTATGGGAAGGCGAGATTTATACGGTGCTGGCTGATGCTGATGGCTTTACACAAATAACCCTGGGTAAAGATGATGACGGAAATGAAGTTGCAGGATTCGTAAAATCTGAATATATTAGTATTTATATTGACTTTGATACAGCTATTTCGAAAGAGGAAGAAGAAGCTGCTATAGCAGAGGCTAAAAGGCTTGAAGAGGAGGCTAAAAGGCTTGAGGAAGAGGCGAGAGCTAAGGCGGAAGCAGAATCCGAACAGTCCAAGAGAAATGCGGTGGTTGCATATGCTAAGCAATTTATAGGCAACCCCTATGTGTGGGGCGGTACAAGCCTTACAAAGGGGGCAGACTGTTCCGGTTTTGTTAAATCAGTATATGCCCATTTCGGAATAGCGCTTACAAGGACTTCTGCATCACAGGCCGGCTGCGGCACACCAATAGATATATCACAGTTAAGAAACGGAGATTTAGTTTTCTACGCCAGAGGCTCTAAAATATACCATGTAGCTATATATATTGGTAATGGTCAGATAATTCATGCGATTGATGAGAACAGAGGAATAGGTATTACATCTATGTATTTTGCAACACCATACTCGGCTGTAACCCTGTATTAACAGCTATTAAATGCAAGCTAATAAGGCGGATGCGTAATGCATCCGCCTTATTATAAGGGGGAGAAAAATAATATGTGAGATGATTTGAAAATAATCTTTGTATAATTAATATTCAGGTTCTATCAAACCATAGGTGTTACCCTTTCTCTTGTATACAACGTTCACTTCATTGGTATCAGCATTTGTGAATACATAGAAACTGTGACCGAGAAGCTCCATCTCAATGCATGCATCTTCAGGAAGCATTGGCTTAATAGCGATCTTCTTTTCTTTGACGATTCGGATATCGTTATCATCGGTGATATCAGTTGTATCAATGTCTTCTAAAAACGCTGAACTAAATGCCGGTATGTTCTGTTTTCTGCTGATGAGCTTGTTGCGGTACTTCTTTAGCTGACGTTCGATAACTTCTGCTGCTAAATCAATAGATACATACATATCATTACTGGTTTGTTCTGAGCGAATTACAGAACCTCTGACAGGAATGGTTGCCTCTATAGTCTGTCGGTCCTTCTCAACACTTAGAGTAATGGTCATATCAGTATCGTCTGAAAAGTACTTCTCCAGCTTCTGGAATCGGTCGTAGATTGCTGACTTTAATCCTTCGGTTATGTCAATATTCTTACCACTTATAATATAATTCATAAACTCATCTCCTTACTAGAAAAATATATTAAGTTATATGAATATTATAACATAAAAACAGAAATTATCAAGTAAAAAAGATAAATATTCTATAAATTGTGCGACATTATTTTTGCAAATATGCTGTTGTTTGAGAGCATTGTATATAAAAAGCTTGTCAAGAGGTAAGTGGCAAAAAAATGTCGAAAAGCTAAATTTAGTTAGAGTTTAACAAAACGCATGTTTTGTTTTGAAGAGTGGAAACGGATAAATTGTTGAGGATAAGTATGTGGATAATGTGGATAACTAGGTGTATAAGTAAAAAACAACGCAAAAATTAGCTTGTACAAGTTGATAAAAGATTGTGGATAATGTGGATAACTTTGTGGATTGTATCAAATTAAAATAATTTTATTAAAAGTTTGTGCAAAATGTATAATTGCAATATATTGGTCGAAAAAATAATGTATTTACAATTTGTTCTCTAATGAAATATTAATAAAAATATGGACTAAAAGTTAAAGAATTGTAAACTTGTTGAATTAGACCGTGTAATGTGGTACAATCATTGTTGGTGTTTTTACTTTGGAATGGAAGGGAAAAGGCATAAAACATGAAATTATTTGAGAAAATTTTTGGAACACACAGTGAACACGAACTAAAACGTATTTATCCTATAGTTGATAAGATAGAATCAATGCGTGATGAGATGATGGAGAAGTCAGATGCGGAGCTTCGTAGCAAGACCGATGAGTTTAAGAAACGCCTTGAAGATGGTGAGACTCTTGATGACATATTGCCGGAGGCATATGCAGTGGTAAGAGAAGCTGCGAGAAGAGTTCTCAATATGGAGCCTTACAGAGTACAGCTCATTGGTGGTATAGTTCTTCATCAGGGAAGAATTTCTGAGATGCGTACCGGTGAAGGTAAGACCCTTGTTGCAACACTTCCTTCATACCTCAACGCTTTAGAGGGCAAGGGTGTACACGTTGTTACTGTCAATGATTATCTTGCAAAGCGAGATGCGGAGTGGATGGGACAGGTACATCAGTTTTTAGGATTAACAGTAGGTGTTATTCTTAATGGTATGACCAGTGATGAGAGACGTGAGGCATATAACTGCGATATTACTTACGTTACTAACAATGAATTGGGCTTTGATTATCTGAGAGATAACATGGTTATATATAAGGAGCAGCTTGTTTTAAGAGACCTTAATTACGCAATTGTCGATGAGGTTGACTCTATTCTTATCGACGAGGCAAGAACTCCGCTTATTATTTCCGGACAGAGCGGCAAGTCTACAAAGCTTTATGAGGTTTGTGATATACTTGCAAAGCGCCTCATAAAAGGTCAGGCAAGTGGTGAGATGACCAAGATGGCCGCTATTATGAAGGAAGAGATTACCGAGACCGGTGATTTCATTGTGAATGAAAAGGATAAGATAGTTAACCTTACAGAGCAGGGTGTTGCCAAGGTTGAAGAGTTCTTTAAGATTGAGAACCTCGCAGATGCTGAGAATCTTGAGATTCAGCACAATATTATCCTTGCTTTGCGTGCGAACTATCTTATGTTCAGAGATCAGGATTATGTAGTTAAGGATGATCAGGTACTTATCGTAGACGAGTTTACCGGACGTATTATGCCGGGTAGAAGATATTCTGACGGTCTCCATCAGGCTATTGAGGCGAAGGAGCATGTTAAGGTTAAGCGTGAGAGCAAGACTCTTGCAACAATTACTTTCCAGAACTTCTTTAATAAGTTTACTAAGAAGGCCGGTATGACCGGTACTGCTCTTACTGAGGAAAAGGAATTCAGAGATATCTACGGTATGGACGTTATCGAGATTCCTACAAATAAGCCGGTACAGAGAATTGATCATGATGATGCTGTATATAAGACCCGTCGTGAGAAGCTTAACGCAGTTGTTAACGCAGTAGTGGAAGCTCATGCAAAGGGTCAGCCTGTACTTGTTGGTACTATCAATATTGATGCTTCAGAGGAACTAAGTGCCATGCTTAGAAAGCGTGGCGTTACACATAAAGTACTTAATGCGAAGTTCCACGAGATGGAGGCTGAGATTGTAGCTGATGCAGGTCTTCACGGAGCCGTTACAATTGCTACTAACATGGCAGGCCGTGGTACCGATATTAAGCTTGATGAAGCTGCTAAGGCAGCAGGCGGACTTATGATTATTGGTACAGAGAGACATGAGTCAAGACGTATTGATAATCAGTTAAGAGGTCGTTCAGGTCGTCAGGGAGACCCGGGTGAGTCAAGATTCTATATTTCACTTGAAGATGATTTGATGAGACTTTTTGGTTCTGAAAAGGTAATTAGTATGTTCAATGCATTAGGTCTTGAAGACGGACAGCAGATTGAGCATAAGATGTTATCCGGAGCTATTGAGAAGGCTCAGAAGAAGATCGAAAGTAATAATTACGGAGTGAGAAAGAGACTTCTTGATTATGACCAGATTATGAATGAGCAGAGAGAGCTTATTTATAAAGACCGCCGCAGAGTTCTTGATGGCGAGAGTATGCGTGATTATATTCTCAAGATGGTTAAAGATACTATTGATGGAATGGTTGACAGCATTTACTCAGAGGATCATGATGCAGACGGTCCTGATTTTGAAGAATTAAACAGCATGTTAATTCCTATCATTCCTCTTGATACCAAGGTTTTAGAGGAAATAGAGATTGAAGATATAAAGAAGAATAACCTTAAGCAGGAACTCAAAGAGAAGGCTGTTAAGCTTTATGAAGAGAAAGAAGCTGAATTCCCTGATTCTGAACAGATAAGAGAAATTGAGCGAGTTATTCTCCTTAAAGTAATTGATAACAAATGGATGTCACACATTGATGATATGGAACAGCTGCGTCAGGGTATTGGACTTATGGCTTATGGTAACAGGGATCCATTGGTTGAGTACAGAATGGCCGGATACGATATGTTTGATTCCATGTCAGACGCAGTTAAGGAAGATACAGTAAGACTTCTTTATCATGTGCGTATGGAGCAAAAGGTAGAAAGAGAGCAGGTTGCTAAGGTAACCGGTACCAATAAGGATGATTCTCTTGTAAAAGAACCTAAGAAGCGTGAGAGCAAGAAGATATACCCGAATGACCCTTGTCCATGCGGCTCCGGTAAGAAGTATAAGCAGTGCTGTGCCCTAAAAAAAGCTTAAATGGTTGTTTTATATTAAGTAGAAAAATCGTATGGTTATTTTTATCCTTTGCTTGCTCCGCTCCGGCGTAGACCCTCGATACCTGAGTATGCATGAAAACTGCCAGTGACAGTTTTCATGTAAGTCGCATGATGGAGATAAAAATAATCATACGATTTAAATAAATATTCAAACAATAGTGAAATAGGGAAAACTAAAGGAAAAGGTAATTTTATCTCCACAAGCTCCTTAACAGTCGCATGATGGAGATAAAATGTTTATATGATTTAACTTACAAACTAATTCCCCACAAGAACACCTGCTGGTAAGCCGGTTGTAGTGTGTAGAAGAAGTATGCTAGTCAAGATGTAGTATTAAAGATACATCTTTAAAAATTATATATATTTCTTTTTTCATTATTTACATACTGAATGAATATTTTTATCCTAAGCAGCGACTTACCAGAAAACTGTCACTGGCA
>JAZULV010000102.1:0-35667 GCA_045603305.1 Lachnospiraceae bacterium | reverse complement strand
CTAATTATCCTTTATAGGGTGATTGGATTATACTTTTTCCTTTCTTTTTATTTTTGGTTATATCATGGAACTCATATGTTCCTGTATAATACTTAAAGCACTGTGGATTTGTTATTTTTCTATTACAGCTTTGACTGTTGCAAGGAGACTCAGACCACGGCTTTTCGTCTATTACTGGTAATCAGTTAGTTAACGCCTGACGTTTCATGTTTCGAGAATACACAGTCGAATTCCCTGTGGATAAACAGCAGTGCTAAATACTTTTTTACAAGTAGGTTTAACACCATGTACTATGTCGGAATTGATGTTTCCAAGTACAAACACGACTGTTCTATTCTTGATCAGTCAGGCAATACTGTCGTTGACGACTTTGTATTTGCCAATTCTTTCGAAGGGTTTGATTCATTCAAAACTCTTCTTACTTCGCTTGCTTCCCCTGAAGAAATAAAGATAGGGTTTGAAGCAACCGGTCACTACACGTCTAATCTCAAGCGATTCCTTGAAAATGCCCACTACAGCTTTATGGAATCCAATCCTGCTTTAATCAGCAAGTTTATTCATGCTCAGACTTTAAGGCGTACCAAAAACGATGCTTTAGATTCCCACTCTATTGCTCGCTTTCTAATGTCGGTAGACTACAAACCCTATCCAAAAGAATTTTATCACATCTACTCCTTAAAGTCTCTAACAAGATTAAGAGATACTGTTGTTCGTCAGAGAAGCTTGTATATGATTAAACTTACAAATGTTTTAGACCACATATTCCCTGAATTTAAGCCATTCTTCAATAATTCCTTCTCTGCAACGGCTTTGCATATTCTGGAGAAATATCATACTCCGGAGAACATTGCAAGCATCCCTGATGAGGACTACGACGAAATACGCCGCATCTCTCACGGAAAATTTTCTTATGCACGTTTGATTACATTGAAAGAATTAGCAGCTATGACCGTTGGTGACTCAAATCCAATATTCGAATCCCAACTCATTAGTATTCTTTCACTCTATCGAACTGCTGAAAAAGAAGTACAAGCCTTGGAAAATGAAATCCTTCCATTAGTCCAGGAACTAAATCCCAAAACACTTACCATTCCTGGAATCGGTTATATAACCGCTGCAACCATCGTTGCAGAGTATGGTGATTTCTCGCGCTTTTCATCTGCTTCACAAATGCTTTCATTTGCTGGTTTAGAGCCTGGATACTACCAATCTGGAACCATGGAGTTCCGTGGAAAAATGGTAAAGAGAGGTTCTTCGCAACTTCGCTATGTGTTAATGAATTGTGTGATTCCATTGATTAAATTTAATCCTATCTTTGCGTCTTATTATCACAAGAAACGTTTGGAAGGAAAACCACACCGTGTAGCGCTTTCGCATACCGCCAAAAAACTAGTTCGTGTCATTTATACATTGGAAACCAAAGGCATTGATTTTGATGCTTCTATGCTCCGTTAGCTGAGTAGTGGCAGTTAACTATATTTACTTTTAAAATCCTCAGTGATGAGGGTTTATTAAGGTTACCCTTTTTTATGATATAACTTTTTTTAAAAAACTATTGACTTCTAATAGTTAGTCTCCTTTAATAAAATCATTTTCAGATAAATCATCTTATGTACAACATGTCTTTTATATTACTTTTATATTAACTGCATATTTCGCTTATAATTACATATATTAAATATATATATTTTTTAGTATTTTAACTTTTCATTTTTATAAAATCATATTATAATAATGTCATAGATACCAAATATTACTTTGGCATGTATTTTGAAGTTTGAAAGGAGAATGTATTATGAGCAAGAAATCTACAGGTATATTAATAGGACTTGCCGCAGCAGGCGCTATCGCTGTTGGAACAGCTGCTGTACTCAAGTACCTCTCAGACAAGAACATTAAAGATATAGATATCGATGATCTTGATGACTGTGAAGATTTTGATGATTCACGTGATTATGTAAATATTACACTTGATAACGAAGCAGACGTTATTGACGAAGTTGATGAAGCTGCAGAGGATGTTGTTGACTTCTGCGAAGAGAAATTTGAAGATTTTAAGGATGCTGTCAAGGACACAGTTGACTGCTGTGCAGAGAAGGCAGAGGATATCTTCGAAAATATTGAAGATACTTTAGACGATATCACAGAATAATTACTATATACTATAAGTATACAATTAACAGCTAAACTAATATTGCCGCTAATTAAGTCAAGTATCTTTACTGCTTATTTAGCGGCATTTATGTTTTGGAGACATATTATGACTAATGAAAACAATACATTTGAAATAAACCCTATTTATACAAAGGAATTTGCCTGTGAAATGCAGCTTTACCGTGCTGCTATTAAGGAAATTAGAACCAAGCTTGAGATATTAGACGAGGACTTTCATGTCCGATACGACTACAACCCTATTCACCATATAGAATCAAGACTCAAAAGTCCTGATAGTATTATAGGCAAATTAGTCCGACGCAATCTGGATATAACCACTGACAATATTCGTAATAACTTAAGAGATGTTGCCGGTATAAGGGTTATCTGCAACTACCTGCATGACGTGAACCGAATTGCAGATATGCTGACCAGTCAGGATGATGTGGTGCTTATCAGTAGAAAGGACTATATCTCAAATCCAAAGCCAAACGGTTATCGCAGCCTTCACATTATTGTAGCAATCCCTATCTTCCTCTCCGGTGAGACTGTATCAGTATGCTGTGAGATCCAGATTCGCACCATAGCCATGGACCTTTGGGCCAGTCTGGAGCACCATCTAAGGTATAAGACTGATGTAGATACCCCGGAAGAGCTTTCTGAGCGTCTTCAGATTTGTGCTGATGCTCTGAGCGAAATTGATTGGGAACTGCAGGATATATATGCTGATATTCATAAGCTTAAGACTGCTTCTGAAAAGAATAATGTTGAATAATTCAATTTATCTAAGCATAAAGCTTTTTAAATGCATTTGAACAATCAATTAGCATTTAAAGAGCTTTTTCTATAAATACAACTTAAGACTACTAACTCTTCTCCCCCAACTCCTTCATCGCCTTCCTAAACACCACCACAAACAACACTGCACAAACGCTCACCGATATAAAATCAGAGACCGGTTCAGCCAAAAACACAGCAAACACTTTGTTCTCAAAGAAATTAGGCAGTATATAAATAAGCGGGATAAGTAATATCACTTTTCTTAAACAGGCAACAAACAGTGACGCTTTCGCCTTTCCCAGTGCCATGAAAGTCTGCTGGGCTGCCATCTGTATGCCAAACAGGCAAAGCACTGCTGTATACAGTCTTAATGTCCATGTACCAATTTCTAAAAGCTCATTTGATGAATTATTAAATATCTTTATAAACACCTGTGGAAAGCCCTGTACAAGCGCCCAAAAAACTGTTAACAGCACAAAACATGCGATAAACATAAGCTTTACTGCTTCCTTAACTCTTGCTGCGTTTTTCGCACCGTAATTGTAACTGATTATAGGCTGGGCGGCCTGACCTATTCCCTGAGTCGGTATCCAAACCATCTGCATTACAGTATTGGCTATGGTAAGTGCTCCTACCGCGGCATCACCACCAAACTTCTGCAATGAGGAATTGAATGCAACATTGAGTACAGCCTCTGTTGACTGCATTATAAACGGAGCTAAACCAAGAGTAACGACAGGAAGCATTATATTGGCTGACGGCACAAGATACTTCCTTTTAATTCTAAGCTTTGTTTTCTTACCAAACAAGAAATTTAACACAAATATCGCTGATAATGACTGGGAAATCACTGTGGCAAGTGCCGCACCCATTGTCCCCATATCAAATGCATATATAAATATAGGGTCCAAAATAATATTTGCTACCGCACCTATTATTACAGTACGCATACTGTATTGTGTAAAGCCCTGGGTTGTAATAAACATATTTAACCCCAGCGAAATCATAACTGACAGAGCACCGGCCACATATACTCGCAAATATGGCAGTGCATAGATTATGGTATTCTCACTGGCACCGAAAAACCACAATACAGGCTCTCCATATATCTCAAATACAATAGTAAGCAAAACACCCACAATAATCAGTGAAGTGAAACAATTACCTAATATCTTCTCTGCCTTATCATTATTACCTTCACCCATGGCAATCGCCGCTTTAGGGGCACCACCCTGAGTAATCAGCATGGTAAATGCCATAAGCAAATATACTATAGGAAAACAAAGTCCTATGGCAGTTAATGAAATATCACCGTCACCCTCCATGTGACCAATATATATTCTGTCTACAATGTTATAAAGCAAATTGACCATCTGCGCTAAAACTGTAGGAATAGCCATTTTGAGGAGCAGCTTCCCTACCGGTGCTGTACCCATATCCTTTGATATATCTTTTTTTGTTATATTATTATTTGAATTCTTCATCTTTTCTCCACATTAATTTCACTATATAAATTGCAGGCTTTACATCTTCGGTCTGAATCCGGCACCATCCACAATCTCCTGCTCTCTAAACAAACAGTTAATTGCGGCTTTATACTCCGCCAAAGACTTTGCCTTCTTAATCATTTTTTCATAGGCTTCATAATCTGAGAATATATGAACCAGATACAGGCTGAATTCCTTCATCTTAAACATCATATTCTTCTCACCGAAATTAAGCTCCTGATATCCGGCAAGCACCTTGTTATGAAACTCTTTCAGTGTATGCTTGTCCAATGGCTCACCGGTCTTAATACTATTAATTAGGCCCGGATTTGCAATCAGGCCTCTTCCAAGCATCATTGTATCAATCTGAGGAAATTCTTCAGTGAATTTCTCATAATCTCTCACAGTAAAAATATCGCCGTTATAACACACCTTATTCTTACTAATTGCCGCGGTCTCACCGAACACCTTTAAGTCAGGCTTATTCTTATAAAAATCAGTCTGAATTCTAGGGTGTATTATCAGTTCTTCCATTAGATATTTATTATATATCTCGATTAACTCGTAAAATTCTTCGTGAGCAGTCTTACCCAGTCTGGTCTTTATGGATATCTTCATATCCAGCTCCGAAAATATCTTATCCAGAAATTTATCCAAAGCCTCTTTCTCGGTTAAAAAACCAGAGCCTCTTTTCTTTGCTACTACAGTTCCTGACGGACAGCCCAAATTAAGATTAATCTCGTCGTAGCCGTACCTTTTAAGCTCATTTGCAGTTCTTACAAAATCATCTGCATTATTGGTCAGAATCTGTGGCACCACTACCATGCCCTTATTATGCTCCGGTATAATGTCGTCAAGCTCTTTTTTATTTAAGCAGGTGTTCTTATCCGGTGCAATAAATGGAGTGAAATATTTATCAACACCTCCGAAATATAATTCAAATGCCTCTCTGTATAAATATTTTGTTATTCCTTCCATCGGAGCAAAGTAGAACTTCATATGTAATCCCTTTCGTAAATATCACTATATATATGAAATTATATATTTCTATAGTTTTTATGAACATTTTTATCTCCACAAGCTTATGCTCCGGCTTCGCCCGTGAAGTAGCTTGCTCAAGAAAAAATATTCATAAAAATTAATAACATATAGTTTTAGAAATATACACTAAGACGTAAATGTATTATATACTTTTTCGCATGTTTCATCAATCAAAAATTAAAACCCGGAGAAATGAGTAACTATCAAAGTCAGTTAGTATTCCCCGGGTATTAGTCTTCATTTTAATTAAATATACAGCCGAACTTTGCAGCCTCACCAAGGCTTTCTTCTATTCTTAAAAGCTGGTTATACTTTGCTGTTCTGTCGGTTCTGCACGGTGCTCCAGTCTTTATCTGGCCTGCATTTACCGCTACTGCAATGTCAGCAATTGTAGCATCCTCGGTCTCTCCTGAACGATGGGATATCACTGCCTTATATCCTGCCTTGTGTGCCATCTCAATGGCATCAAATGCTTCAGTAAGAGTGCCTATCTGATTTACCTTAACAAGTATTGCATTACCTATGCACTGCTCTATTCCGCGGCCTAAACGCTCAGTATTTGTAACAAATAAATCGTCACCTACTAACTGAATCTTCTTGCCAAGACGCTTAGTCAAAAGCTTCCAGCCCTGCCAGTCCTCCTCCTGTATGCCATCTTCAATTGATACTATCGGGAAATCATTTACCAGAGCTTCAAAATAATCTACCATATCTTCAGATGAACGATAAACTTCCTTGCCGCTCATCTTGCTCTCGCCAGGGAAATAATACATACCCGTCTCAGGCATATATAACTCACTGGATGCCGCATCTATGGCAATACTCATGTCTGCTCCCGGTTTGAAGCCCGCCATCTCAATAGCCTGAACCATTATTTCTAGCACTGCTCTTGCATCCCTTACATCCGGAGCAAAACCACCCTCGTCACCGACTGCTGTAGAAAGTCCCTTTGACTTTAGAAGATTCTTAAGCACCTGATAAGTTTCAGCACACATACGAAGAGCCTCTTTAAAACAACACGCACCGACAGGCATAATCATAAACTCCTGAAGGTCTACTGTATTGTCTGCATGCTTACCGCCATTTAACACATTCATCATTGGAACAGGAAGCTGCTTTGTATTTATTCCTCCGAGATACTGATAAAGCGGTATATTAAGTGCCTTAGCGGCCGCCTTTGCCGATGCCATTGATACTCCAAGAATTGCATTAGCTCCGAGGTTGCCTTTGTTGTCTGTACCATCAACCTCAATCATCTTCTTATCAATCAGCTGCTGGTCAAAGACATTCATCCCCGTTATCGCTTCTTTAATCTTTGTATTGGCATTCTCTACAGCCTTGCTTACACCAAGACCCTTATATCTGTCACCGCCGTCTCTTAACTCAACTGCCTCAAACTTACCGGTTGATGCTCCCGATGGAACTGAAGCACGGCCTGTAACACCATTTTCAAGTGTGACCTCTGCCTCTACCGTAGGATTGCCGCGGGAATCCATAATCTCTCTGGCTTCAACATTGATAATTCTTAACTTGTTATACATAAATACCTCCTGCTCTAATATTTTCAGGCTTTTACAAAACCATTTCTTAAATGTATGAAAAACGTCCTGCAATTACCTATTAATATTTACACATACTTTAAGTATCCACAAAACAAGATAATATATACAGTCTGCTTAAACATCAAAGGCATTTTTTATTATTTTAATATCCCTGTCCAGAATTGAAACCACATCAAATCTTACCGGCATATCCTCCGGTATTCTATGCTTATATATGTACTCTCTGGCAGTATATATGATATTCTGCCTCTTATAATAAGATACCGACTCTTCCGGCATACCACTCCTGTTATTAAGTCTGTATTTTACCTCAATAAAGACCAGATATCCCTTATCCATGGCAATTATATCAATCTCGCCATGCCTTCCATAATAATTTCTCTTTAAAATTGTATAACCCTTTTGATGTAAAAAGGCAACCGCCATGTCTTCATAGCAGTTGCCTATCTTTCGTCGATTATATGCCATATATAATTTTCCTTAATATCACACAAAATTCTTAATAAATGTCGCTCTATGTATCGGTGACGGACCATACTCCTTAATAGCCGCAATGTGATCTGCACTGCCATAGCCTTTATGTCCTGCGAAACCATACTCAGGGAACAATATATCATACTCCCGCATCATTCTGTCCCTTGTAACCTTCGCAATAATACTTGCTGCTGCAATTGATAAACTCTTGGCATCACCTTTTACAATCGGAACCTGCTTAATACCTACACGAGGAATTGTAACTGCATCATTTAGCAATAAATCAGGCTTTAACGGAAGAGAAGAAATCGCCTGCCTCATCGCCTCATAGGTAGCCTGCAATATATTAATCTCGTCAATAAGCTGGGCAGATGCTACTCCCACACCTACACACAGAGCCTGTGACATAATAATATCATAAAGCTCTTCTCTCTTCTTCTCTGAAAGCTTCTTAGAATCATTAACATATAAAATAGTTGTATTCTTAGGAAGAACTACAGCTCCGGCAACTACAGGACCTGCCAAAGGACCTCTGCCGGCCTCATCCACACCGCAGATTACATTGTAATCACTGTATTCATTCTCAAAAGCAAGCATAGCCTTGACTCTGCGTTTTTCAGCCTTGAGCTCCTCCATCTGCTTTCTTTTACTCTCTGCGAGCTTTCTTACCGCCGCTCTTGAATCCTCATCACAACTCTTTAAAAGGCTCTCAAGCTCTTCACCCTTCGCCCACTGAAGCATCTCCTTAATCTCTGAAGGTTTCATCTTTACTCCATCTAAAAATAATTAATCCAACCACTTAATATCCTTCAACGGCCATATGCGCATAAACGCCTTACCAATTATCTGGTCTCTATGTACTTTACCTACCGAAGTTCTGCGGCTGTCAGTACTTCCATTACGATTATCACCTAATACAAAATACTCGTCCTCACCTAAAGTAATAGGTGTCTCAGCAAGTCCTGCATCATTCATAACTTCATATCCGTACACATCACCTTCAAGCAACTCATTATTAATATAAACCTGTCCATCAATAATCTGCACGGTCTCACCCGGCAGACCTATAACCCTCTTGATATAGTAGGTATCCTCTGTATAAAGATACTGAAAAATAACTACATCAAAACGCTCCGGTTCCTTGAATCTATAAGATATCTTATCCACAAAGACTGAATCTCCATCCGATAAAGTATCATACATGGAATTACCATCAACGTAAGTACGCTGTTCTACAAATCCCAGCACAATATATGTTATACTCAATATGATTAACACATACACAAGCAAATCAAAAACCTCAAACAAAAAGCCTCTGATGCCAAAGCCTTTTTTATTATCTGATAAAGTCTTTTCTTCTAATTTCATTAACTCTCCTCCAACGAATTATCATGGTCGCTCTAACGTGAGCTTACCAAGACGACCGCTTCTAAAATCATCTAACAGCAATACTGCCGCTTTATCTAAATCCAGCTCACTGCCCTTTAAGAGACAGTTTCTTGCCTTTGCAATCCCCTCAAGATTCTTAACCATATCCTCTTGAACCTCAATACCATATCTCTCTGTTAATGAAGCAGGGTATTGAGCTGCTAAGAACTTAATTAATTCAAGGGCAAGCTCAGTTGTATTAAGTATATCATCTTTTATGGAACCAATCAATGCCAGGTTTAAACCAATCTGCTGATCTTCAAACTTTGGCCACAAAATTCCCGGTGTATCAAGAAGCTCCACATTCTTATTAAGTCTTATCCACTGATTGCCTCGGGTCACACCCGGCTTATTTCCGGTCTTGGTACATGCCTTTCCGGCAAAAGAATTAATAAATGTAGACTTACCTACATTCGGTATACCCACTACCATGGCTCTAACAGGTCTGTTTTTTATGCCACGCTTGCGATCGCGCTCTATCTTGGCAGCACAGGCTTCCATAACCAGAGAATCCACCTGCTTTACACCGTTACCATTTCTCGCATTAATCTTAAGTACAAAGAAACCCTTCTCCTTAAAATAAGCTTCCCACAAATCATTAACGCGTGCATCTGACATGTCGGATTTATTCAGTAATATTATTCTTGATTTATTCTTAGCAAGCTCATCTATATCAGGATTTCTGCTTGAAAGAGGTGCTCTGGCATCTACAAGCTCGATTACCAGATCAACCAGCTTGATATCTTCCTGCATAGCTCTCTTCGCCTTGGTCATATGACCCGGATACCACTGAAAATTCATATATTTCCTCCATATTATATAACTAATTATGATTAATAATTACTTATCTGATAAGACACCAAGCCTCTCAAATGGTGATATTCTAAACCACACCTTACCTTCTATCTGGCTTATATCTACCAGACCGACATTATCAAAACGGCTGTCCTCACTGCTGGCACGATTATCTCCTAGAACAAAATACTCATCTTCTCCCAAGATAATCTTATCCTCTGCTATACCGGCAATCGATGATTTATAAAGCTCACTGTCAGCATCAATAATCTTATCATCAATATAAACATATCCGTCCTTAATCTGCACAATCTCACCCGGAAGGCCTATAATTCGCTTAATATACACCTGCTCCTTCTCTGTGTCATCACTTAAATAGAAACTTATAATATCGCCTCTTAAAGGAGTTTTAAATTCGTATGTCAGTTTATCTATAAGAACAACCTCATCCTGTACAACTGCAGGCTCCATTGAATGACCTGAAATTGATACTTTATCTGCAAACATATCCGAAATAAAAAATGCCAAAACAACTATAATTACAATGTCAACCAGCCAGCTTATTCTTCTTCTATGCTTTTCAAAAGCCGGTTCTTCATAGGATAGTTTCATGTGTTCCATATGATTCCTCCATACTATCATAATTATCGTGCAATCATCACTTTAAATCTATGTTAAGATTACACTACATCTGTTTATTAATCTCTCACTGAATTACTTATACTATAAAAACAGAAAAGAGACAAGTACGTTATGTATTTGTCTCTTTCAATAGGATTAATTATCGAACTAATTCCTTAACCTTAGCCTTCTTACCGATTCTTCCTCTTAAGTAATTAAGCTTAGCTCTTCTTACCTTACCTCTTCTGATAACTTCGATCTTCTCAACAAATGGAGAATGTACCGGCCATGTCTTCTCAACACCTACGCCATTTGAAAGCTTTCTGATAGTGAAAGTCTCACGAACGCCGCCGCCCTGTCTCTTAAGAACGATACCTTCGAAAATCTGAACTCTCTCTCTTGAACCTTCCTTGATCTTGTTGTGTACTCTTACAGTATCACCAACGTGGAACTCATCAACTGATGCCTTTAACTGTGCATCTTCGATTGCCTTAATAATGTTATTCATGTTCTTCCTCCTTAATATTATGATGTTCTTAATACCTATAGTAACAGCGGACCATCTTTTTATCGAACTATAAAATAATACCATATGATATATAATAATGCAAGTGCTTTTTGCAATTATATCTATTATTCTTCTATGTTTTTTAACTTATCAATGAATTTTTTATCTTTATCGGTAAGTGTTGCATCTTCTAGTAAGTCCGGTCTTCTTTCAAGGGTTCTTATGAGTGACTGCTCCCTGCGCCACTTGTCTATATTGGCATGATGCCCGGACAAAAGTATATCCGGTACTCTCATCCCCATAAACTCCTCCGGCCTTGTATACTGGGGATATTCTAAGAGATTGTCATGAAAGGTCTCAATCTCTGCAGAATCATTATTATTCAGTACTCCCGGTACAAGTCTTGATATACAGTCAATCATGGTCATTGCCGCTAACTCTCCACCGGTGAGCACATAATCACCAATTGATACATTGTCAGTAACAATCATGTCCAGAACTCGCTCATCAATACCTTCATAATGACCACAAAGGAATACTAAGTCTTCTTCTTTTGCAAATTCCTCCGCCATCTTCTGATTAAACACCTTACCCTGAGGGGTCATGTAAATAACACGAAGCTTTTTACCCTGCTTTTCTTCTAAAGCCTTGTACGCTCTGTACACCGGTCCCGGTTGCATTACCATGCCCGCTCCGCCACCATAAGGGTAATCATCGACACGATTGTGCTTATTCTCAGCGTAATCCCTGATGTCAACAGCATCTATGCTTAATAATCCCTGATTCACTGCTCTGCCTATTATGCTTGTGTTAAGACCGTTTATAACCATCTCAGGAAATAACGTTAAAATATGATAATTCATCAGTCCACCAGCCCATCCATAATATGTGCAGTAACAATGCCTTCATCTAAATCAATGTCAAGAATGCACTCCTCGATGTAAGGAAGAAGCACCTCTTTGTTATCGTAAGTATTTACTATATATACATCATTGGCCCCGGTCTGCAATACATCTTTAAGAATGCCAAAATCTTCACCCTTATCAGTAACAACCTTTAAGCCGATAAGGTCCGCAATAAAGTATTCATTCTCTTCTAATGGTACCGCATCCTCTCTTGTAACCAGAAGGTCACAGCCTTTATATCTTTCAATATCATTTATATTATTAATTCCCTTAAACTTAAGAATGACCATATTCTTAAAGAACTTGACATTCTCAACTTCAAGATTAAGTTTTTCTCTTTTAGCATCCAAAATAACTTTTTTTAAATCAAGAAAACGCATAGGGTCATCAGTTGTAGGATAAACCTTAACTTCTCCCCTAATTCCGTGTGTAGATGATATAACTCCAACTCTAAGTAAATCTTCCAATTATTTTTCCTCACATTTCTGAATATCAGACCACCTAACAGCCTGTCTCATATGTATATATGTTTCTGTCTGTTGATGGAGCTTTCATAGCAAAGAAAGGGCGATAAACGCCCTTTTCATTACTGAATCTCTAATACTACTTTCTTATCGTCTTTAGAAGCAGCCGCCTTTACAACGCTGCGGATTGCTCTTGCAATTCGTCCCTGCTTTCCAATGACCTTACCCATATCAGAAGAAGCTACATTAAGTTCAAGGACAACTTCGTCACCCTCTAACTTTTCTGTAACAACAACCTCGTCCGGATTATCTACCAGAGCCTTAGCGATTACTTCAACTAATTCTTTCATCTTGTCCTCCAGTCCGCAAGCAGAAATCCTGCTATACTAAATTATTCGATACCGGCGATCTTTAAGATTTTAGCAACAGTCTCTGTTGGCTGAGCACCTGTTGATAACCACTTCTTTGCCTTTTCCTCATCAATCTTGATAACGCTTGGATCCTTTGTTGGATCGTAGTAACCGATCTCATCGATTAATCTACCGTCTCTTGGTGATCTGGAATCTGCAACAATAACTCTATAGAAAGGAGCCTTTTTCTTTCCCATTCTCTTAAGTCTAATCTTTACCATATCTTTCACCTCCTGAGTATTTGTGTGCAGCTATCTGCCCTGCACCGGCATAATAATCTATAGCTGAATAAATCATACTATACTAAACTAAAATGGAAAGCCTCCGAAAGGATTTCTTCGTCTTCCCTTGCCGGACATCATGCCCGACATCTGCTTCATCATCTTGCGGCTCTGCTCGAACTGCTTAAGAAGCCTGTTAACATCCTGTACCTGTACACCTGCACCATTTGCAATTCTTCTCTTTCTGGAAGGATTGATAATATCAGGCTTTGTACGTTCTTTCTTTGTCATGGAAAGGATGATAGCCTTGGTTCTGTCCATAGCCTTCTCATCTATCTCCACATTTTTAAGCTGACTTCCCATGCCCGGCATCATACCAAGAATGTTTTGAATACCGCCCATCTTGTTCATCTGCTCCATCTGCTCTAAAAAATCATTGAAATCGAAGTCGCCCTTCTTAACTTTCTTCTCGAGTTTCTTCGCTTCATCTATATCATACTGCTCCTGTGCCTTCTCAATAAGCGAAAGCACATCTCCCATTCCAAGGATTCGGGAAGCCATCCTGTCCGGATAAAACTGTTCAAGGTCTGACAGCTTCTCTCCCATACCTACATAAAGAATAGGTTTGCCGGTAACAGCCTTAACTGAAAGTGCAGCACCACCTCGGGTATCACCATCCATCTTGGTAAGAACTACACCATCAACGCCAATCTTCTCATCGAACATACCGGCTACATTCACCGCATCCTGTCCGGTCATGGCGTCTACAACGAGCAGTGTCTGATCAACAGTCACCTGACTCTTTATCTCAACAAGCTCAGCCATCATATCTTCATCAACGTGAAGACGTCCGGCTGTATCTAAGATAACAACATTATACCCATTCTTAGAAGCATGCTCTATGGCAGCCTTGGCGATATTCGCCGGCTTGTGCTTATCGCCCATAGTAAATACAGGCACGCCCTGCTTCTCACCGTTAATCTCCAGCTGCTGGATAGCTGCCGGACGGTAAACATCACAGGCTACAAGCAATGGCTTCTTGCCCTGAGCCTTGAGCTTTCCTGCAATCTTGGCCGTGGTAGTAGTTTTACCGGCACCCTGAAGACCAACCATCATAATACAGGTAATGGCTATACCCGGATTAAGCTTAATCTCAGTGGTCTCAGAACCCATAAGCTTAATCATCTCTTCATGAACAATCTTTATAACCATCTGTCCAGGTGTAAGGCTGTTAAGAACATCCTGTCCAACTGCCCTCTCCTCAACAGACTTGATAAACTGCTTTACTACCTTGAAGCTTACATCAGCCTCTAAAAGAGCCATCTTAACTTCCTTCAATGAAGCCTTAACATCAGCCTCAGTAAGTCTTCCCTTACTTCTTAAGTTTTTAAATACATTTTGTAATTTATCAGATAAGCTCTCAAAAGCCATTCAAAAACCTCCATCAGTCCCGGGCTATAAATCATCAATCTCGCTTGAAATCTCTTGTATCCTGTAAATAAGATTCATATCCTTAGACTTCATATACTCATTGGTAAGCCTGTGTATCTGGGCAACCTTCTCCTTGGTAACTATAAACTTCTCAACTAAATGCAGCTTCTCTTCATAATCACTAAGAATCTTATTGCACCGCTTTATCAAATCATGTACACCCTGTCTGGATATACCAATCTCCTCAGCAACCTCGCTTAAGGAATAATCATTAAAGACTACATCCTCATATACCTGTCGCTGATGCTCTGTAAGCAATTCACCATAAAAATCATACAATAAAGTCTGCTCAACTATTCTCTCCATTTCGCTCACCTAGGATAATATACACTAAGTGTTTTATGGTGTCAAGTGTTTTTTCTTGACAAAGTTACTTTTTAATAAATTATATAAATTAACTCAGGGCATGAAAGTCTTTAATTACTTCCATGCCCTAATCTAAAACTCAAAATATTAATTAAACCTTTACAACAAACTTCTGTACAACTCCTCATACTGCCTTGCAGAACTGTTCCATGAGAAGTCCATAGACATACCTCTTTCTGCAATCTTGTTCCACTCGTCTCTTTTATTGTAATATATATGCTCTGCATATCTTATACAACCAAGCATCTCGTGAGCGTTGTAATTGGCAAAGGAGAAACCGGTTCCGGTGCTCTCGTACTCATTGTACGCCTCTACTGTATCCTTAAGACCGCCTGTCTCACGTACAATCGGCACCGTACCATATCTTAAGCTCATAAGCTGGCTAAGACCACATGGCTCAAATAAACTTGGCATCAGGAATGCGTCACAGGCTGCATATATCTTATGTGACATAGCCTCTGAATAATAAATATTCGCAGAAACGCTATTCTCATACTTCCAGTCGTAGTGACGGAACATATCCTCATATCTGGAATCTCCGGTACCAAGCACTACCAGCTGAACATTATCGCTACAGATATCATCCATAACACACTGTATCAAATCAAATCCCTTCTGGTCGGTAAGTCTTGATACAATACCAATCATCATCTTGTTCTCGTCAACTTCAAGTCCCAGCTCTTTCTGAAGTGCCAGCTTATTCTTAACCTTTTCCTCTCTGAAGCTTTCCACATCATACTTATTAAATATATACTCGTCCTCAGCCGGATTAAAACTCTCGTAATCGATACCATTGACAATACCCCACAGGTCATTGCTTCTGGCTCTCATAAGTCCGTCAAGACCCTCACCATAGAACTCTGTCTTAATCTCATTGGCATAGGTATCACTTACAGTAGTTACCTTATCAGCATAGACAATACCGCCCTTTAACATATTACCATCATTGTATGCTTCAAGCTTATCTGATGTAAAATAGTAATCTGAAAGTTCTGAAAGTCTCTTAATAACATCTATACTCCACACACCCTGGAACTTAAGGTTGTGGATAGTCATAATGGTACGAATGCCATGGAAGAACGGGTCGCCCATAAAACCACCCTTAAGGCGCACCGGTATAAGTCCGGTCTGCCAGTCGTGGCAATGTATTATGTCAGGTTTGTATTCTAAGATAGGTAATGATGATAACACAGCCTTTGAAAAGAATGCAAACTTCTCTAAATCAAAGAAAGCATCTGTGTATGGATGATTGCCTGAAAAATAGAATTCATTATCAATAAAATAGAAAGTCACACCATCATGAACCATCTTAAATAAACCTACATACTTTCGCTCTCCAAGGTAGTCCATATAAAAATTAGTGATGTACTCCATCTTAGAAACAAATTCAGGCTTAATCATCAAATACTTAGGAAGTATAACCCTGACATCAAACTCCTCTTTATTAAAATATTTCGGTAATGAACCTGCAACATCAGCGAGTCCGCCGGTCTTAACAAATGGTACACACTCTGATGTGGCAAACAATATCTTCTTCATAAATATACCTCCATATCTTCATCAAAATTCAATATTATTATACTAAATTTATCACATAAAGGGAAGTAAAATCACGTATTTTCTTATCTATGATATCTTATAGTCAATTCTTATCTTATCTGAAATCAATGCTATAAATTCAGAGTTTGTCGGCTTGCCTTTACCGCTGCTGATTGTATACCCGAATAATTCATCAATTGTATCCATATTACCGCGGCTCCATGCAACTTCTATGGCATGTCGTATTGCTCTTTCCACTCTGCTCGGTATTGTTTCATTAATCTTTGCTACCGATGGATACAACTCCTTGGTAATACAATTGGTCATACCGGCATCATTAACCGATAATACAATGGCATCTCTCAGATAATTATACCCTTTTATATGCGCCGGCACTCCGATATCATGCAAGAGCTTAGTAATCTCCGACTCAAGATTACTTAAAAAATAATCATTACGGCTGACTACTACACGCCTTTTGCCATTAAGCACTTCCTGATAAGCAGCCATCTCAATTTGATTAATTATCGTATCATTATTAAAAGGCTTTGCAATATAATAAGACGCACCATACTTAAAGGCTATCTCGTTAACCCATTCCTGCGCCAATGCACTAATTACAATAATTTTGGGTTTCTTGTTTAACTCGTCTGTATTGTAAATCCACTCCATCACAGATATGCCATCAATCTTTGGCATTACAATATCCAAAAGCACCAAATCAGGTTTGAAAAGTTTTATATTTGCTATTGCTTCTTCACCATCTCCGGCAGTACCTATTACATTAAATCCACTATTGCCTTTTAATAATTCTGTGAGTGTTTCAACAATCACAGGATTATCATCTACTATTAAAACGTTTATCATTCTTTCCTCCAACCATAGTTTTCTTTCAGCTTTTATCACATATAAGTTAAATTATATTACACTATAAATTATAATATTACGTTAAAATAGTAGCAATCAAAATTAAGCACTAATTATCGACATTCCCAATAATATTTCGACATCATTCGACAATATAAGGTACTATCAAAAATAATAGTACCTTATACGTTAGATTTAATATTAAATTTTAGTATTATAAATAATTTTTATTCTATTATTAGCACAAATTACTTCTGCCATACTGCCGCAAATAACCGGCATCATCGGCGGCAAATGACCTATATCCGCATCCATAATTATCGGCACATTATATTTGCTTAATATACCGGTTACTGCATCATACTGGTCCAGACCGCAGTAATTATCTCCGAAACATAATGGTCTCCCGATAACAAAACCTTTGACATACTTAAACCAGCCGGCGTGCTCCATCTGCCACAAGGCACGTCTGATACTCATAGGATTTAAATCACATGCTTCTAAGAACCATATAATACCGTCATCCTTATATCTTTCATTAAACTCTTTAACTTTATCAAAGTTAGTGCCAATCAGATTTATTAGACAGTCCATACAGCCACCCAACAGTCTGCCTTTTATATTCACGCTATCATTGCAGGAATGAAGCACAAGTTTTTTTTCTTCTGTAACATTATATGATTGAAGAGGATTTTCTTCACTTTTAAGTGATTCCTTCTCCCATAAATCATAGCCTGAAACTTCAGTTATGTCTCCTGTTAACAATGCAAATGCATCACTTATAGCCTGATGCCACGGTTCCATACCAAAGGCTGCGGCACACGGTCCGTAAATTGATGCCGTATCACATAAAGTAGTAAGTAAAAAAGTAAAATTAGTATTATCCGAATAGCCCATATACCACTTTGCAGGAGCTGCTTTAATCTTCTCAAAATCCACAAAATCTATGGTTTCGCACATAAGCTCGCCGCCGCCACAGGATATAAGCACATCATTATCTGGTGAAGAATAATACCGGGTAAGCTCTGCTCCGCACCTTTCAGGAGTATTGCTTATTCCTATACCTTCACCGGCATAACAGTTAGGACCAAGGTTTATACCATAGCCCATCTGCTTAAACTTATCAAGTGCATTGTTAAAACATGTCCTGTATGGCTCAATATTACAGCCAAAGGATGGTGCAACAAAACCTATAGTACCGTTTTTCTCTAAAAAGTTCGGATATCTCATAATAATACACCATCTTTCTCTTTAATCTTCATCACTAAACAACCTATCTTCTCTTTTATATAATCTATATTCATACTTAATATCATCGAATTCCTGCAAATCAGTTACACTTACAAGCTCCCATTCAGAATTATCATCCAGATTAGGAAAATAGGTGTCACATTTCTCAAATTCATGATACATATATGTAACCAGAGCTTCAGTGCAGTACTTCTCCATCTGCTCATATATCTGTCCGCCACCGGCAACAAATATACTCATGGAATTTTTAACTGCAATCTCTTCCGCCTTTGTCACAGCCTCTTCAATAGAATGTACCACAACAGCCCCCGGTACATTATATTCCCTGTCCGAAGTAATGACTATGTTTACTCTATCTTTTAAAGGCTTCCCTTGCGGGAAGCTCTCTAAAGTTTTTCTGCCTATAATTATTATATTACCGGTCGTAAGCTCTCTAAAGCGCTTCAAATCTAAAGGAAGATGTATAAGCATATCCTTCCTGTAACCAATCGCCCAGTTAGCATCAACCGCACCTATCATTATCATTAATCTACGCCCTCTATATCACTGAAGAATATCGGAAGCTTTTCCTTGAAAGTCTTAAGTAATATTCCTGAAACTTCCCTAATCTGCGGATGTGCCGGACTGTCAGTACGAAGCTTCATATAGTGACGCCATTCTCTAAGATTCATAGTAATAACTATCTCAGTCTTTAATGAATTAGGAAGTATTGATCTTGCCTCCTGTGGTGTTGCTCCGGCTTCAAGCATCTCAAAATAATATTTTTCAGAAGCCTTCATCGCCTCATTCCAGATTTCATACTTCTTTCTGTCAGCATCATTACTAAGGTCATACTTAAACCCTGAAGCAATATCAATTACTGTGATTTCATTATTAAACTTATCTTGAGAATAATTACAGTATCTTGTACTCTCCTGACTATAGCTTGCTATACGGTGTCTTACTATCTCATGGGTAACACCTCTGTCGCAGATAAAACGCACTGTGATACTCTCATGCTCGATTACAGACTCATGACCTCGCTTTAATATACTTGAAATAAATCTTTCTGCTGAGTTATCAGTAATCATATTTTCACTTTTGTAACATACGCGGCCTATCTTCTCAATCTTTTTCAAGATATCCTCGTAGCTGTTCATGCTTATAATCTCTACTTCCGGCTTAATCGCTATCATATTCATCCTCCGTTCTATATAATATCCTCTTTCTTAGATTAACCTAAACAATGATGAAACTTCGTTGACTTAATTCAAAAGCTCTGGTTTATTATATCTTTCCTATAATCTCTACGGGAACATAACCTGTTACTGCCACACCTTCGTCCATATACTCCTCTGAAAGCACCTGTCCGTATTTTCTAATCAGCTGAATAGTACCTACTTCGCTATATCTGTAAAATCTCTCTACAAATATACGTCTTGCCTTAAGCATATTAGATAGCCTGTCTGACATAATATCCAGCCCTGCGCCTGTAAGCACTGATATATTAACGGCCTCATCAGCCTTAAAATCCTTAAACCGCACGTCACCCTCCAATAAATCGCACTTATTAAACAGAGTGAGTACAGGCTTGTCAGTCACACCAAGGTCGCTTAAAGTCTCATATACTACATGCATGTGAAGGTCCATATCAGGACTTGAAGCATCTACTACATGTATTATTATATCAGCATATTTTGCTTCTTCAAGGGTACTCTTAAAAGCTTCTACTAAATGATGGGGTAATTTTCTAATAAATCCAACTGTATCAGTCAAAAGTACTTCCTGTCCGTCCTCCAGCATATAACTTCTGGTTGTCGGGTCAAGGGTTGCAAAAAGCTTGTCCTCAGAAAGCACTCCCGCCTCCGTCAGCTTGTTTAACAGTGTGGACTTTCCTGCATTGGTATAACCTACAATTGCTGCCACCGGAAGATGATTCTTACTTCTCTTCTGGCGCATAACCTCACGATGTCTTTTTACATCCTCAAGTTCAGCCTTGAGTGCAGAAATTCTCTCGTGAATAAGTCGTCTGTCCATCTCAAGCTTCTTTTCTCCGGGACCTCTGGTACCAATACCGCCACCAAGTCTTGAAAGGGAGTTTCTTAAGCCTACAAGCCTCGCTGAACGGTATTTTAGCTGAGCAAGCTCGACCTGTATCTTACCCTCTCTTGACATAGCCCTTGCAGCAAATATATCAAGAATTATCATGGTTCTGTCCATAACCTTGGTATCAAGCTCCTGCTCTAAAGTTCTAAGCTGGGCCGGGGATAACTCATCATCACATACCACACCGGTTGCATCATACTCTGCAAGCATCTGCTTAACTTCTAATAACTTACCTGTACCAAGATAAGATGTAGGATGAATTCTTTCCCTGTTCTGAACCAGTCTGCCAACAGTTTCAGCTCCGGCAGTCTTAACCAGTTCTTCTAATTCATTTAACGATGATTCTGTATCATCACTATCACTCTGACTTACTCCGAGCAATATTACTTTTTCTTTAATATCATCTAATTCAATCAATACTATTACTCCGTTCTTGATTTAAGAAAAGCTAACTCATGCTCCAACTCTTCATTGCTTCCGAAAGCTTCAATATAAGCAGTAAGACTTTGAAGTGCATCGCCATACTTTCCTGAATATTCATAACAAATAATCTGAAGGTACATTAACTTCTCAAGATACTCTTCATCAGCAACCTCGATACCTCTTGTAATATAGTAAATCGCATCTTCATAGTTACCAAGACTCATATTACACAAGCCGATCTCATAAAACAAAAATGTATCGCTTCCGCCTCTTTCTACAGCTTTCTGATAAAAGTCTGCAGCGTTATTCATATCACCAATTGCAGCAAAAGACATTCCTTCATATATGCAGATTTCTGCATTTTTTTCGTCATCGCTAACCTTCTGGAATTCAGTAATTGCCTTGTTATAGTCTCCAAGAATATTATAAATCATTCCTCGATATTTACAATCTTCCGCGGTAGAGTCTGAAAGCTTTAATGCATCATTTAAAATATTAATTCCGCTGTCTGTATAACCGGCATTTGCTAATTCATAATAAGCCTGAATATATGTGTTATAATTATTATCTCTCAGAATATAATTCTTTAAATCATTTACCGCAGACTCTTCATCTGCCGCCATAATATGTGATTTTGCTCTCCAGTAATAATATAATTTATTATCCTCCTGGGTTTCAACTAACACAGAATATGATTCAATTGCATCTTCTGCATATCCCATGGTAATTTCTGCGTCTGCTTTATACTTAAGTACATCATATTCAAAATCTGTTACATAATCTCCGACTAATTCAAGGCACTTGTTAAAGTTTGCAATAGCTTCATCATACTTGCCTGTACGATAATTAAGTATACCTTCTGCTCGTAAAACATATTTTGATTCAGGTTCCAGAGTATATGCACTGTTAATGCTGTCCATTGCACCACTGTAATCCTCTTTTGCGATTTGTGCATAACACTTATTTACATAGTATGCAGACTCTTTACCATTCTTTCTAATAGCTTCGTCAAAACACCCTATTGCAGCATCCAAATCTCCGTTTTCATAATATCCAAGACCTTCTTCATTATACTTGTCAGCTCTGGATGTACATCCGGTAAACATAGTCACCAATAATACTGCAAATATAATAAAAGCTGATTTTTTTAACCTAACATATAACATGTGCATACCTCTCGCTATCTTCCCTATCTGATGTTATCGAAACAAATGACTATACATTGCCGCTGGTGCTTCCCAAACCTCCGGTTCTTTCCGCCTGACATTCATCATCAATAGTTATACCATATTCAATAAATAATCCCTGGGCAAAAGCCTCTCCTTCCTTCATGGAAAGATGCTTTCCTTCGTTACTGTCATTAGTAATCTTTATAAAAATATGACCTTCATTGGCCGCATTAAAATAATCGCTGTCAATGATACCAACAGTATTATTAAGCTGGAGTCTGTACTTAAATCCAAGACCGCTTCTAGGATATACTTTAAGTACCCAGCCATCCTCCATCCATGCTCTGATACCGGTAGGAATCTTTATAGTCTCGCCCGGATCAAGCTCTATATCTGAAGTTGTAAAGAAATCATATCCTGCAGAACCGGCAGTAGCCCTTCTTGGAAGTTTAATATTGTCATAAACCATCTTCCATGTGTCAGCACATTCACTAAAACTATCTTCCCAGTCCTTCTTAAACTGTTCTTCACTTACTTTATAAAACTTAGCTATACGCTTCATATTACCCCTCCGTGTATTAAGAACCTTTAACCTAAAAATCATCTCAAACCGCTTATTCAAAAAATACTTTCCTAAGCTCAGTCATAATAGTCTTTTCTTCTTTGTGATGATCCTCTTCCGGAATGCTGTCCATCATAAGACTTAAGCAGATATTAACCGCTTCACTGTAACTGTTAATCATGCCAAGGCTGTAGAAATTATTAAATAATGTATCTTCGTTTCTGTAGATTTCGATTATTCTCTTTCTAAGCTCTGCCTCTGCGTCAGTTTTAGCAACACCAAGTCTTGTTATCTCTTCTACGGCAAGAACATTTAACGCTTCCTGAAATCTCTCCCTGTTAAATGCGTCTGAGGTTCTGAAATTAAGATAAAGAAAACTCACTCTGATAGGAAGTCCGTACTTTTCATACCACACTTCCTGTTTTCTTTCTCTGCCAAAAAGTCGCTTATAAAACACCTTTGTAGTAAATTCATCTGACTTCTTTACAATATCCTCGACACCGGTAAATTCATTTCCGCCGTCAAAACTTCCGTCCTCTGTAGACTCAAGCAGTTCTTCTGCTCTCTCATCACCAAGCTTTGCCGCCATAGTAAGAAGTTTTGCTGCTCTCTGCTGGTCCTTTTCAATACCATCACCATTGATAAGCATAACTGCCAGTTCAGTCATAGCCGGAGCAAATTTAAGATTTGAAGCTTTTTCAAAGCTTGCAACCGCTTTCTTTAAATCCATATACTCGTCATCACCAAGGTAAATCATACCTAAAAGATAACTTGCCTGTGGATTGTCACCCTCAGCTGCACGAATAAAATACTCCATGGCTTTCTTTGAATCCTTATCTGCTCCTTCGCCTTCCCAGAGTCTCACTCCAAGATTGACTAAAGCATCAGTATCTCCTGCTTCGGCAAGTTTTAACGCTTCCTCATAGGACATTGTACTAATATCAGACATTATTCTTCCTCCAAAATGTTCTAAGCTTCATAAAATGGTGCTTTGCCTTCTATAGCCTGCTTAGCCTCCGGCAAATTATATTCTCTCATCTCAACCTGAAGAGCACCAATATATCTGGCTGATATCATTACCAGCCCCTGATAAAGAGCAATACTGTCACCCTCATAATCAACAACATAAAGACAACCCGGCTTATTATCTCTTGTAATACCCACAGCATATGCTTTCTTTACGCCCTTCTCTGTGCTAAAAAACTCTGCCACTTCTTTAAGCATCTCTTCCGGCAAGTCCTCACTGCTGCCTAATGAATAATTACTATCATACCTGCTATCTTCCTGCACATCATTATTAAGACCTTCTGCCACCTGCTTATTAATTGAAGCATTAACATCCGGCTTCTTTTCATTAATCTTCATGTTTAGAGGAACATTTGCCCCCTGCGGATTTATAACAATGCCCTCAGCCTTTTCAAGGAGCGGCTTGATTCCGGCAAAAGGAACTATAATTCCGGCAAACTTGTCCTCCATATCAAACTTCTTAAACTCTATCATATCAGTATACACAGGTATAAAATTCTGTCCCTGTGGATTTCTTATCATCTGGAATGAAATCTGGCTGCCGATTTCAATCTTTCCGGTCTCGTCAAATTTCACGTCCTTGTTAGCCGGCACAAGGAATTCTCCCTTTGTAACCGCCTTAACTAAATTCTCTCTGAGTACAGGCGGTGCATTTCTACGGCTCATCTCCTGTACAAGTAGGTTAGCACATACAACAACTTCAGGATTCTTAATAGGCTTTCTTGCCTGTCCTGCCGGTGCTTCCTCTCTGATCATATCACTGATAAGAATCTCCTGATACACATGTCCGCTGTCTATAACAATTTTCTGAATTCCTGAACGCAAAAAATCACTAAACATCTGTAATCTAAGATTAGCAGGGTTAGCAACAGTACGTACCAGAAGCATCGCATTGGACAACCTCTCACGAAACTCCTCACAGTAACTTTGTTTTGTAAATATGTATGCAGTAGGCATATTGTCCTTAATCTCAATATATGTACTTCTTGTATGCTGTGAAATAGGCACCCATATATTATCTAAAGTTCTGACTGCATTTAAAATCTGACGATATACATCCTTATTTCCTGTCATTTTATATTCCTGAATTAATGATTGTATGTCTGTCATTGTAAATCCTCCATGTTTTTCTTAAACATTACAGCGTTGAAAAAACTTTATCAAATATCCACTCTCATTCATGCAAATACAATCCTGCGTCTATTTGACTCATTGTTTCTCATTACACTATCTTTGGACGGTACCCTTTCTTCACAAGCTCCTCAAATATCTGATTCTTGTGCTCGGTTCCGTAAGCCTCCATGGTAATCTTAAGCTCCACTGCATCATTTCTGTTGACACTTACAAACTGGTTGTGCTCAAGCTTAATAACATTACCCCTAAGCTCAGAAATAATCTCTGCCACCTTCACCAATTCACCCGGCTTGTCAGGAAGCAGCACTGAAATAGTAAATACTCTGTCTCTCATGGTAAGACCATGCTGTACGGTAGATGACATAGTAATAATGTCCATGTTACCGCCGCTTATAATTGATACAACCTTTTTATTACTCATATCAAGATGCTTTAACGCAGCTATAGTAAGAAGACCCGCATTCTCCGCAACCATTCTGTGATTCTCAACTAAATCCAGGAAAGCAACTATAAGCTCATGATCCTCAACTGTAATAATCTCGTCTACATTTTCTTTTATGTATGGGAACACATTCTCGCCCGGAGCTTTAATAGCTACACCATCAGCAATTGTGCTTACCTTGTCTAAAGTTACAACTTCACCTCTTCTTAATGATTCCTGAATGCAATTTGCTCCTGATGGCTGAACACCTATTATCTTAATCTTAGGATTGAGCATCTTTACAAGAGTAGCAACTCCGGCTATAAGACCGCCGCCACCTGCAGGCACAAGTATATAATCTACTGTAGGAAGCTCCTGAATAATCTCCATGGCTATACTTCCGTTACCTGTAGAAACATCTATATCATTGAATGGGTGAATAAATGGCAGGCCTTTTTCCTTGGCAAGCTTTTCACCATATTCATAAGCCTCTTCAAAACAGTTGCCGTAAAGCACAATTTCTGCACCGTATTCTTTTGCCTTATTAACCTTTGACAAAGACATGGTGGAAGGCATAACTATAGTAACCTTTACTCCGAGTCTTGATGCTGCATAAGCTATACCTAAAGCATGATTACCGGCAGACGCTGTCATTACGCCTCCTGCCTTCTCTTCATCAGACATAGTGCTAAGCTTATAATAGTTACCTCTTATCTTATATGAGCCTGTAAACTGCATATTCTCAGGCTTAAGATATACCTTATTACCTGTCTGGTCACTAAAATATCTGCTGTATATAAGCTTCGTCTCATTTGTCACATTTTTAACAACCTCAGAAGCCTGCTCAAACTTTTCTAATGTATACATACTTAGTCCTCTTCCTTTATATCTACTTCAAATAATGCATTTACGAAATCATCCGCGTTAAACTTCTGCAAATCATCAATCTTCTCGCCTACACCGATATACTTTACCGGCACGCCAAGCTCAGCCTGAATTGCTACAGCAATACCACCCTTAGCAGTACCGTCAAGCTTAGTAAGAATAATACCTGAAATATCAGTAACCTCTTTAAACTGTCTCGCCTGCTCTAAAGCATTCTGTCCGGTAGCTCCGTCTAATACTACGAGCGTTTCCTTATAGGCTTCACTGTATTCATTGTCGATAATACGGTTAATCTTTCTAAGCTCCTCCATAAGATTCTTCTTGTTATGAAGTCTTCCTGCAGTATCACAAATCAGTATGTCTGCCTTACGTGCTTTCGCCGCTGCAACCGCATCATATACTACTGCTGCCGGGTCAGAGCCTTCCTGCTGCGCAATCATCTCAACTCCGGCACGGTTTGCCCACTCACCAAGCTGGTCAATAGCCGCTGCCCTGAAAGTATCCGCTGCCGCAAGGATTACCTTTTTGCCGTTATTCTTAAACTGACCGGCAAGCTTACCTATGGAAGTAGTCTTTCCTACTCCGTTTACACCAACTACAAGTATAACAGATTTTTTAGTCTCAAAGTCATAAGCATTCTCGCCAATATCCATCTGCTTTTTTATACTATCAATGAGAAACGCCTTACAATCTGCCGGCTTCTTAATCTTTTCTTCTTTAACCTTAACTTTTAAATCCTCGATAATTGCTTCAGTAGTATGAACACCTAAATCACCCATTATAAGTGTTTCCTCAAGCTCCTCATAAAAATCATCATCAATTGATGAGAACGCACTGAATATATTGTCAACTCCGGCTACTATATTATTTCTGGTCTTACTAAGACCTTCTGCAAGCCTTTTAAAAAAGCCTTTCTTTTCTCCCATGCTCTATGCCTCCTGATTATTTTCCTGTAAAAACTTCTCGTCTGTCAAATCTACGGATACCAGTGTGGACACACCCTTCTCCTGCATGGTAATACCATATAATCGGTCTGCTATTACCATAGTACCACGACGATGGGTAATAACGATAAACTGGGTGTTAGTCTTTAACTTGCCAAGATATTCTGCATACCTGGTTACGTTTGAATCGTCAAGTGCCGCCTCAATCTCGTCAAGCAGACAGAATGGTGAAGGCTTTAAGTTCTGGATTGCAAACAACAGACATATAGCAGTAAGCGCCTTCTCTCCACCGGATAACTGCATCATGTTCTGAAGCTTTTTTCCCGGTGGCTGAGCGATAATCTGAATACCTGCCTCTAACACATCCTCATCATCCATAAGCTCTAAGGTACCCTTACCGCCTCCGAAAAGTTCTTTGAATACCTTGTCGAACTCAACCTGAACATCAGCAAACTTCTCCTTGAACTGCTTTCTCATGCCTTCATCAAGCTCAGCAATAATACCCATAAGGCTTTCCTTTGCCTTAATCAAATCCTCATGCTGTGCCTTCAAGAAGAAATATCTCTCTGATACTTCCTTAAAATCCTCAATAGCATTGACATTTACAGGGCCTAAGTTCTTAATAGACTGCTTTAATTCACTAATTCTCTTTCTGATTTCAGTTAAAGATACCTCAAGATGAATTTCGTAATTGGAAGCCTCTACCGGAGTCATCTCATATTCATTCCAAAGATACTCTACATACTTGTCTAACTGCTCTGTAAGCTTCTCTAACTGGTTCTCCAGTCTGAATTTTTCTTTTTCAAGAGCACTTATCTGTGTACTGATATCTTCCTTCTTATCAAAATAACTCTTTTTAACTGTTGATTTCTCATCTCTGGTCTTAACAAGTTCACTAGTCCTAATATTAAGCTCTTCAATTGAAGCCTTCGCATTAGTAATCTGCTGCTTTATATCTAATATATGATTATTCTTCTCATTAATAATACTTTCAGAAGAACTGATATTAGCCTTTAACTCTGCGCTTTCTTTTTCTAGCTTCTCCTTCTCTCTGTCAACTCTGTCCATGTTCTCCATGATAAATGAGTCCTTCTGGGAGAGGTTCGCAAATTCAAGCTTTAAGTTCTCAAGATTAATTACATGCTGGTCTTTCTTTAAAAGTGCTGACTCAAGCTGCTTTTCTAACTTCTTTAATTCTTTCTCAGCATCCCTGCTCTTAACCGATACAAGCTTAGTAGAATCTTTCAAATCACCCTTACTCTGCTCAATAGTTACAAGCTGGTCTTTAATAATCTGGGTTTCCTTTGCAATATCAGCTTCCTGCTCCTTAAGCTCCCTGCTTCTCTGGTCTGCAGCAAGACTCTGAACTTCAATGCGGTTTTCGTTTATTTTATTATTCTGAAGAGAAGCATCATTTGATGATAATTCACTCTTAAGTGCTTCTAATTTACCCTTAATATCAGCCTTCTGCCCATCAATATCCTTAAGCTCTTTTGCGACAACATCCTTCTGGGCCTCTAATTCCTCAAGCTCTCTCTTCCTGCCAAGAAGATTACTGTTGTTCTTATAGGCACCACCGGAGACTGCTCCACCCGGATTGAAAAGCTCTCCCTCTAAGGTAACAAGCTTTACGGACTGCTGATACTTCTTCGATAAAGAAATAGCATTATCAATATGGTCAACAACTACTATCTTGCCCAAAAGGTACTTAAGCAATTCGGTATGACCACCCTTTATACTTACTAGACTGTCCGCAGTTCCTATAACACCTTTCTCACTAAGCACCTGCGGCTTTGAGAAATCCCCCTTGCCGCTAATACTTGTAAGTGGTAAAAATGTAGCTCGGCCGAACTTATTAGTCTTTAAATATTCAATTGCCTTTTTTGCAGTCTGCTCATTGTCAGTTACAATATTCTGAATTGTACCGCCAAGAGCTGTTTCTACAGCAGTTTCATATTTTGAAGGTACTTCAATAAGGTCTGCAACCACGCCGACAATACCGCCAAACCTTGTACGGGACTCCATAACACGCTTTACGCTGTTACCGTAACCCTCGTATCTTTCAGCAATATTTCTTAAAGATTCCAACCTTGTACTTAAAGAATTGTATTCATTTTTCTTACTATCATATAATGATATAAGCTCATCTGCCTTTGACTTAAAATCAACGAGACTGTCAGTCAATTCTTTACGCTTTCTATTTAGAGCTTCTGTTTCTTCACTTAAGCGCTTCTTTTCTTCCTTAAGCTCTGAAATAAGCTTCTTCTGAGTTTCTTCTTCTTCCTTAAACTTGGCAAGCTTTAAGGATAACTCCTGTTTTCTTGCCTGATTCTGTTCCTTAAGTGTCTCATAGTGCAAAAGTCTTGCGTCAAGACCAGCTTTCTCACTCATGGCATTATAAATAGAGTCCTTACTTAAGGATACCGCTTCATTAAGTTCTTCTATGACAGTATTATCCTTGGCAATAACCTCTTCCAATGCTGTTATTTTGTCATCTACAGCATCTATCTGCACATTTATCTCGCCCTTAGATACAGTAATACTGTCCTTCTCGTTAATCTTCTCTTTTATCTCTCTGTCAATATCAGAAAGTCTTGATTCTATGTGGGTAATACCGGCACGCTCAGTATTAATCTGCTCATATGTAACTTTAATCTGACCGTCGAGATTTTCCGACATAACGCTGAGACTGTTGGCTTTTTCACGGTTATCATTAATAACCTGCTCCAAAGTATCCAGTTCCTGCTCTAACTCCTCGTACTGTCTTCTTAAACCTTCCGACTCATTAACCAGTTCTTCTAACTGTCCGTTTACAATAACAGAGTCTTCCTCTGCCTTTTTTATCTTCTCGTTTATCTGATTGCTCTCAAGAAGATAACCATTGATATCGAACTTCTTAAGCTCTTCTTTGAGTTTTAAATATTCCTTCGCCTTCTCAGACTGACGCTCCAAAGGTCCGAACTGCTTCTCTAACTCAAGTAAAATGTCCGTTACTCTGCTCAAATTAACTTCTTCGTTCTCAAACTTCTTCTGAGCTGCAATCTTTCTCTTCTTATACTTAACAATACCGGCAGTTTCATCGAAAAGCTCTCGCCTGTCCTCCGGCTTGCCGCTTAATATCTTGTCAATCTGGCCCTGACCGATAATAGAATAACCTTCCTTACCAATACCGGTGTCATAGAATAATTCATATATATCCTTCAGACGACAAGGCGTGCCATTTAAAGTATACTCACTCTCACCGGAGCGGTATACCCTTCTTCCAACTGTAACCTCATCATAATCTATAGCAAGACTATGGTCTGAATTATCAAGAGTAAGTGCCGCATAGGCATAGCCCTGGGCCTTTCTGTTCTGGGTTCCTGAAAAAATAACGTCCTGCATGTTGGAACCACGAAGCTGCTTTGAACTCTGCTCACCAAGAACCCATCTTACTGCATCAGCAACATTACTCTTACCACTGCCGTTTGGTCCGACAATAGCGGTAATACCATCATGAAATTCAAAATTTATCTTATTCGCAAAGGACTTAAATCCCTGTAATTCAATACTTTTTAAGTACATACTTCACCTGCCTGTTTAATCATTAGAACTTTTCTTGTTCTTTATAGCAAGAATAGCCTCATAAGCAGCTGCCTGCTCCGCTGACTTCTTACTGGTTCCCTTACCTGTAGCGCACATTTTGCCATCAATATAGACCGCAGCAACAAATTCCCTGCAATGATCCGGTCCCTTCTCATCAATCAGCTTGTATGACAATTCTCCTGTATGAGCCTTTTGTATCATTTCCTGCAGGATAGTCTTGCTATCATAAAAGAGCTGCTTATTCTCTAAATCATTCATAACAAACCTAAATACAAACTCTTTTGCACTAGCAAAACCACCATCTAAATATATGGCACCAATAAGTGCCTCAAAAGCATCCGACAGTATGGAATCTCTCTCACTGCCGCCTGTCATAAACTCGCCCTTGCCAAGTATAATATACTTTCCAAGATTTATGCTTCTCGCACATCCTGCCAGCGAAAATTCGCAGACCGCACTGGCCCTAAGCTTAGTAAGCTCACCCTCCGGCATATCTTTATAATTCATATAAAGAAATTCACTGCTGCAAAGCTCCAGTACAGCATCACCTAAGAATTCCAGACGCTCGTTGCTCTTCTCCTTCTTCATCTTGCGTTCACCTACAAATGAACTGTGAGTCATCGCATGAACAAGCTTCTTAGTATCGGTAAACTTATAACCTATAGTCTCCTGCAGGTCTTCAAAATCAACTTTTACTCCCATTACTTTCCTCCAATATTAGGAACAGTATCTATAACTAAATCTATTTTTTTAGATTTAATTTAACATTAGAATTAAAGCCCTCTCCATCATAGGGTAGAGAGGGCTTATCCACGTACCTTAGTATGCAGAATTATACATTCTTAATCTGCTCAACAGCATCACCAACAGTCACAATCTTTTCAGAAGCATCATCCGGTATAGTAATACCAAATTCTTCTTCGATACTCATGATAATCTGCACAATATCAATTGAGTCAGCATTTAAATCATCAACAAATGTTGTGTCCATAGTGATTTTTTCTTTTTCTACATTTAATACTTCTGCAATAATGCTCTGAATCTTTTCAAATTCCATAATAATCGCCCTTTCTTAGTTATCTTTTTCTATAATAAAACATTCACTCAGCTTTTCAGTAATGCGCTGTTCCTTAAAAGTAACACACTGGAATATAGTGTTCTTAACTTCCTTTGCAGTTGAACTTCCGTGGGTCTTCACTACCAGACCGTTAAGTCCTAAAAGTGGTGCCCCGCCATACTGGGTAGCATCAAAAGCTTTAAGTGTATCTTTCAATGCCGGTTTTACAAGATGCGCTCCAATCTTTGAACGAAGCGATACTAACATACCCTTCTTAACCATGCTTATAAGAGTAGCTCCAACTCCCTCATATAACTTCAAAATAACGTTACCTGTGAAGCCTTCACATACAATTACGTCTGCACCGCCATGAGGAATCTCTCTCGCCTCTATACTTCCTGTAAAATTAATATCACTACACGCCTTTAATAATGGATAGGTTTCTTTAACCAGTGCATTTCCCTTTTCTTCTTCTACACCTATATTTACAATAGATACTCTAGGGTTGTCAATACCCATTACATATTTCATGTAAATAGAGCCCATCTTTGCAAACTGAATAAGATGTGTAGATCTCGCATCAACATTCGCTCCGCTGTCAACTAAAAGCGATACACCCTTCTCTGTTGGAATAACAGTTGCTATAGGAGCTCTCTCAACGCCTTTAAGCCTGCCTACTATAAATATGCCTCCAGCAAGCACCGCACCGGTACTTCCGGCAGATACAAATGCATCAGCCTCACCATCTCTAACAAGTCTCATACCTACAACAATAGAGGAATCCTTCTTCCTTCTGATTGCAGATGTAGGTGATTCGTCATTGGTAATAACTTCAGATGCACTCACTATCTGAATAAGCTCTGAAGGATACTGGTATTTTATCAGTTCTGCTTTAATCGTATCTTCGATACCAACAAGAAGCACTTTAATATCGCTGCTTGTATTAACAGCCTCAACTGCTCCCTGTACCATGGCAGCCGTACCATTATCCCCTCCCATAGCATCCAGAGCGACAATAGTTTTTATCTTAGTTTCTTCCATCATCCTGCCTCCGTATATTTAATGCTATAAAATACACTTAATATACTATACACAAAATATATGCATAAATCAATATTTTTACTAAAAAACTTCGAGGGCATATTTTAAATTTCGGGGTCAAAATACCTTTTGACCCCGAAAACTTATACATTATTTAAAACTTGGTAACTCATTCCTTACTATTACATTCTCAGCCCAGTACAAATTCTGTATCTCAGAATTACTATTATGGCTAAATGTAAGCTCAGACCAGCTCATACAGAATACCCAGCGCGGCTGGCTGTATAAAGTCGATGCTGTAGGAAGCTTATCACACTCACCGATAGCTATCATCTTGTCACCGGCTATACTTAACGCATAGTTATACTTATATGATGTGTAACCATCGCCATTATAGAAGTCGACAGCAAGTATATCCCAGTAAGATGTGCCAGGATTATACTGATCCCAGTCGTAGGATAAATCCTGCATATCCCATACCCAGATAAGGTTATCAAAACCTAACTCATTCTCAAAATAGTCTCTGGTAAGTCTGTATAACGCCTGAGTTCCGTTGTAGCCTTTTCTTCCGCCCCACCAGAATACACCCTGGTTCATCTCATGGAAAGGTCTTACAATAACAGGAATGCCCTTGTCATATAAATATCTAAGGTATACCGCATACTCATCTAATCTCTGTTTCCATGCTCTGTTTAATGAGCCGCCATTTGTAATTAAATCATTCCACTGGGCATCTGTAAGTGAAGAGCAGATTGCATTATTACCACTTGTCCAGTCAACACCATACTTCTCTGATGCAACTGATACTGTAGGTGGTGCTACATGGAACATAATCTGAACTATTGAACCGTTATTCCACTGTCTTTCACATTCGTAAATCATAGTCCAACGGTTTGCCACATCATTTGATGAATAAAGGAAGTCACCGCTCCATAATGCAGGAGTCTGGCCGGTAATCGCAACCACTCTGTCAGTCTGCTGTGTAGGATTTGAATTAGGCTCTCTGTTGTGCATACCTATAACAGTCTTATATCCACTTATGCTGTTAAGATATGATAATACTTTCTCTTTTGCCTTTGCTGCATCACTTAACTGATTTTCATATTCACTATAATCAAAGTTCTGTAAATACTCTTCAAATTCAGGTGTCCACCACTCTAAATATCCGGCTGCTGTAGGATGTACGCTGTCAGCCATGTATCTGTTATAATCTGAAGAACTTACATTTCTCATGTCTTCATTGTTCCACAAGTCGATGATGCCAATGCCCCACTTATTCTTAAGCTGGTATAACGCATCTACCATTGCCTGATAATTTGAATTGTTATAATAAGTTCCAGTGTAGAAGCTTACCGGACAATTCCATGTATTCTTAGCATAGCAGATAATATATTCCATAGCACCTATTATAGTAGAGGTGTTGAAATCTGATAAATTGTATGAACTGCTTACGCTTCCTAATGGTAAATTCTGAGAAGCATCATTGGTTGAAAGCTGGCATATGAAATGGTCGCAATCAGCGTTCTTATCAAAACCTCTAATCATTCTCTGGACATATGAATCATATCCATTATCCACTAATGTTGTGCCTGATACTGCTTCCTTTACACATGTACAGTTGTTTCTCTGTGCAATATGATCTACAAATGATACTCCGTTAGTAGTATATCCATAAGTAACAGAAGAACCTAAGAAGAAGAATGTCTTACCCTTAATATTATCTCCTGTTGTACCGCCTGTCGGACCACCTGTTGATGGTACCGCTAATGTTACAGTATACATATTATTATTCTCATCTACCTCTGATGCAAGTCTGTCAACATCATCTACCCATGCAGTGATTGAATGTGTACCATTTACTGCTGTCCAATAGTTACCGTTTGTACCGCCATTTGCTGTAAGTGATACTGACTGACCGGCCTTAAGTCCGCTGGTATATGAATCACACCATGTAATATTGGCTGTATCGCCATTAATCTGAACCTGATAACCGATAATAGTTCCGGCAGGGATATCTGTATCACCGTCATTCATAATAGTTACTGTCCAAACCACCTGGGTTCCTGCTGATATAGATTCATGATTACATGAAATATCCGTTACCACAAGGTCATATCCGCCTCTGTAAACCGGTACATATTCTGTAGTAGGTTCTTCTGTCGGTGCCTCTGTTGGTGCCTGGGTTGGGGCTTCTGTTGGTGCCTCTGTTGGGGCCTCTGTTGATGCAGGCTGCTCTGTATTACCACCTGCTACATAAGGAATAGTAAGGTTAATTGTGTACTGGTTGTTGTTTTCGTTAACCTCTGCATTAAGTCTGTTAACGTCATCAACCCATGCCATGATTGAATGTGAACCATTTGTAGCTGACCAATAGTTACCTGTTGTACCGCCGTTAGCTGTAAGCTCAACCTTCTGTCCGGCCTTGAGACCACCATTATATGAATCACACCATGTGATATTGCCTGTGTTTCCGTCAACCTGAACCTGATAACCAATTGTTGTTCCGGCTGGGATATCTGTATCACCGTCATTCATAATTGTTACTGTCCATACTACTTGTGTTCCTGCTGAAATTGATGTTCCGCCCCATGCAATATTGGTTACTGCAAGGTCATATCCGCCTCTGTAACTTGGTACATACTGTGTAGTAGGTTCCTCAGTTGGTGCTTCTGTTGGAGCCTCGGTTGGTGCCTCTGTTGGCTCATCAGTTCCAAATTCTACATCATTATCTTTTCCTGTAGATTCTTCAGTCGGAGCCTGGGTTGGAGCTTCTGTTGGATTCTGGGTTGGTGCTTCTGTTGGATTCTGCTCACTGTCAACTGAAATGCTTGTAAGCTCATACCAGTTGAGGTTGTATCTTCCGCCGTCTGCATATACCTTGAATGTATGTGTTCCTGCTGTAAGGCGTACCTCTGTACCCTTAAACTCACTGAAGATTCCCCAGCCGCCTGTTCTTCCTACTGCTACTGTT
>JAZULV010000101.1:0-26922 GCA_045603305.1 Lachnospiraceae bacterium | reverse complement strand
GCAACAGTCAAAGCTGTAATAGAAAAATAACAAATCCACAGTGCTTTAAGTATTATACAGGAACATATGAGTTCCATGATATAACCAAAAATAAAAAGAAAGGAAAAAGTATAATCCAATCACCCTATAAAGGATAATTAGATTATACGAGTATGAAAATGTTTGATAGTTATGTGTTATATACAAAGAAGTTAGAGGGTGAGTATAAGGAAGCATTCAGGCAGATTGAAGCATATGTTAATGCAAATAGTATAGACGAGCAGTCAAAAGAAGATATGATGAGCAATCTGCTGGATACATTTCTTACAGCACAGAAAGATGGCCGTCCTGTAGAAAAAATAACAGGAAAGAGTATGGAGAAATTCTGTAAAACCTTTTGTTCCGGGTATGGCATAAAGGAGCAGGTTTTATATTTCTTAGAAAGCACTAAAAGTTTAGTATATGCATTTTTCGGAATAGCTGTGTTTGACATGATTGCATTTTTTATGGAGTATTTAGAAGGTACGGATGTTTCCTTTTTTACATATAGGTCTGAGTATAATATAGCGATGTATGGTTTGTGGCTTTTATCAATCCATATTGTTAAATTTATAGCAGACTATATAGTGAAGAAAATAATGTTTAGAATAAAGAAAATAGCTATGATTGTCGTTAACTGTGTAAGGATAGTAGTAATTTTTTTTGCATTTTTTGCCGCTGGTTTTGCTTTATATGTTTTTTGGGACGAAAAAAACATTGCAAACCTTCCGGTGTGGATTTCATTTATTGTAGCTTGTATTATGATGGTTATATATAGAGTAGCAACCAGAAAAAAGAGAAAAAATAAAACTGGTTTTTGGGATTATGCCGCTGCAGAACAGGGAGTAGCAGATTTTACACAGGTTGAGAAGAAACGCTATTTTACAAAAAATAAAAAACTTAGGAAAAAAGGACTTGAATCACTGACAAAGGAAGAATTTTTGCAGGCAGAGCTGGCTGAATGCAGCAATAAGAAGCCGTATTTCTATATAGCATTGCCGATAGTGATTGTAGGCATAGCCACACTTGTAATGTATTTGACAAATCTGTTTGAATCAATAGTAGATATGTGTGGTTTTGCGATAATTATGCTTATAATTGAAGGTGTTATTATGAGAATGTACTGGAAGTTTGTTAAGCGCGGAAATGAGGAGAGGATTAACTGGATAAATAAAGAGTTGTCAAATTCTATAAGGTGGGAAGACATAAATTGGTGACCATCAGCTTCATTACGGTTTTCAAAATATGCTTAACAGACAGAGGAACTGAATTCAGTAATTCTGCAGCCAACAAAAGATATTAAAAATAAAGTATAATTTATTACAAAAACCAATATCAATAAATAGATAAATATGGTAGTATGTGAATGCCTACTGATACAGTAGGCTGGGCAGAAATAGAATTTGCGATAATATTGATGCTGTAATATAAAAATAGGATTCATTTCAAAAGTCCTAGGGGGAAATATATTACTTTTGAGAGAGTACGGAAAGGATATAAAATGAAGAAAATTGCAAATAAAAGAGTGATTTGTGCAGTATTATGCATAGTGATGGTTTTAGGAATGTCAATGACATCTTTAGCTTACGGAGGTAGTTATACCTGTGGTAAACATAATATAGCATATTCGACTAGTAGTACCAACATTTATATGGTAGCGACACAATGTAGTGATGCATATTACCAATTTAAAGGAACTGCTTGTTGTACTAATAAAGCAGGAACTGCGATATACAAGTGGGATATATACGGGGGTAATGGGGTAGGTAAAGCTTCAAACTGTGAAGTATATAACCAAGGACCAAGAAGTGGCTGCGTGTTCACTAATGATATGTCATCTTGGAATAGTATGAGTTTAAGAAGGACAACAAACTTAAATAATGGCTTTTCATCAATATATACTTTTAAATACAAGATTTAGCACAACTGGATATGAGGAACATTATGAAAAAGATAATAATCACAATTATTGCAGTCAGTTTCATTTTTACTATGGGCTGTTCAAAGAAATCAGAAAGTTTAAACAAAGAAGTAACTCCGCTGGAGAATTTCCAAAACACCGAGTATAATGCAGGGACAGATTATCAGTTTTTCTGGAATGAGAATGCGGATATAGTAACTGTACAAGATGGATATTACATAAACTATATGGGTTTTCTTTATTATATGGATAAAGAAAATGCTGAAGTAATTCCGGTATGCTCTAATATCGATTGCAATCATAAAACAGAGGAATGTGATGCATATCTTGGAGATGCAACATATATTCAGTATTATGACGGATATATTTACTATGTGCTTAGTGATAGCAGAACGTACTTTTTGTATAGAAAGCTGCTGGATGGCTCTTCAGCAGAAAAGGTATGTAAATTGTTCTCAGGTGATATATGGCCTAAAATATGTGTTCATAGAGGATATGCCTACTATTCTATATATACAGGGGGTAATGATACTTCTTTATACAGAGTTGCGCTAGAAGTTGGAGCAGAGCCTGAAAAACTTTATAATTATAGTGGATACGATGCTGACTTACAGAAAATCAGAGGCTATGGTGATGGTGTACTGTTTATTGAATGTTGCTCTTTGGATAAGGATTATACAGAGTTCAGCTTTAATATCTGTTATTATGATAGTAATGAAGATGCTGTAAAGTCTGTTTTAAAGAATGTACGAGGTGATTATGCCGTAGTTGAAGATAAAATATATTATACAATGTCGGATGGAGTGCATTGCTATGATGTTTCGACCGGAATGGATGAGCTCTTTTTTGAATTGAATGAGTACGTGTTTTTGTCATATGATGGAAAATCTCTTTACTTTGATAATAGGTATAATCTAAATGTAATGGGTGAAAGGCTTTACTTTGATGAGAATGACGAAACAGATATTGATTTAAATGATTATTCCAAGAGCAATCACAAGGTATATGTATTAGACCTCGATGGCAATATGGTAGACTGCATTGATGCAGGATATTTTAATGTGTTGTTTGGTGACGAGGATTATCTTTTTCAAGGTGAGTTAAATGGATTCTCTGTGCTTAACAAAAATGCATTAGGAACAGGCTTGCATGAATGGAAAAGTATTGAGATATCAGTATATTAAAAGTATTTTGGATGTTTAAATTCCCCTGACAGAAGTTCTTGCTGCCAGGGGAATTAAATAATAAAGTATATAAAACAACGGCGGGTCCATTGCATTTCGCAATGGACCCGCCGTCGTTAAAAACGTATAAGAAAAAATATGAGAGAAAAGTATTTAACTAGTTTGGCTTTTTAATTTTGTTGAGCATAGCGTTAAGTCCAAGAAGATCTTCTTTTGTTAACTCAACTCCGGCAGTACCCATAAGTGTTGTCAGACGAATTACTGTGAAGCCGTTCATCATCTGCATCATACCTTCACCAACATCCATGCCACCGGTCATTCCGCCACTGCCACCGCTAAGCTGTTTCATCATCTTGCCTGCAAGTCCGGCAAATACTGCCTTACCTTCTTCAGTAGCAACAATATCACCTAATTTATCATTTAATGAGAAGTAGCCTTCAACTTCAGTAATATCGAACCAGTTAAGGATAGCACCCTTTTCTTTTAAGCGGTAGTCGTTATTGAACTCTGCAACCTTGCGGATGAAGCTCTCGTCCTTCTGTTCGCCTGCAACTGCAACTAAAGTAGTTTCACCGCTGTTAGGAACGTCGAAATAGAAGAAGTGCTCCGGGCTTTCCTTCTTGCCAAGGCTTACACCGTTAGCAAAGAGCTCAACCTCAGGAAGATTTGAGTAAACTGTTACCTTAGTAACGTCTTCTACACGGTCAACATATCTCTTTCCGCAGATATGAACGAATGGGTCATCTGATAACCATGCCTTGTAAGCGTAGAAGGAATCCTTCTTATACTTACGGTCAAATGTAACAAGTCCCTTGTGATTCTGGCCATTCTCGCCACCCTCGTTACGAGCGTCAGCACCAAAGTCAAACATATTCCATACGTGGGTTGCCCACATATACTTACGTGTGAAGAACTGCTTAATAAGCTCTTCGTGGTAGTATGCCTGATATTCTTCTGTATAGTCACCCTGCTGTGGGTTAGATGTATGCCAGTTAAGAGCTTCACAGCCGTATTCACTACATCCGATTGGAATGTTAGGATATTTAGCGTGGAACTTGTCGAACCAAGGTCCGTTCATTGATGTGTCACCGCCGTACCAGCCGAAGTAGTGGTTGTAGGATACAACATCAGGTATTTGAACATATTCACTGTCCATATCACACATTGTAAGGCATGCCATAGTTGTAAGACGTGTAGGGTCAAGTGTGTGAGCTAAATCATTTAATATATTGTGGTTTTCAATAAGGTCAGGGTCAGATTCGCCTGACATTGTAATTTCGTTTGAAAGTCCCCATACAACAATTGATGGATGGTTGTAGTTCTGGATGATTAATTCCTTCATCTGAGAGATTGTGTTCTCACGGCCTGTTGCCATATGCTTTGAAATATAAGGTATCTCAGCCCATATAACCAAACCGCGCTCATCACATAAATCATAGAAGTACTGGTCATGCTGATAGTGGGCAAGACGAATAGTATTTGCACCCATCTCGCAGATGAGGTCCATATCTTCTTCGTGATGTTCAGGAAGAAGAGCATTACCAAATCCCCAGCGGTCCTGATGACGGGAAACACCGTGAAGTGGGTATTCTTCGCCATTGAGAATAAATCCGTTCTCAGGGTCAATCTTAAATGTACGGCAGCCGAAACGAGTTGATACATTATCTAATACAGTATCGCCTTCTACAAGAGAAACCTCTGCAGTGTAGAGATATGGGTCCTTGCGGCCATGCCATAAATGAACATCCTTTATAGTAAAGGTGCCCTTTGTGTCTGCACTTTCTACATCATAAATAACATTGCCTTCCTGGTCGCGGATAATGTAATGAAGAATCTGACCTTCCTTGTAGTTTGTAAGGTAAACTTCAACTTCTACATTAGCGTCTGTACCGGAAATCTCAGGAGTAACCTTGATTCCGGGACCACCATAGTAGTCAAGGTCAAAGTGTGATTCACTTACACAGATAATATTAACATCTCGGTATAAACCACCGTAGAATGTGAAGTCAGCCATCTGTGGATAAACAGTGTCATTAGCTGCGTTGTCAACAGAGATTACAAAAAGATTATCAGCCTTTAAAGCATCTGTGATGTCTACACGCCATGTTGAATAACCGCCATCATGGTGTGCAAGCTTCTGTCCGTTAAGGTATGCGTCAGCAGATGAGTTAGCACCGCGGATTTCGAGGTAGTAGCGATCTGCTACAGGAAGCTCTGACTTTTCGAGAGATTTTGCGTAGTAACATGTGCCACGGTAGAAATCACTGCCACCGTCCTGACCGTCTATATCATTCCATGAGTGTGGAAGGTTTACCCAGTTCCACTTCTCAGGCATAGAAGCAGGTACTGCAGTTGCTTCCTTTGTAAATGCCCATTTTGCGTTTAAGTTATAAATACTTCTCATAGAGAATAACCTCCTAAAGATATATATTTTGTTTAAATCGCTCGACGGAAAACCGTCGAGCGTGTTAGTTAATAAAGTTAATTATTATTCAGCATCTGCTGTTTCGTGCTTTTCTTTAAGAGCAGCAACGTTAGCGTCAACCTGCTTCTTGTGGAGCGGATACCAGAACCAAAGAACTAATGCAAGTAACAGGAAGCCGATAGCCGGAAGCAATGTAGAGATATTAAAGATACCTGACAGTACATCTGAAGTCTGTGCTAAACCATTAGCAGCGGCCTCTGAGTCATAACCGATACCTGTAAGTAACCAGCCTGATAATCCGGCAGCCAAAGCCTGACCGAGCTTACGTGCAAATGAATACATAGCGTATACGGAACCATCTTCACGAACACCGTTCTTAAGCTCTGAGTAGTCGATGACGTCTGTAATAAGAGCCCATGATACCATTGAGAATATGCCAAGACCTAACCAGCAGAGCATCTGTAAACCACAGTATACCCAAACATTTTCAGGACGGATTACCCAAAGGAGAATCATAACTGCTGCTGCAAAGATATTGGATACTACAGAAACTTCTGCTTTACCAAACTTCTTAGCCAGAGGCTTTGCAAAAACAGCGGCAACAATCATACCAACCATCATCATCATTGTTGATGCTGACTGGGCAGCTGCACTGTTATAATAATCCGGATAAATGTAAGCAGCCATATTCTGCATTGTAAGCTGTGCAAGCAACATAACTACTGATGCAGCAATGATAGAGATAAGTGCACGGTTTGTAAATGCACTCTTTAACATCTGACCAACTGAAGGTCCCTTCTTATCGGCACTTTCCTTAACAACAACTCGTTCAGTGATTAACTTATAGCAAAGTAAATAACATACGATTGCTAATACTGAGAATATACCGGCAGCGATTGTAACTCTTGAACCAATCAGAGTTTCCTTGATAGTTCCGTCTGCTAATGTAATCTTCTCATATGCAAGTATAGGAAGCAATATACCAATAACCATACCTGCTAACATACCGCCCATTGTACGGAATGTTGATAAGGACTGTCTGTCACCCGGGTCAGCAGAAATCGCTGATGCCATAGAGCCGTACGGAATGTTGATACCTGTGTAGCAGAATGAACCCCATAACAGATATGTAACAGCAAGATAAACAATCTTAGCACCTGTAGGCAATCCTGCAAAACCACTCTGATACATCAAAAATGATGCTACTGCAACCGGAACGCACATACGTAAAATCCATGGCTTGAATTTTCCGTTTGCTGTAACTTTGCTACGGTCACAAATACGACCCATGGTTACGTCTGTGAATGCATCTACGAAACGTGCCAGCATCATAATAGTACCAACTACTGCTGCAGATACACCCATTACATCGGTGTAAAACTTAGTTAAAATCATTGTTGACAGAATAAAGGTAAAGTCGTTACCGAAATCTCCGAACATGTAACCCATCTTATCCCTCATTCCAAAAGGACGAACATTCTTTGTTCCCATAGTAAAATACTCCTCTCTCTTTGTTGTGTGTGATAACAACCATATTTACTGCAGGTTATGGTAAAAGGTTTTACCTGCGACCGAAACCGGTTGCTATTAAGTTATCTTGATAAGTATATTCTAGCGAAATTATGGATATAGCGTTAGAATTATTTTGATGTAATTTTGTATTATTTTAATATTATTGCTTTTGTTATGTGAAAAAATGTACTATAATATAATTATACCATGAATTGTTTTTAGAAAAACTGCCAAAATAATGTAGAGGTGAGGAAGAATGTTTTATGATGCCCAGTTAAGATTTATGTGCGACGTGTTTGAGAAGAGTCATTTGCAGACACTTCTGTTGGACCCTTATGAGCCTATGGACCAGCGTATGGACCTGGGACTAAGGTTGTTTCTTGAAGGTAAGGAGGCTTATAACAAATCGATATATGACTATATAAGTTTTATGGAACCGCAGACTATATATAAGCTGGTAGATCAATTTTCATATTGTTATCTGTTTTTAATTCTGCCGGAAGTAAGAAATGAAACAGTGCTAAGTATAGGCCCATATCTTTCTGAGCAGATTACCCATGAGCAGATTCTTGAGTGGGCAGAGAATGCGGGAATGGAGCCTAAGCAGGCAAAACAGCTGGAAACCTACTATAGCGGTGTTCCGTATTTTCCTGAGGACAGTAATATGTTTGCAATACTTGATACCTTTGCCGAATATATCTGGGGCGGCAGCGGTAACTATACTATGGTAGATATTAATAATGAACTGACTGCTTCCATAAATTTTCTTACTGAAAAGAATGTGGAAAATGACCCGGAAAATATTATGCATAATATGCATATTATGGAGAATCGTTATGCTCATGAAAATGAACTTTTAGATGCTGTAAGCAAGGGGCAGACCCATAAGGCTGAAATGCTGCTTTCAGGGTTTTCAAAGCTGTCCTTTGAATCAAGGTCTTCCGATCCGATTAGAAATATGAAAAACTACTGTATTATTATGAATACACTGCTTCGAAAATCAGCAGAAAATGGTGGTGTACATCCGGTGTATCTTGACAGTATATCTTCGTCCTATGCTCAGAAAATTGAGATGCTTACTTCGCTGATTTCAGTTCAGGAGTTGATGCTGGAAATGGCGAGAGCATACTGTCGCCTGGTAAGGAAACATTCTATGAAGGATTATTCTCCACCGGTGAGAAAGGCTATCCTATATATAGACTCGGACTTGACTGCGAATTTAAGTCTTAGCAGGTTAGCGTCCATGCAGAATATCAGTGCCGGATATTTATCAGCGTTATTTAAAAAGGAAACCGGGCAGACGGTGACGGATTTCGTGAGTCGCAAAAGAGTCCGCCTTGCCGTAAGACTTTTAGAGACCACAAGTCTTCAGATTCAGACCATCGCCCAGCACTGTGGAATATTAGATGTTCATTATTTTACTAAGGTGTTTAAAAAGTATATAGGGGTTACACCTAAAGAATACAGAGAGTCCAGATAATTTGTATAATAAATATAATGATATTGAGTATAGCTATATCTGGGATAAGTTATTTTCCGTTGAAGTAAAGGAACGGGGACTAATACCGTATTCAGCTTTAAATGCACGGAAGAAGTTGGTATAATCCTTAAAGCCGCAGCGGGAGCAGACCTCGCCCGGAGGCAGGCCTTCAGAAAGAAATTGTTTGGCAATGGTAAGCCTTTTTAGCATTATATAGCGGTAGACACCGGTACCTACAGTTTTGCTGAATTCGTGGGACAGGTGATATTTACTTACGAAAAATCGCTGTGCAAGGTCTTCTAATGAGAGGTCTTCGCTATAGTGTTCTCCGATATATGCCAGAACCTGTGAGACTAAGGAAGACGAATCATTTTGTTTTTCAGGCTTTCGGGAAGAATGCATTGCCATACGGTTAAGTTCTACCATGAATTGAAGAAATACACCTTCTGCATATAAGTTACTTCCGTAATCATTGCCGTAGCTTTCACGGACAAGCTCACCTAGCATGGCCATAAGTTCAGTCTTATGCATAGGTGAGGACGGACGAAGCAGATTAATGAAGCTAACGTTGCTGTCAAAGCAGTGGGTGAGGCACACTCCTTCCTCTGCAAAATGTTCCAGATAGTTCTTATCTATCCATAATACAATACGCTCATAAAGTGTACTGTCAGCTGCTACTACCGGGCGGTGAAGCACCATTGGATTTATCAGCAGCAAATCGCCGGGTTCAAGGTGATATGTCTGTCCTTCCACCCAGTATGACACATCTCCGCCAAGAAGAAAATAAACCTCATAAAAATCGTGGTGGTGTACCTCTACACCGTCAGGCTTAGGGTCACGGTAGTGAAATACTTCAAAATGTTGTCGGTGCATGTTCTGACGGGAGTCAAATCTCTGGGAACGTTCGCGCATGTAAGTCCTCCATTCTGCAATTTGTTGTGAGACATATAATAAGGAAGTTTTAATCGATAGTCTACTGAATTAATTGTGTTGTTAGTACACCGGATTTAGTATAAAAATGCGGCATAGGTTTGTATAAATCTTTGTTTATTATCATACCGCAACTTTTGCAATGTGTAAAGCAAGTAAAACAATTTTTATTGCAAAAATAGCGTGATATACTAATCTCAATGAAAAATAAATCGGAAAGGAGCGGAAAGCTTTGAAATCATTTATGGACAAGGATTTTCTTCTTACTACAGAGACTGCACGTACCCTTTATCATGAGTACGCTGCCGACTGCCCTATTATTGATTACCATTGTCATGTGAGTCCTAAAGAGATATACGAGAATAAGCGATTTGAAAACATCGCTCAGGTATGGCTCGGAGGCGACCATTACAAATGGCGCATTATGCGTTCAAATGGAGTAGACGAGAAGTACATTACAGGAGATGCCACAGATCGTGAGAAATTTCAGAAGTTTGCGGAGGCTTTGCCTCGTGCCATTGGAAACCCAATGTATCACTGGTGTCATCTTGAGCTTTCAAAATACTTTGGATATACCGGAGTGCTTAATGGTGATACTGCCGAAGAAGTCTGGAATCTTGCTGCTAAGAAGCTTAGTGAACCGGACATGGGCGTGCGTGGACTTATCGAGATGAGCAATGTAAGCTTTGTAGGAACTACAGATGACCCGGTTGACTCATTAGAGTGGCACAAGAAGCTGGCAGAGGATGAGACAATTAAAACTGTCGTAGCCCCATCCTTCAGACCTGACAAGGCGATGAATATTGACAAGCCGGGCTGGGTTGATTATATAAGTATGCTTTCTGCTGTATCCGGTATTAATATATGTGGGATTGATTCTTTGGAAGAAGCACTTCGCCTAAGGCTGGAGCATTTTGATGCCTGCGGCTGCAGGGCAAGTGACCACGGTTTGGACTATGCGGTATACCGCGAGGCGGACAGAAGCGAAGTTGACAGTATTGTTAAGAAGGGACTGGCTGGTGAGACTGTTACATTAGAAGAAGCCGAAAAGCTTAAGACTGCACTTTTGCAGTTCTGTGCCGGAGAGTATGTAAGGCTTGGCTGGGTGATGCAGATTCATTACAACTGCCTGCGTAATCCTAATTCAGTAATGTTTGCTAAGCTTGGTCCTGATACCGGTTTCGACTGCATCGGACCTAACAATGGTTCAGCAGCAATTGCCAGCCTTTTAGACTCTCTGAATGCTACAGGCAGACTGCCAAGAACAATCCTTTACAGCTTAGACAGTGCAGATAATACATTTCTTGATACAATTATCGGTGCCTTCCAGAGCAGTGAAACAGCCGGAAAGCTGCAGCACGGAAGTGCATGGTGGTTTAATGATAATAAGCAGGGTATGCGCGAGCATATGATAAGTCTTGCTAATTTAAGTTTACTTGGCAACTTTGTAGGAATGCTGACTGATTCGCGAAGCTTCTTAAGCTACACCCGCCACGAATATTTCCGTCGAATCCTCTGTGATTTAATTGGAACATGGGTGGAGAACGGTGAGTATCCTGCAGATTTTAAGACACTTGGATTGATTGTGCAGGACATTTGCTGCAATAATGCAAAACGATATTTCAGATTGGAGGAACAGTAAAATGAATATGAAGCTTTCATTTCGTTGGTACGGTGACAGCGACCCTATTTCTTTAGAGTATATTTCTCAGATTCCGGGCATGAGCTCTATAGTTTCAGCGGTTTATGATGTTAAGCCTGGAGAAGTGTGGCCGAGAGAAAGCCTTGCTAAGATGAAAGAGCAGTGCGAGGCAAACGGACTTATATTTGACGTAGTAGAATCTATTCCGGTTCATGAGGATATTAAGCTTGGACGTGGCGATGTAGAGCATCTGCTTGATGTTTACTGCGAGAATATCCGCCGTTGTGCAGAGTACGGTGTAAAGTGTGTTACTTACAACTTCATGCCTGTATTTGACTGGACAAGAACCCAGCTTGACAAGAAGGCAAAGGATGGTTCAACAAGCCTTGTAATGTACTGGGATCAGATGAGAGGTCTTGACCCGTTAAAGGACGATATTCATCTTCCTGGCTGGGATTCAAGCTACACTCAGGACGAGGTTCGTGAGCTTATAGGAGCTTACGGTGAGTTAGGTGAAGAAGGACTTTGGAAGAACCTTGAGCGTTTCTTAAAGAAGGTTATTCCGGTAGCCGAGGAGTGCGGCGTACGCATGGCGATTCATCCGGACGATCCGCCATATCCAATCTTCGGTCTTCCACGTATTATTACCTGCGAAGCTAATTTAGACCGCTTCCTTAAGCTTGTGGATAGTCCGGCTAACTGCTTATGCTTATGTACAGGAAGCTTAGGCTGTGCTAAGAGTAACGACATTCCTGCTATGGTTCGCAAATACGCAGAAATGAATCGTATCGCATTTATGCACATCAGAAATGTTAAGATTATGGAAGACGGTTCTTTTGAGGAGAGGGCTCATTTATCATCTTGCGGTTCATTAGATATTTACGAGGTTGTTAAGGCGCTTGTAGACAATAACTATGACGGTTATGTGCGTCCTGACCACGGTAGAATGATTTGGGGAGAAACTGGCAAGCCGGGATATGGTCTTTTTGACCGTGCACTTGGTGCCGCATATATCAATGGTCTTTTTGAGGCATGTGAAAAGGCTTCAAAGTAAACTTAGGGAAGTTTTATTAAGTAAAAAGGGTTAATAATTAATTATATAGAAAAACCAGAGCTTCATAAGAAGCGAAGAAACAGGTTTTGTTATAAAACACAGCGGTTAATTAGTAGTGCCGGGGGTGGCACGGATTAGAATAACAGGAGGAGTTATCATGAATCAGAATGTTTTAAGTACAGATTTAAGCGGTAAGGTTGCAGTTGTTACCGGAGCAGGCGGCGTATTATGCAGCCATTTTGCAAAGGTTTTAGCTCGTGCGGGAGCTAAGGTTGCGTTACTTGACCTTAACGAAGAGGCAGCCGGAGCATACGCAGCTGAGATAGTAGCTGAGGGTGGTGTAGCAAAGGCGTATGGATGTAATGTTCTTGACAAGGATATTTGCTGTCAGGTAGCCGAGAAGGTTATGGCTGACCTTGGTCCATGTGATATTCTTGTAAACGGAGCCGGCGGTAACAATCCTAAGGCAACTACAGACAAAGAGTATTTTGAGCCGGGCGATATCGATGCAGATACAAAGAGCTTCTTTGACCTTGATGCAAGCGGAGTTGGTTTTGTATTCAACTTAAACTTCCTTGGAACACTTATTCCTACACAGGCATTTGCTGCGCAGATGATTGGACGTGAGGGCTGCAGCATTCTTAATATTTCATCAATGAATGCTTACACTCCTCTTACAAAGATTCCTGCATACTCAGGTGCTAAGGCTGCTATCTCTAACTTTACCCAGTGGCTGGCTGTTCACTTCTCAAAGGTAGGTATCCGTGTTAACGCTATTGCACCGGGATTCTTCTCAACAAAGCAGAATGCAAAGTTATTGTGGGATGAGAACGGCAACCCAACACCACGTACAGGCAAGATTCTTGCTGCAACCCCTATGGGAAGATTCGGTGAGAGCGAAGAGCTTGAAGGTGGATTATTATTCCTCCTTGACGATAAGGCAGCAAGCTTTATTACCGGTGTTGTATTACCAATCGATGGCGGTTTCTCAGCTTATTCAGGCGTGTAGTGAAACACTAGAGTTTCTTTAGAAGCGGAGCAACCGAGTTTCACGGATATTTATATATATCAAAATATGGAGGATATTAAAATGTGTGGCATAAATGAACGAATTTCCGAGATTGGAGTAGTTCCTGTAATTAAGCTTAATAATCCTGAGCGTGATGCGGCACCTTTAGCAAAGGCATTGTGCGACGGTGGTGTGCCGGTGGCAGAGGTGACCTTCCGTGCAGCCGGTGCGGATGAAGCTATCAGAATTATGAAGGAAGCATGTCCGGATATGCTTGTTGGTGCAGGAACAGTTTTAACCCGCAGCCAGGTCGATGCGGCAGCGGCAGCAGGAGCCCAGTTTATTGTAAGTCCGGGCTTTGATGCAGATTTGGTAGAGTATTGTCAGGAGAAAGGTCTTCCGATTTATCCGGGATGTACAACTCCTACAGATTATCATGCAGCTTATAAGTTTGGTCTTGAAGTTGTTAAGTTTTTCCCTGCTGAGCAGTCAGGCGGTTTGTCAAAGATTAAGGCAATGAGTGCACCATTCCCTATGTTTAAGGTAATGCCAACCGGTGGTATTTCCTTAAAGAATCTTAAGGAATACTTATCATGTCCGGTAATATGCGCATGTGGCGGCTCATATATGGTAACTGCAGATTTAATTGACAATCAGAAGTGGGATGAAATTACTGACCTTTGCAAGCAGTCAGTTGAGATAGTAAAGGAGGCACGAAATAATGGCTAAGGTTATTACTTTTGGTGAAATAATGCTTCGTCTGGCACCAAACGGTTATTACAGATTCTTTCAGAATGACCAGATGCAGGCGACTTTTGGCGGCGGTGAGGCTAACGTAGCAGTTTCACTTGCAAACTATGGATTGGACAGTGCATATGTAACAAAGCTGCCTAAGCATGCTATTGGTCAGGCAGCAATTGATTCTCTTCGTGCCTTTGGCGTGGATACTTCTAAGGTTGTACGCGGAGGCGACCGTGTAGGTATTTACTTCCTTGAGAAGGGTGCTTCCCAGAGAGGTTCGGTATGTATTTACGACAGAGCTCATTCAGCAATTCAGGAAGCCGGCCCGGAGGATTTTGACTGGGATACAATTTTTGAGGGTGCTGACTGGTTCCATTTCACAGGCATAACTCCTGCTTTAGGAGCAAATGTTACTGAAATCTGCCGTCAGGCATGTAAGGCTGCAAAGGCTAAGGGTGTTAAGATTTCCTGTGATTTAAATTATAGAGGCAAGCTCTGGACCCGCGAAGAGGCAAGAGTGGCAATGACAGACCTTTGCCAGTATGTAGATGTGTGCATTTCAAATGAAGAGGATGCTAAGGATGTATTCGGCATTGAAGCAGAAGACACTGATATTTACGGAGGAAAGCTCAATCATGAGGGCTACAAGTCAGTAGCTAAGCAGCTGGCAGACAAGTTTGGTTTTGAGAAAGTTGCAATTACCCTTCGTACTTCTATTTCAGCCAGTGACAACGACTGGGCAGGCATGCTTTATGATGGTGAGAATTACTGCTTCTCAAAATCATATCACTTACACATTGTAGACCGTGTAGGCGGTGGCGATTCCTTTGGTGGCGGATTGATTTACGCTTTACTCAGTGGCAAGTCAACCCAGGAAGCAATCGAGTTTGCAGTAGCAGCGTCAGCACTTAAGCATTCTATCGAGGGCGATTACAACCGTGTATCCGTAGCAGAAGTGGAGAAGCTTGCAGGCGGCGACGGTTCAGGCCGAGTGCAGAGATAATAAATATAATCGGCAGTATCTTTTTTGGGGTAAGCTTTATATAGACAAAAAGAGGCAGAAGGTATTTTAGATACTGCAGATTTTTTATAGGAATAAATATATAGTAAAACGTAAAGCGAGAGAGTCAGAAGAAAGGTTCTGGCTCTTTTGCTGTTTGCAAAATAAGTTCTGGTTTGTAAGGGTAGTTTTAAAGAAACGCTTGCAGTTAAAAATGCATTTAGTATTTGGTTATACTAAATACTAATAGACCTGATAAACTAAGGGACAAAAATAGTAATATATGATAAAATAAATTGTAAGCGTTTTTATTCCCTAAAAATAAACATATGATAAAGGGATATGTTAATTGAAAGGAGAGCTTTTAATGACTAATGAAGCAGTATTAAGTAGTGACAAGCAGTTTACATCATTTGCATTTAATGGTCATGTGATACGTTTTAGAACCTCTCCTCGATTAGAGAGATATACAAAGATTGTTGAATGGGATCACGGATATATTGTGGTTATGGCAAAGTACGAAGGATGTGAGGAAGAAGAGGAATATATTGATTTAGTGCCCATATTAGAAAATTTGTATTTTGATGCAGATGAATTTTTGGCACCTATTGAGAAAGTGAGGATAGAGTATGTGTAATGTAATTGAAGTTGCAGATGCCGCAGAATTAATTGTAAACGGATACGCTTTCACAAAAGATGGTAACAATATTAGAGTTTTAAATCTTAACAGACCAGACAGAGCCGCGTTTATTAATATAATGGGCGAGGTTTTAGAAACCAGTATGGATGATATAGAGCTGGATATTATACTGGATTATTATAATCGTAATAAGAAGTATATGGAGGATTAAGATATGCCTAAATATTATGAATATAAGGTGTGTGGATATTATCTTTATTATACTTCCCACTGTGTTATTGAAGCAATGCATGTTCATGCAAGTGATAGAAAACTTACGGAATCTGGTTCAGCGAAATTTTTTGTAAAAAGTAATGGTGATACAACGATTGAAAAAATGGGGGTTCTTTCGGAGAGAGAAGCTAGGGTTATACAGGCATTTATAAAAGATAACTATAAAGAAATGTACCTTAAATGGACAGAAAAAAGTGATAATGGATTTTATGGAGAATAATAAAAGGTGACATTGGAGTGTTGCAGCAAGCGATTATTGAATGAGATCACTTGTTTGTAACACTCCAATTGTTTTGCTGTTATTTTTGGGCAGAATACACCGTCATAGCAACACCGCTATCATGCACCAGTATATCCTTTGGCATTTTTGAAAACTTGTATGTAACATACATATCGCCGGCGGCACCGGAAATGTTCATAATCTGAATAAAATACACTACCCAGAACCATGTGGCAGGAACGAAGCAGTTTATTATGGTAAGTACAATTCCCCAGATTACAATCGGAGCCAGCGCTATTATAATATAGTGCTTTTTATTAAAAAAAGCAGTGCTTCCGGCGTAGGCGTACATAAGTGTGAAACCGTAATGAGGCTTCACACCACTGAAACGCTTCATGAAAATTCCATGGACCAGTTCGTGCAGAACTATGTATAAAAACATTCCAAAAATAAATATTGCAAGTCTGATAAAATATATTACCAGTCCACCGCTTACATCAAAGAATGTAGTGATAGGTATGAAAAGGTGTGCTATAACGCCCATCACTGCCATAATCGCAAGCCCTAGGCCGTTTACTAAAAGCATAAGCTTCTTGTCTTTTTGTAAGTCCATATTAAATATTTCAGTATAGTTTTCAGGTAGTGTAGTTGTTGTGTTCATTTATTTTATCCTTTCGTATTTGAATTAATTATTCTAACATTTCAAATGCACTGCCCCATGTTCTCTTATCTCCACAGGATATACATTTTCTTTGCCAACATATTTTGAAATGTAATTTATATAGTTTTCTTTTTCTTCTGTCAAAACTATGCACAGGATTACCCCGGCAAATCCTCCGCCGTGCACACGGCAGGCGCCTTTACCGATTTGGTTTATGAATAACCGGCTAAGGGCAAGAGTTAGAGGAATCTTCTGCTCAGTGTAGTCGCTGGTGTAGCAGTTTTGAAGCCACTTCCAGGAAGAGTCGCCGGATTCATTTATAAGCTTAAGAATTTTATCAATGTCCGAGTCTCTGGCTGCTTTTGCAAATTCCTTGACACGTCGGTTTTCTTCAAAAAAGTGCATTGAGCGTAAAATTGCTCTGTCGTTATCAATGAGGGAAAGGTTGTCGAGCAGTGTGTTTATATCGGTTTCACAGAGCAAATTGGCACCTAGCAGAGAGGCAGTCTGCTTCATCTCATAAGGAATGTCCGAATACTCTTTGCTCAAATCAGCGTGTCCCTTTCCTGTATTTACGATAATCGGACTGTAATCGTACTCTTCAAAGGAGAAGTTTAATTTTCTATAAGAAATATGTTCTTTATCTGAGAAATCGAGTAGTATCGGACCGCCAATGGCACAGGCCATCTGGTCAAGAAGTCCCGATGCCTTGTTCCAGTATACATTTTCAGCGTACTGACCTATTCTTGCGTAGTCCGTAAGCTCCATATTGCCATTAAAAAAGTAATTGATAATAGCACAAATGAGCATTTCAAAGGAGGCTGAGGAGCTGACACCGGCAGCACTGATAACAGTTGTTGACAGGGCTGCATCAAAGCCGGATATTTTAAAACCAAACTTAATACAGGCTTCTGCAATTCCTGCAAGGAGTGCTGTGGTTCCTGAATAACCGAAGGTTTCTTTGTTGATTCTTTGGATACAAGCATTTTGTGATTTGTCGGCAACAATCTCTAAAGCACTTAAGTCCAGAATAATTTCGTCGTAGCCTTCGCTGATAATGCGGATACTGTCAGTACCGTTTGGATAAGCGGCACCAATAGTATCAAGGTTTATGCTTGCGGCAACAATTTGACCACCATTGTGGTCGGTGTGGTTACCGATGATTTCGGTGCGTCCCGGAGCCGAGAAGAATTCTGCCCTATCACTGTGAAAATTGTTTGCAAAACGCTCTGCAAGCTTTGCAAAGCGGAGAGAACTGTTTTCATATTCTCCGTATATAGTAGTTAATGTTTCTTTGGAAGGTATGTTCATATTATTGCTCCTTTATGTTGAAATAAGGCACCGGTTTTGCATCAAGCTTCTTGCGCCAGAATTCATTGAGAGAATATCTGTAAATATTATTTGAGAAAAGTTTGTCGATTTGTGTTATTTTTATTAAAGTGCAATCTTCTGACGGTGTGATACGGATTGTATAACATACTGGAGGATAACCTTTAGTTAATTCGGAATAAAAAGTTATCGTTCTGTTATCGATATCTATGTGATATCTCAATGAATCGTATATTGAGTTAACGCGGAGGCATGCCCATATTTCCTCAGTGCTTTTGGCAGTTTTATAGCAGAAACTTTGCATATTGATATCATGGTTAATGATTCTTTTAGTTGAAGAATTATGTTTTTTGATAAAATTTAATATAGGAAATAGTACTATAACAGATATCAACAGCATAACTAAGCAAAAACACAATACAAAAATCACCATACTATTCATAAGAATACCTTTCTATAATAAATAAAACTGCTTGCAAACCAAGGGCTGCATTCCTATTAATTACGTTGCTTTGTCGAGTATGTTTAGGTATAAAAATTATACCATGATACTAAATTACTTACAATGACATGTATGGTGTGGGGGATATATATTGTTTGTTTGATAAAGCAGTTTGTGATATAGTTGATGTAGAAATTTTTGGTCAGACAGGTGTTGTTTGACTATGGAAAAAGATAAAAATGTAGAAATTATTATTTTATTTTGAAAACATGGAGGTTATATGAATAATTTCACACTGGAGATATGTGCAGATTCTGTGGAATCGGTGTTAGCGGCAAAGAGAGGCGGCGCCACGAGAATAGAGCTTTGCGGTAATTTAGTGATTGGCGGCACCACACCAAGTCCGAAGCTTTTCGAAGAAATACGTAAAGCTAGTGATATAAGAGTACATGCCCTGATAAGGCCTAGATTTGGAGACTTTTGTTACAGCGATTATGAGTGTTCTGTTATTAAGGAAGAGGTAAAGATGTTTCGTGAGCTTGGTGCCGAGGGTGTGGTAATTGGTGTACTTAATCCTGATGGCAGTCTTAATATGAAGACTATGTACGGGCTGATGGAGGAAGCAGGTGACATGTCTGTGACTCTGCACAGAGCCTTTGATGTGTGCCGTGACCCTTATGAGGCACTTGACCAGGCGGTAAGTCTGGGGATAAACACAATTCTTACTTCAGGACAGAAGAATTCCTGCGTTGAAGGGATTTCTTTATTAAAAGACTTGAAGGAGCAAAGCAAGGGAAGAATCAGTATTTTGGCCGGTGCAGGCATAAGTTCATCAGTAATAGAAAAGATTTATAGAGAAACGGGTATAACGGATTATCATATGTCGGGAAAAGTTCTGCTTAACAGCAACATGGAGTACCGTAAAGAAGGTGTAAGCATGGGACTTCCATCACTTAGTGAGTATGAAATATATCAGACAGATGAACAGAAGGTAAGAGAAGCAAGAATAGTGTTAGAAAATCTGTAGTGATATTGCCTGTTAGAATTTTTATGTGCCCAAAGCGTATAATAGAATTTATATAAAAACAATAAGAGTTATATATAATTTGGATAAGTTATGTTATTATATGCGTTGTCGGTTATACAAAGCCCACTTGTTTTGTAAAACTATATATTATGTAGTGGATGAATATTTATATTCTTTAAAAGCGACTTCGCAGGCGTAGCCGGAGCGGAGCTTGAAAGAGTATAAATATTCATCCTCTATTAAAAATATATAGTTATACAAATAGGATTATTTATTGTACGGAGGATAATATGTACTCGTTTTTACTTGTAATTATATATATTGCGTTTATTTCATTGGGTCTTCCTGATGCTATTCTGGGCTCTGCCTGGCCGAGTATGTATGAGGAACTTAATGTTCCGGTATCCTATGCCGGAATCATAACCATGATTATTTCTGCCGGTACAATAGTTTCAAGTATGAATTCGGACAAGCTGATTAATAGGTTCGGAACCGGACTTGTGACGGCGGTAAGTGTTGCAATGACAGCAATCGGACTTATAGGCTTCTCTGTATCAGGTTCATTTTATATGTTATGTCTATGGGGCGTTCCTTATGGCCTCGGAGCCGGAAGTGTGGATGCTGCACTTAATAACTTTGTGGCACTTCACTATAAGTCAAGGCACATGAGCTGGCTCCACTGTTTCTGGGGAGTCGGAGCATCCTTAGGGCCTTATATCATGGGCTTTTGTCTTACAGGTAATTATGGATGGCCGACAGGTTATAGAGCAATCGGAGTATTTCAGGTAGCTTTAGTAGCAGTTCTGTTTTCAACATTATTTATGTGGAAGGGAGCAAAATGCAGGATAGAGAATAAAGAAAGCACCGGTATCAGTTTAAAGCTTCCTCAGATACTAAAGATAAAGGGTGTTAAACATGTTCTGGTAGCCTTCTTTTGCTACTGTGCGGTTGAAGCCACTGCAGGACTCTGGGCAAGCAGTTATATGGTGCTTTGCAAGAGAATTGATTCGCAGGTTGCTGCAACCTGGGCGTCATTATTTTATCTTGGTATAACAGCGGGAAGATTTCTTTCCGGATTTATTGCGGACAAGCTTGGTGACAGAAATATGATAAGGCTTGGAGAAGTAATTTGTGTGCTGGGTATAGTGGTGCTTTTTATTCCGGTGGGAACAATTACATCGCTTGTAGGTCTGCTTCTTATAGGTCTTGGCTGTGCACCGATTTACCCTAGCATCATTCACGCTACACCGGATAATTTCGGAGCAGACAAATCACAGGCTGTTATCGGCGTTCAGATGGCGTGTGCTTATGTGGGTACCACACTTATGCCGCCGCTATTTGGATTTATTGCGGATAATGTAAGTATCAGTCTTTATCCGATGTATTTATTGGTTATAACAGTAGCAATGATAATAATGTCTGAGGGATTGAATAAAAAAGTCGGATTAGGATATTAAGGTTATATACAATACTAACTGAAAAAGTTAAAGAATATTTATTAAAAAGTGATAAATATCATGTAAAATGTATTGCAAAGTATATATGAAAGGGAAAAGAGGAGATAAAGAATGACGGACTTGAGAAAAGTTTTGGCAATTATAATTTCAGTTATTTTTATAATGGGAAGTAATTGTTTAAATGCATGCACACTTATTCAGAAGAATAATATTCCTGATTTTGTGCTTGATGGTGATGAGAATGGTATATATCCAATGATAGGTGCATATATGCCGCCGGCAAAGAATAATCAGCTGACGGATGATTATAGATATTTAGGATTTGCATCATTCATTGATGGTGAAGCTGGTAGTGATATTGAAGTAAGTAAGTATCGATATTTGGTATTGACTTATACCGGAGATATTACACAGCTGCGTTTTGAGTTTGAGAGAATGGGTGCTGAGGAAGATGTCACTGAGAATGTTGGTGTTGGGGAAGATGTTACCGAGAATGTTGGTGTTGAGGAAGGTGTCAGTGATGAAGTTGTAAGAGATGATAAAATAGGACCATTTTGGTTTAATTCGGAGAGTCAGGATGGCAGCTGTTTTGTAACAGCAGATGGCAGTGATATCCCACTTGTAGGTGATGATACAACAATAGTAATCGACCTTAAGGAGTCGGGAGTGAATTTGAGCAAGTACAATTCTGGTGTGCATATGCATTGCGATAGTATGATTACATATGGCAATGGAGAAGGTATTGTTATTTCAGATGCGTATCTTACAACTGCAGTTCCGAAATAAATTTGCAAAAGAATTATAAATATTAAAAATTAGTAGTTAGTTAAAGCCCTTCGCAAAAAAGAATGCGAGGGGCTTTGGTGTAATTAAATAGGTTATAGAAATTCTGAAGGCAGTATATGGGCAAGATAATGTGTATCAATATACATTATATAATAAGTTAATGTGCGAGATTGATGATAATATAATTGATAATATATAGAAATTAGAAAATGTATAAAAAGTAATTGACATTAAACATTGAAGTGTTAAAATAAAGTAAATAAAATTTACTACGGTAAAGGTGATGTATATATTTCATAAGGAATATCAATTGAATAAGGCAGAATTAATAATGTGAAATATATCAGATGATATGTTAATAAATTAATGTGGAGGTAAAAGATGAAAATGATTAAAAAAGTTTTAGCAATTGTTCTTTCAATTGCACTGGTACTTGGAATGAGCTCTATCTCATTTGCAGAAGGAGAAAATGGAGCTGCTCTTGCGGACGTTGTTCTTGACGGTGGTGGAGAGAGCAGCAGTTCTATGATAGGTACATATACTGCACCAACAAACAATGGAGAAGCAACAGATTCTTATAAGTACCTCGGTTATGTGTCATTCCTTGATTTAGTACCGGAGATGTCAATTCAGGAGGGCAATTACAGATATCTAGTAATGACTTATACAGGAGATATTTCGAGGCTTAGATTCCAGTTTGTTCACATATTTGATGATAACACCCAGAAGCTAGGAAAACCAATCTGGTTTAATTCAAATGTAGAAAATGAACCAAGCTATTTTGTTGCAGCAGGAGGAGATATACCACTTGTAGGAGACAATACAACAATAGTTATTGATCTTCTTAATTCTGTTGATGCAGAGGATGGAACCATTAATCTTGGTTGGTACAATTCAGGTTTATTTATGCATTGCGACCAGATGGTTACATACGGTAACGGCGAAGGCATTACAATTTCAGATGCATATCTTACAAATAATATTTCGGGCACAGAAGAAAATTCAACAGAGGTTACAACAGAAACTCCTGTAGTTATACCGGAAGAGATTGTATTAGATGGCGTAGATGGAGAATGTTCTTTTATTGGTGAATATACAGTAGGAAATACAGCCGGTTATAGATATTTAGGATATGTAACTACAAAGTCAGCAACATCAGATTATAAATATTTAAAGATTAAATATATTGGTGATATAAAGACACTTCGTCTTGAATTTAACAGAGAAGACGATTCGAATGATTGTCTGACATGGTTTGCATCTGATCAGGCAGCTCACTTTGTAACGGTAGATGGCAGTGATATTGTATTAGTTGCGGAAACTGAAACAGAGTGTGTTATTGATTTAGAGGCAAGTGGTATTGATATAGGAGAGTTTGTAGGTTTCCATGTGCATTATCTTGATCAGGACCTTACCGGTGGAGGTTTTAATATTTTAGATGCAAGATTAATAAATCTTAATAATAAAGCAATAGGAGGCATTCGATATTTTATAGATGAGTATGATAATATTGTGATTTCAGGATGCGATGATAATATTGAAGAACTTATTATCCCTGAGGAAATCGAAGGAAAACCGGTAAAGATTATTTATACTGAGGCCTTTTTAAATCATACTAAACTAAAAACAATTTCTATGCCTAATAGTATTGTGGAAATAGGTGACAGAGCATTTAAAGGTTGCACTGGTTTGACTAGTGTTGTAATCCCGAATGGAATTTCAACCTTAAATCCTAGCTTGTTTGAGGAGTGTGTTAATCTTACTACAGTAGTTATTCCTAATAGTGTGGTTAATATTAGAGATTGGGCATTTGTAAATTGTTCAAGTCTTACTTCTGTAACACTTCCGAATGGTGTACATACAATAGCAGCAGGTGCTTTTGCGGGATGTACCGGTTTAAAGGGTATAACATTATCTAATAATGTAACAACTATAGGTGAATATGCCTTTGCAAATTGTTATGACCTGATTATTTATGGTTACAACAATTCTGTTGCACAGCAGTATGCTAAAGGACATGATATTAGATTTATAGATTTAGATTTACCGGTTAACAGTGTTCAGTATTCTACTCATGTTCAGAGTTACGGCTGGGAAACAGATTGGAAGAACGATGGCGAGATGAGTGGAACAAGCGGTGAGGCAAAACGTCTTGAAGCAATAAAGATTAAGCTTGATAATACTACATTACACGGAGGTATTGAATACCGTACTCATGTCCAGACATATGGCTGGTTAGGCTGGACAAAGAATGGAGCTATGAGTGGAACAGAAGGTGAGGCAAAGCGACTTGAGGCAATTCAGATCAGACTTACCGGAGAGTTATCAGAGGTATATGACGTATACTATAGAGTACATGCACAAAGTTATGGCTGGCTTGGCTGGGCAAAGAATGGTGCGTGTGCAGGAACAGCAGGGTATGCAAAGCGCCTTGAAGCTATAGAGATTGTACTTGTAGAAAAGGGTGGAGCTGCACCGGGAAGTACAGCGAATGCATACGTTGAGAAACTAGCGAATGTAAATTATCGTACTCATGTTCAGTCCTATGGTTGGGAGAAGACCTGGGCAAAGAATGGAGCAATGAGTGGAACAGAAGGTGAAGCAAAGCGACTTGAGGCAATTCAGATTATGCTTGATGGCCAGTTTGTTACAGGAAACATTGAATATCGTACTCATGTCCAGACACTTGGCTGGTTAGGTTGGGTAAAGAATGGAGCAATGAGCGGAACAGAGGGTCTTGCAAAGCGACTTGAGGCAATTCAGATCAGACTTACCGGAGAGATGGCACAGAAGTACGATATATATTACAGAGTACATGCTCAGAGCTACGGTTGGTTAGGCTGGGCAAAGAATGGAGAGTCTGCGGGAACGGAAGGTCTGGCAAAGAGACTTGAGGGTATTGAAATTGTGCTAGTGAAGAAGGGCGAAGCTGCACCAGGAAGTACAGCAAATTACTTTATTAAAAAGTAAATATTTATTTTAGTGTTTCTATATTAAGAAACAAAGGAGTTAGAGGGGCTTTTGTAAACCGGAATGCTTAGTCCGGGGAGCAGAAGCCTCTTTTATATCAAAGCATACAAAAACTATTTGTTAAAGAGTATGCAGAGTGAGATTTTGTGTTAATGGTCAACAAAATCATATGGTTTCAAAATTATGTTTTGAATAAATGATGGGGATATATTATATTAATTTGACGTAAAACAGTACATTTGTTACAATGAAATTAACTAAGAATCGTATAATAATGAGGGATTAAATGAAGTACAGGTGCCACTACAAAACTCCTATAGGAACTGTATGTATTGAAGAAGATGAGAACTACATAACTGCTCTATATATAGACGAAACCGATTCAGACAGTGAGGATGTGGAGACTACGCTGATTAATAGGACTTATAACCAGTTATGCGAGTATTTCGAAGGACAGCGGCGTGAATTTGATATTCCGATAAAACCTCATGGCACCGAGTTCCAACAGAAAGTCTGGGAAGCCTTGCGCACAATTCCTTATGGGAAGACTAGCAGCTACGTTGAGATAGCCGAACAGATTGGGAATCCCAAGGCATGCAGGGCAGTGGGGGGAGCCAATAATAAGAATCCAATACTTATTATAATTCCCTGTCATCGTGTTATTGGAGCGGATGGTTCCCTGGTTGGCTTTGGAGCCGGGCTTAATGTAAAAAAGGCACTTATTGATTTGGAGAGGCGGAAGATATGATAGAACGCATTGGAAAGAAGCTGCGAGAAAAGTATTCTGTGATAAAAGAACCGGATATCTATCTGCATGACAGATACATAAAGCGGAATGATGAGTATATTCTTGAGAAGGAGAATATAATTAATGGTGTAGGTAATGCAAAGTGTTCTGATTTGGGCGGTGGCGGTAACTGCACTCTAACCGGAATGTTTAACATTATGCAATATTACAGACAGTTAGGATACACACGAATTCCAGATAGTAATGAAAATCTTTATGGAATCATTAAAAGCATGGCACAGGAGCTGGGCTTTATAGGCAAGGGCCTTACTGTCACAAAGAATAATGATTTTGTTAAACGTGTATGGAGAAGAGGTTTCGGTTATACTTCAGGAAAGGGATGCAGCCGGTATTTGTGGAGACATGCCCGTCTTATAAAGGAAATTGACGAAGGCAGACCATTTCTATTTTCATTGGCGAGTGGTGTTTATTTTAACCATACCGTTGCAGTTTGTGGTTATCAGGTATACCGCAATATTCGTACCGGGAAGAAGTATATGTTTCTTGTAATTGCCAATGCATGGACAAACCAGAGAAGATACATGGCATTTACCCATACCGGAGCGAAATATATTTCGTGTGCTACTTTTGTGGTGCCACCATTTGAAAAATAAAGCATTACAGGTGCTTAAAAATATTTGCATTAAAGAAAAGAGGAGGTAATTTTATGCAAGAAAACAAAGATTTATTAGATCCAAAAGCAATGTTTACTTTATCTTATGGGTTATTTGTACTCACAGCAAAAGAAGGTGATAAGGACAATGGGTGTATTGTTAACACTGTTATTCAGGTTACAACCACTCCTAATCGTATAATTGCAGTTGTGAATAAGGCAAATTATACTCATGATATGATTATGAATACCAAAGAGTTTAACGTGTCAGTGCTTACTACGTCGACACCATTTGATGTGTTCAAGAGGTTCGGATTTGCCAGCGGAAAAGATACAGACAAGTTTGCCGGATTTGACGAGCCAAGAAGTGCAAATGGCATAAAGTACATTCCACAGTATGCAAATGCTTTTATGTCAGGCAAGGTAATTGAGACTATTGATGTGGGAACCCACACAATATTTATTGCTGATGTTACCGAGGCTAAGGTGTTGTCAGAGGAGAAGTCTGTGACTTACGAGTATTATTTTGCTAATATCAAGCCGAAGCCACAGCCTGAAAAGAAGAAAGGTTATGTCTGCAAGATTTGTGGTTATGTGTACGAGGGCGAGGAGCTTCCGGAGGATTTTGTGTGTCCTTGGTGTAAGCATGGTGCTGTAGATTTTGAACCGTTGAAGTAATTTTAAATAGACTACAAAATTAAGCTCCCTTTAGATAGGCGGTAAAACTGTTTATCTAGAGGGAGCTGTTTTAGTAGATAAGGATTTTTAAAACAGGTATACTTCAGGTTGATATTAAAACAC
>JAZULV010000100.1:0-9148 GCA_045603305.1 Lachnospiraceae bacterium | reverse complement strand
GGTGTTGCACCAATGCTTTGCAAAATGCCCAACTGATGGATGCGATTTGTCATAGTCGCCGCAAAAGCGTGGTGGATCATCATAACAAGTGCAAGGCTGGCTATGGTGAATACTACGATGTATGCGATGACCACCGGGGTGAACTCCACCCCCGAAGTTCCACTTTCGGCAACGGTTTGATTAACTTGATCTGCCCACAGATTGTAGAACAAACCACTCACAAGGCTAAGCATCATAGATGCCAAAAAGGAGATTATCATAATAAACCTGTTGCTGGTTTTATTATTTTTTATATAACTGACACTATAAACGTTCCACATAACGAGCCCTCCTTAATGAGTTTTCTCGTCAGAAACGATTTGACCATCTGCAATTCTGATGATTCGGTCCGCCTGCAACGCAATATTTTCATCGTGTGTAATCACAATCAATGTCTGCCCGTATTTTTTGTTGGAGTATTTCAGAAGTTCCATAATTTCTTGACTGCTTTTGCTATCAAGATTTCCGGTAGGCTCATCGGCTAACACTAATGCAGGAGCGTTGATAAGCGCTCTGCCGATAGATACACGTTGTTGCTGACCGCCCGAAAGCTGACTCGGCAAATGCTTTTTGCGATCTGCAAGCCCAAGAACCTCAAGTAGTTCATTAACACGTTCATCATTTACTTTCTGCCCATCCAGTTTCAGCGGCAATGTCATATTCTCTACCACATTCAAGATAGGAATAAGATTGTAGAACTGATAAATCAGTCCGACTTGACGGCGGCGGAAAATAGCCAACTGTTCTTTATTCTTTTTATACACATCTTGTCCGTCAACAAAAATATGTCCTGAGGTAGGTTTGTCCACGCCACCAATCAAATGCAGAAGCGTAGATTTACCGGAGCCGGACTGTCCGACGATTGCAACAAACTCACCTTTTTCAACGCTGAATGATATATCATTCAAAGCCTGTACTTGATTGTTGCCTTTCCCATATATTTTACAAAGATTCTCTACTTTTAGTATCTCCATGAGTATTCTCCTTTTTGTTATATTTATTTAGGATATAGTATATCAATTTCAGAAATCAAGTACGTGACTTTTTCATTACAATATTGTAATTAAAACAACAAGAGAGCCTATACAGCTCCCTTGTAAAATCGTATTGTAAATTTCGCTCCGCCACTTGCTTTGTTTGCAGCAGTGATAACTCCATTTTGCTTTGAAATTATCTTTCTGGAAAGATTCAAACCAATTCCTGCGCTTTCCTTTGCAGAATTACTGCCACGATAGAAACGGTCAAATAAATGAGGAATGTCTTTTTCCGCAAATCCCATTCCGTTATCTGATATAATAATCTCTGTATAGAGCGGATTTTCTGAGGAGAGTATTTCCAGTTTACCACCATTAGGACAATGTTCAACGCAATTTTTCAATATGTTTCCAATCGCTTCCATACTCCAAAGGCGATCACCAGTAAAACTTGCATTGTTTCTTATGTCGCACAATATGCTAATATCTTTTATATCCATAAGTATTTCTAACGATTCCAGTATATCATTGACCAACGCTTCTATTAAAATGGATTCATCAGAAAACTGTACCGTACCTGATTCTAACCTTGCTATTTTTAACAACGTGGAAATCAACCATTCGGTTCGTTCTAACAAGGTATTAACTTTTCTGATATTAACCTGCTGCTCGATACTTTTCTCTTCATTTGCAAGCCTGGACACAAGCATACGAATAGATGTCAACGGCGTACGTAACTGATGAGAAATATCCGCAAGTGAATCGCTCAGATATCGCTTATCTTTTTCTAAACGATCAGCCTGTTCTCTCATACGCAAAGTCATTTTGCTTAATTCACTACAAAGAATTGCAAGCTCTCCTTCTTCATCGGGAATCAGATTGATATTGTATTCTCCGTGCAAAATGCTGTCAATTTGTGCATTCAAGTCCGAAATAGCTTGATAGCGTTTTCTTGTGAATAGAATAAAAAGCAAAGCACTTATCACACAAATACTGACTACAAGAATTACCGCCCAAACACTAATAAACGATGCGACCACAGATGCAGCGATGGCAAGAAGTAGGTAATTAATTAGAAACACCTTGCTTTCTTTATTTCTAAAAAAATTCATGTCAATCACCTATTTTATATCCAAGACCACGAACAGTTTTTAGGATTGTAGGATTAGCAGGATCTGACTCTATCTTGTCACGAAGTCGTTTGATGTACACAGTCAACGTATTATCGTTGACATAGTCACCTGCACCAGTAACATCCCATATTTCATGCAATAGGTCTCGACGAGAAAGCGCTTCTCCAAAACGATTAAGAAACACCAGAAGCAATCGGTATTCCAGAGCAGAAAGAATTATTTCAGCGCCGGCTTTCATTACAATACCCTTTGCGGCATCGATATGTAAATCTTGAACCTGAAAAACCGAAGGATTTTTTCCACTTTTACGCAGAGCATTACGCACTCGATAAATAAGCTCTATCGGCTTAAATGGTTTTGTAATATAATCATCAGCACCAAGTTGAAAACCCGTAATGATACTGGATTCATCTGTCATTGCAGTGAGAAAAATAACCGGTGCATTTGTTGCACGCTTAACAGCAGTACAGATTGAATATCCATTCCCATCAGGGAGAGTAATATCAAGAAGTACAAGATCAATGTTTTCTGTCTGGAGTTTATTCAAGGCACTTTTTGTATCTGGTGCATGACACACAGAGTATCCTTCATCCTCCAATAGAGCTGAAAGATTTTCCACTATATCTGCATCATCTTCTACAATTAAAAGTTTAGGCATAATATTGTCTCCTGTTTTATAGTTGTTTTTATATGGCTCACTTTCATCACCTAAACTATAGCACAAAAACAACGGATTAGCTATGCTTTTTACTTGACATGGAATCCTTAAAAAATATCACGGCTGATACTTCATTTAAGAAGTATCTTGTGTTCATCCACGGAAAAATTATTCATCTGCCACACTTACATTTGACAATATTACTAATAAATTTACGACAGACTGCAAAACTCTAACAAAACTTTAACATTTACATGGTAGGGTATATAATAATTACGAAAACAATGGAGGAAATCTTATGTTTCAGATATTAGTAGTTGAAGACGATCGCGACCTTAACCATACTGTTTGTACATTTTTGAATCAGAATGGTTATGAGGCAACCGGATGTTTAAATGCCGGTGATGCCTACGATGTCATGTACGAGAAAGTGTTTGATTTAATTGTTTCAGATATTATGATGCCGGACATAGACGGTTTTGAATTTGTAAAGACTGTACGTACATTGAATGAAGATATACCTATTTTATTTATGACTGCAAGAGATGATTTTGCGGCAAAGCAGAGGGGCTACCGCGTAGGTATTGACGACTACATGGTTAAACCTATTGATTTAGATGAATTATTTCTTCGCATCGGTGCACTGCTTCGCCGTGCAAAGATTGCTTCCAGCCGCAAGCTTACCGTAGGCAACTTCATAATGGACGCAGACGAGCACACTGCATATTTAGATGATGAAGAAATCCAGCTGACCACAAGAGAGTTCAGCCTGCTATATAAGCTGCTCTCCTATCCAAAGAAGACCTTCACAAGAACCCAGCTGATGGACGAGTTCTGGGACGCAGATACTGCCTCCGGCCCTCGTACAGTTGATGTGTATATGACAAAGCTTCGTGGAAAGCTGGCAGATTGTGATGCTTTTGAAATTGTTACCGTACACGGTTTAGGATATAAGGCGGTGATAAAATGATTCTTAGAAAACACAAGAATATCCTAAAGGCGGCGTACACCTTCGCAACCTCCTTTTTGCTATTCTTTGCAACAATTGGTTCAGTTGTGACTTGTTCCTTTCTACTCTTCTTTCATACCGTGGAACTTCCCATGGAAGATGTCAGAAGAATTGCACCGGTTGTTTTTATTAATGTAGTTATTCTGGCAATAATCTTCGTTATAATTGATGCCCTGCGCAGAAAGTTCACCGTAAAGCATCCCGCAAAAAAAATACAGAAGGTGCTTATTCAACTTATGAATGGAGACTTCAGTGCACGAATTAATGTGGCTTCTGTAATGGACAGTTATAATGATTTCGGTGAGATTGCAGAATACATCAACTCTCTTGCCGAGGAGCTTTCCGGCGTGGAAACGCTGCGTACTGATTTTATTGCTAACGTATCCCACGAACTTAAAACTCCCCTTGCCGTCATGCAAAACTATGCAACCATGCTGCAACAACCGGATTTATCCGAAGATAAACGCATGGAATACGCTAAAGCAATTTCAGATACTTCCCGTAGGCTTGCAAGTCTGATTACAAATATCCTGAAGCTTAATAAGCTGGAGAACCAGCAGATTTTCCCTTCAATAGAGCAATACAATCTCAGCGAGCAGCTCTGTGAATGCTTGTTGCAGTTTGAAAATGTGTGGGAGAAGAAAGAAATTAATATTAAAACTGATATTGCTGAGGATATTGAGATTTTTGCTGATGCCCAGTTATTCTCCCTCGTATGGAACAATCTGCTTTCTAATGCTTTCAAATTTACTGAAAGCGGTGGAACTGTATCGGTTGCCCTTACCGCTGATGAAAAATATGCAACCATAAAGATTGCTGATACCGGCTGCGGCATGACTGCCAAAACAGGTGCACATATATTTGAGAAGTTTTATCAGGGAGATACTTCCCACGCCACCCACGGTAACGGACTGGGACTTGCTTTAGTAAAGCGCGTGATAGATATTACACGAAGTGAAATCAGTGTAGAAAGCACCCTGGGAAAGGGCAGTACATTCACAGTTATTATTAGAAGATAACTATCACAAAACCTGTAATTTAACAATTCAGAAACATCATTTAATCATTATAAAAATATTTGACCGCTATAATATCGATATAATCAAAAGAAGGAGTCAAACAACATGGAAAACAATAATGAAACTTTTCAATACACCTACTCAGCAAAGGAACAGGAAGAAGTAAAGAAAATCCGCCAGAAGTATATGCTTAAGGAACAGGATAAAATGGAGCAGCTGAGAAAGCTCGACCAGCAGGTAACACATAAAGGTACTGCCGTCTCTATAGCAGTCGGCATTATCGGTTCATTAATTCTTGGCATGGGAATGAGCTGTGCCATGATCTGGATGGGCATTTGGTTTATTCCGGGAATCATCATCGGCATTATAGGCATCGCCGTTGTCGCCCTTGCTTATCCACTGTATAAGCATATCATCAAGAAGGAACGCGAAAAAATTGCTCCGGAAATTATACGTCTTACCGACGAACTTATGAAATAAACTCCTCTAATACATCGGCTTGTGCAAAATCCTGACGATGTATTTCATGCTATATAAGGCAAAAAATGGTATGCCTTTTGCATTTACAGAATAAGCAGTAGCTTCTTTGTACAAAAACCTCGACGTTCCACTAAAAATATGATATAAGTATCTAGTAAAACAATTTCACCAGACTAATCAGACTTTACACCAGTAAGATAAAATTTATTGTATATGTGTAACATCACAAAATTATACATATGTTAAAAACATGGAGAACTATTATGAAAATTTTAATTACTACAGATTTGTATACGACTGCCACTAACGGTGTTGTAACCTCAGTAAAAAACTTATGCGGCGAGTTGCAGAAAAAGGGACATGATGTACGCATCCTCACATTATCTGACGGAATGAACAGTCATAAAGAAGGGAATATATCTTATATAAGGTCAATTCCTTTAGGTGCTATTTACCCTGATGTGCGTATGCCTGCCTCTTACCGTCACAAGCTGATTAAAGAGATGATTGACTGGAAGCCTGATGTAATACACAGCCAGTGTGAATTTTTCACCTATCAGTATGCTTTATATATTTCAAGAAAAACAGGTGCACCGATTGTACATACATACCATACATTATATGAACAGTATGCTACATATGTTATTCCGAGCCGACGCCTCGGTGAACGCATAGTACGCGTCTTTTCACGCCAGCGACTGAAAAAATCAGCCAACGTTATTGCACCTACCTATAAAGTTAAAGATACTTTATTAAGTTATGGCCTTACAAATGATATTTCAGTTGTACCAAGCGGAATCAGTCTTGAACAGCATCAGAAACGTATATCCTACGAAGAGAGAATTCAAAAAAGACATACCCTTGGAATTGATGATGACAAGCTTGTACTTATCAATCTTGGACGACTTGGTACTGAAAAGAATCTAGAGGAATTAGTGGATTATTATTCAAAGGCACTCACCCAAAATGACAAGTTAGTATTTTTGATTGTTGGTGACGGTCCTGCAAAGAAGCCTCTAGAAAAGCTTGCCGAAAGCCTTGGCATCTCTGACCATGTAATCTTTACCGGCATGGTTTCTCCTACTGAGGTTCAGGACTATTACCAGTTAGGTGATGTTTTTGTCAGTGCTTCTACCAGCGAAACTCAGGGACTTACCTATGTAGAAGCTGCAGCAAATGGTCTGCCACTTCTCTGTCGCCAGGATTTATGTTTAAAGGGTGTCTTAATTCAGGGTGAAAATGGTTATGAATTTGTCGACGAAACTGAATTTATCGATAATCTCAACAAGATAGCCCAGAACCCGGAATGGCTTATTAGCGCCGGAAAATGCAGTGAAAAAATAGCTGCCGGCTACAGCAAGAGTGCCTTCGGCGATGCTGTTGAGGCAATCTATGAGAAGGTTATTGCATAGTTATCAATCATTATTATTGATATAAATTAAAATGACGGTTTGATAAATAAGAATTTGGTAAGCCAAAGATATCCTTACATAACGGAGGCTATAGACATGAAAAAAACAGGAAAACTGGCACAGGCATTATTTTGGTTAGAGTTGATATTGGCAATATTAATTCCATTTATAGTTTGGTGGAGTATGACTCCAACAAATATTCTAAATTCTAATTCTATGTTTAGGTTATTGGAATGCGTTGGTTCGAACGGAAGCATTTTAATCTGCTTTGCAGGAATCCCTATAGGACTTATTGGAATTATTAAAGCAAAAAAAATGGAGAATCTACGAATCGCAACAATTATGTTGTCCCTAATTAATTTATTTGCAGGAATTATTGAAGTTGGTATGCTAATTCTTATTTTTTGTAAGGTAATATTTGGTGGAGTTTCCGTTTAACAATGTATTAGACGAATCCAATCTTAATGAACAGACCTATATATTTACCTAAACAGAAGCATCTATCCGTCAAAAAAGCTCTAAAAATACATATCCAACGGCTAGCTTAAAAGATATTGCTAGTCCTATATGTTGATTTAGGGATAAACAGAGCGGTTTTTATCAATTTGACACATAATTTAACATATAGCACTCTTTAAATAATATAAATATATACGTTGAGTATTAGTTTTTTAGCATTTGTTCGGCATCTATATTGGATTATTTGAGTGTTTCTATCTGATATATGATTTTTATATAAACCCCATTTTATATTTTACGAAAAAATGACGCACAGATTATCTGTCCGTCATTTTTTATTGGCTATACTTTATAGATTTTATAAATTTATTTACTGCTCTTCTGCGTTCTTTCCGCCAAGCTTCTCCCACTTTAAGAACTCACTGATAAACAAATCAATGTTGCCGTCAAGTACACTTGATACATTGCCACTTTCAGCTCCGGTTCTATGGTCCTTTACCATGGTGTATGGCTGCATTACGTAGGAACGTATCTGGCTTCCCCAGCCGATTTCCTTGATATCTCCTCGGATATCTGAAATCTTCTCCGCATTCTCCTGCTGCTTTAATAGATAGAGCTTTGCCTTAAGCATCTGCATAGCCTTATCTTTATTCTGGAACTGGGAACGCTCATTCTGACACTGTACTACTATATTTGTAGGAATGTGTGTAATTCTAATCGCAGATGAAGTCTTATTGATATGCTGTCCGCCGGCACCACTGGAACGATAAGTATCAATTCGCAAATCGTCCGGATTTATCTCGATATCAATGTCATCTTCAATATCAGGCATAACATCACAGGACACAAAAGAAGTCTGCCTCTTGCCTGCCGCATTAAACGGTGAAATTCTGACAAGTCGATGAACACCTCGCTCCGACTTAAGATATCCGTAAGCATTGACACCATTTACCTGAATGGTCACTGACTTAATTCCGGCCTCATCACCATCAAGATAATCCAGCACCTCCACCGAATAGCCCTTCTTCTCTGCCCATCTGGTGTACATTCTGTAAAGCATACTGGACCAGTCACAGGACTCTGTTCCTCCGGCGCCCGCATGAAGAGTTAAAATAGCATTGTCCTTATCATACTCACCGCTTAAAAGTGTGGCAAGACGCATCTTCTCCAGCTTATCTCCCAAAGTATTAATAGACTCTTCTATCTCAGGAAGCACTGAAGCATCATCTTCCTCATAGCCCATCTCAATGAGTATCTGTATTTCCTCGTACATAGTCTCCAGACCATTGTACTCTTCTATAGTATCTTTAAGATTCTTGAGCTCCTGCATGATTTTTGTGGAACGCTCAGTGTCATTCCAGAAATCCGGCTCCTCAAGATGTCTTTCTAATTCATCAACCCTCTTCGACTTACCATCTAAGTCAAAGTGAATCCCTCACTTCCACCAATGGTTTTTCAAATGTTGATAGTGTGTACTTGAACTGGTCAAGTTCTACCATTAAGCTTCACCTCTTTCAAAATGATGTGTTATTTTTTTGTTTTTGATTTTTTATATGACTGAATGAATATTTTTATCCCCGCAGGCTCACTCGGGCAAGCCCTCGATACCTTAGTATACCAGCAAACTGCCAGTGACAGTTTTCTGGTAAGTCGCTGCTTAGGATAAAAATATTCATTCAGTATGTAAATAATGAAAAAAGAAATATATATAATTTTTAAAGATGTATCTTTAATACTACATCTTGACTAGCATACTCCTTCTACACACTACAACAGGCTTCCCTGCTGTTGTTCTTGTGGGGAATTTGATTGGCTAGTTTATCATTTTTATTACTGATTATATTTTGTATCATCAAAGTCGTTTGCTTAGGATAAAAATATTCATTCAGTATGTAAATAATGAAAAAAGAAATATATATAATTTTTAAAGATGTATCTTTAATACTACATCTTGACTAGCATACT
>JAZULV010000099.1:0-7148 GCA_045603305.1 Lachnospiraceae bacterium | reverse complement strand
CCAAGGATTTGCCTACAGCTTCTTTCAGATTCCACCTCACGATGAACACCCTTGCTGTTCAGCTATATACTTCCCGTTATCTGGGCGTATTAGGGACTTTCACCCTTAAGAGCCCGCCCATGGCGGGCATACAAAAACAGAGTGCAAGAACATAAATCTTCGCACCCTGTCAATAATATATTAATTAAATTGAATCTATATCAATAATAATTCTCCATCTTTTGTATATAAATTTACAAATACAACTAATTTTTGTCCACGATATCAACAAGCAATTAATTGAAATCAAGCTATCTTTTTCTTAATGTCTATTAACTCACTCTCAATTTTGTCAACCTTTTCAATAAGGTAATTAACTTTAATCTCATAATAAATATTTCTGTCCGATACTCTTATTGATTGATTAAGCTTATTAATTAGCGTTAGATGATTCTCAGCTAATAATGAAATATTCTTATCTGTAACATTCTCAATATGTAACTGAAGTCTGCTTATCTTAGCATCTAAACCATCAACACGTTCATTAATCTGCTGTATCTCGGTCTTCATGTGTTCTATTTCAGCCTTCATCACCTGCATTTCAGCTCTGATATCTTTTATCTCTTCTCGTAATTCCTGTATATCAGCCTTTATCTGCTGTATCTCAGTCTTCATCTCCTGTACTTCAGTCTTTAAACCTTTCACTTCGTCCTTCAACCCTAATACTTCTTTGAATATCAGGTCCAGCTTTTCACTGTCTGTCATAATCCCACCTCCTTTTCCGTGACTGAATTATATCATTAAAAGAAATGCAAGTCTACTATATTGGCAAAACATGACACGAATAGACAATTAGAACAATATTACCAAGATTATTTTTTAATATACATATTAATACCCGACAACAATACCGAACAATAGAATCATTGCCGTAAGAAAAAGATTTAAAATTTGGAACTTCCAGCTCCATTTTACCCAGTCACTATAACTGGTGTCAGCCAGTCCAAGACTAATAAGAAGCACAGAATTGGTAGGATAAAATACATTTGAAAAGCCATCGCCAAAAGCAAAAGCCACAATGCAAAGCTGCGTGGATATACCAAATATCTGAGCCATAGGTACTATCAGCGGAATCAGCATAAATGCCTTTGCCGAACCGGATGGGATAAAGAAGTTCATAACCAGTACAATCAAGTAAATGAATAAAATTACTGCCCAGTTAGGCATGCTTTCAGCAAGACCTACCGAACTATGAAGAATTGTATCCAGCACTTTAGCCTCTTCAAGAGTATATTTAATAGAAGATGCCATCAATATCATTAACACTGCCGGAAAGATACTAACAATACCATCCACAAATGTCTTAGCAAGCAGTCTTCCACTCATTCCTGAAACAAGAGTAGAGATAATTCCGGCGGCAAGAAACATCACCGCTACAATAATCATTGTATAATCCTGCAGCACAGTTATGAAAGTAGAGCAAAGAATCGCAACAATGCCTGTTCCCAAGATTGTACCAAAGCATACCAATCCTCTCTCCTTCTTTGAGTCCTGAACAAAACACTCCGTTCCCTGCATACTCTCTATAGGCTTCTCTACCCTCTTTGCATATAGATAAAGAAAAGTCATAAGGAGCGCATAAATCAGGACAAATGCTACTCCTCTAAGCCATGCTCCTGAAAACATAGGAAGTCCGGCAAGCTGCTGTGCCACTCCAACTGTAAAAGGATTAAATATACCTGAAGCAAATCCACATCCTACAGCAAGCAGGCTCATACCAAGACCGGTTAATGCATCCCAGCCAAGATTAATAGCCAAAGCGACTACTATCGGTACCAGTGGTACACACTCTTCAAAGGAGCCAATCATGGCACCCAGGGCCATAAAAAGCAATGTGAGCACTGCCATCAATCGATAACGTACATGACCAAATTTATTAACCACCTTGTCCAACATATACTTCATGAGCCCGCACTTGTCCAGACTGTTAAATACTCCACCAATTACAAGCAGAAAAACAATAACAGCAATTAATGCTCCACTGCCGTTAGCTCCAAGCACTAAAATCGGTGACAGCAGCCATTTCCAAAAAGGAAGCCCGCCTTCCACATAAGAAAAACCGCCTTCCATGTCAATCAAAACGTTGCCATTTGCATCAGTAAACCTTGCATAAGCTCCTCCGGGAATCACCAACGTCAGTATATATGTAGCTACCATCAGAACAAAAATAACAACAATGGCCGTAATAAATGATTTAACACTGATATTAAGTCCATTTCTTTCTGTTTTACCCATATTACGCCTCCGTAATAATATATTTGTAAAAATCCACTGCCGGTGCAAGAGCGGACAAATCAACATTTTCATTGATGCCGTGAATACTGTCCATCTGCTCATTATCAATGATAAATGGAGTAAACCTAAAACAATTTTCGCTGACCCGGCTCATATAACGACAATCGCTGGCTCCGGTCATCACATAAGGAGATGTTTTTACTCCTGCAAAAATGTTATTTACCGCGTTTTCGATAAGAGAAAATGCCTCGCTTCTGTAATCCGAAAGCGGTGAATCAACCCCTGGATCCATAACAACCGTTTCGATATCATATTTCTTTGCCAGTTCACTTATTGCCTCGATACTGCCTTTCCCACCCTGATGATGAGAATAACGCATATTTCCTATAACCCACGCCTCCTGAGGCAGCACATTAGTACCTTCTGAACCGTAAGCCATTGTAAATGCTATGGTAGTTTTCAACATGGCATTTGCCGCATTGGATACAGAAGGCATTACCTTTACAAGTAAAGGCTTAAACAATCGGGAATGTCCTAAAATAATCTTCAACGGTCCACTCATGGAAGAAGAAACCTTAGAAAACATCTCACAAATTGTAGGAGATATTTTCGCATTGAACACTTTGCCCTTCTCAGCAGCAGCCATAAACTTGCCCAGACGTACCAACGGAGTATTCTTTCCCGGAGTAGATGCATGACCGCCACTAGACCTTGCCACAAACTTCAGGTCTGCACATCCTTTTTCACCCACACCGACCATTGCAAAGTTGCCCTTAGCTCCGTCAATAGGTTCATTGATAATCATGCCGCCTTCATCCAAAACCATATAGAAATGAATACCTCTGTCGTGTAGTGCCTTTGAAATACTATCCGCTCCCAAGCTGTCACACTCCTCATTGCAGGTAGATACAAAATAAACATCACGATTTGGTACAAATCCTTCAGCAATTAATTCATCAGCAGCCTGCAGCATAGCCCAGAGGCCGCCTTTAGTATCAAGAGTACCACGACCCCAAAGCTTGTCCTCAGCTATCTCGCCGGAGAAAGGTGCATATTTCCACTCTCCTGGAGCTTCAACCACATCATGATGATTCATCAGTAGTATCGGCTCCTTGGAACCTGAACCCTTCCAGTGTAACATAAAGCTCCCATCAAAATACTCAAAATAACATATCATAAAAACATTTGGGAAGGTCACTCGAAGAAGGTCATGAAACTTATAAAACTTAGTCTTATCCTTCTGATTAAATGTAGAGATAGTCTCTGCCTGTATCAGACGTGAAAGCCTTTTGGCATAATTATTTGTTCTTGAATCTGACATATCGTTATCCTTTTATTTTCTCACTAAAATAGACTTATCATAAACTCTGATATTACTAAAAGAATTATATTATAACAACACCGGTTTTTCAACTAAACACTATTACTTATTATTGTAACCACAAATAAACTCTTTCCTATTATCAATCAGCTTTTCATAATTTACGTATAAAAACTGCCTGAGCATCCGTCAGAACACCCAGGCAGCACTATTAATTATATTAAATTATTAATATTATTCCTCGTCTAAAGATGCAGCCATTTCAGACTGAATCTTAGAATCATATGAAAGAATCGGCTCTACATCTTTACCTTTAATCTTTCTGTCTATGTAGTTCTTGGTTATCTTACTAACCAGTGGGAACAAGGCTACAACACCGATAAGGTTTGGAACCATCATAAATCCGTTGAAGGTATCTGAAATATCCCAAGCAAGTGAAGATGTCATAATAGCACCGGAAACAATCATAAGAACGAATATAACCTTGTACACCTTAACAGCCTTATATCCAAAGAGATACTCAACAGCCTTAGAGCCGTACTGTGACCAACCAAGAACAGTTGTAAATGCAAATAGCAACATCGCAATCGCAATAAACCACTCGCCGGCAGCACCAAATACACTACCGAACACCTGTGAAACAAGTGTTGAATCATCAAGATTTGCTACTATTGGGTTACCTGTATTAAGATCAATAAATCCTGATGAAAGAACTACAATTGCTGTCATAGTACAAACTATCATAGTATCAAAGAACACTTCAAAGATACCCCACATACCCTGGCGAACAGGCTCTTTTACGTTAGATGAAGAATGAACCATAACAGAAGAACCAAGACCTGCCTCGTTAGAGAACACACCACGTTTAAAGCCCTGAGTCATAGCAAGAAAAATAGTACCGACTACACCACCATATGCTGCACGCTCATTGAAAGCAAACTTAAAGATAGCAGCAAACATACTGCCAACATTTTCAATATTAATAAAGAAAATAACTAATGCACCTATTATATATACAATCGCCATAAAAGGTACAACCCTCTCAGCAACTGAAGCAATTCTCTGTAAGCCGCCAATAATAATAAGGCCGCCAAGAATCATAAGTAAAACACCGATAATAAGTCCAAGTACAGAAATGCCTCCAACAGTACCTAAATCAACATTCTTAAAGAAAGCCGACTGGAGATTAAGTGTTATCTTGTTAACCTGACCCATATTACCAATACCAAATGAAGCAAGCATAGCAAAGATTGCAAAAAGAATTGCTAATACAGAGGCAATGCCTTTAAATCCCTTCTTACGACCTAAACCATCCTTAAGGTAGTACATAGCACCACCGGACCACTCGCCATCCTTGTTGCGACGACGGAAAAAAATACCCAGAACATTTTCAGAGAAATTTGTCATCGTACCAAAAAATGCTGCAACCCACATCCAGAAAATTGCACCCGGACCACCGGTTACGATAGCTGTTGCAACACCGGCAATATTACCGGTACCGATTGTTGCCGCAAGAGCGGTACACAAAGCCTGGAACTGTGAAATACTCTTCTTATCAGTCTTTTTTGTAGAACCACTGTTCTTCTTAAATAAGCTTCCGATAGTCTCCTTCCACCAGTGCCCAACATGAGTTACCTGAAATACCTTAGTGCATACTGTCATAAGTATGCCGGTACCCAGAAGAAGAACTAAGCCTGGTACACCCCAGATAAAACTGTAAATTTCGCCGTTTATATCAGCTACTTGTTCTAAAAACTTATCCATATGTTACCTCCATAAAGAAAAAAAGTTGCCCATTTGTGGCAACTCCTGAAAACTGCGAAATATAATCTTCGCATTACCCTGTCCTTTTGCCTGAGAGATTCGGCGTGTCAACGCCTTGCACCTTCGGCACTCATTCAAGAGATTCTCCAGAGTCCCCTCCGCTTTCAGTCAAACCATAAATTTTCTAAAAGCTTCAACGGGTATATAATTTTATATAGTATAGCATATGCTGTTAAGTTATGCAATAAATCCCCGCAATTTCGTATATATTTGGGCATAAAATAGTCATAGTGACTGTACCTATACAGAATATCAATATCACTCTGACATTAGATTCAATCACTATGAACTATAATAAATATTACAATTGTTCTTCTCTTATTACATTTGCTCCAGAATATATTCCTTCACATCTTCTAATGTACTGCGTTCCCACGCCTTTTCCTCTTCTTTTTCTGCCAATGGACAAATAATAGCAAAATCTAAAGCTTCACCTGGAACGCGCCCACTTCTCATTGGGTTAGCAAAATGCTCTCTCCACTTTTCATCAGAAGCATCTTTAAACTCATCGGGCTTAAGATAAATCTGCTGACGCTTTGTTGCTGCAACAAACATCTTCGCCGCAAGGGGTGCCAATAGGTTATACTCCTCTTCCTGTACATCTCTAAAGATTCGAGGTATCTCACCCTTAACAATATGCTCCGGACCGCGAAGTATCTTTAATCCAAAAGGCTCAAAAGAAAAACTGTTCTTGGTAAATTCCAGCTTCAAAAGCAAACCAATGTCAGTGTTATACTGTGCTCTTTGATAATCCGTATCAAAAATAAAGTTACCCAGAGAATAGAATATTGCTTTATTGCCGACCATCTCATAATTCATTGGCACATGAGGATGATGACAGACTATAACATCCGCCCCCATTTCCAGAAACTTATGATATCTGTCCCTTGTATAAGGCGAAGGCAGAGAGGTAAATTCTTCACCGCCATGAGAAATAATAACGCACCAGCGACATTTGCTCTTAATCTCATCAATAATTTCCTGAATTGACTCCATATCATTCCAGAGCAGGCAGCCTGCCTTATCATCAGAAGCAGGCTTACAGCCTCGTCTGTAACCAACCGCAAACATGCCTATACCACCGGCCTTATCGAAGAATATCGGTTTCTTCGCTTCCTGTATATTCATACCGGCACCAACCGTCATAACACCATGCTTCTTCGCTTCAAGAAGGGTGCTCTCCACGCCCATCTCACCGGCATCCATGATATGATTGTTGTTTATATTCCAGATATCCGCGTGCATTTTGTTAAGTACTTTAATAGCCTCAGGGTCCATAGTATGCATAAGCTGCTGAACACCGGTAAGTGTGGTGTTCTCAGGTTGCTTAACCAATGGCCCTTCCACATTAGCAATTACGTGGTCCGCACTGCCTAAAAAATCAATAATCTCTTCGGACAAAAGGTCTTCGTCGTTCCACTGCCCGGACATATAACGGTCAAATCCGATGTCACCTGTAAATGCTAAGGAAATCTTGTCTTCCATCTTAATATCCTTTCATAAGAGCACATTAATATATTAGTGATTCTTAGTATATTTTAATCGGAATGTATGTATGGTGTCAATGAAAATAGATTTTGCTTTGTATTGACGAGCAATTTTTACCACTCTAATTCAAGATAATATGGTTGGTTAACGCCATTCTCCTGACTATAACAAACAATATATCTAACTCTCTTATTACTCTCATCATAAGCAAAAACAAAGTAAGAATAGTCGTTATCAGCCT
>JAZULV010000098.1:0-29165 GCA_045603305.1 Lachnospiraceae bacterium | reverse complement strand
GGCATTGTGGCATTCAGGATATTCAGGATTGTCAGAATATTGAGGCTTTTTAGGATTAACAGGTATTATGATGCCATAAATCTTATTACAGATGTATTAAAACTCAAAAAGAATCAGTTGATTTCATCAGTATTTATAGTTTTGGTGTTGATGCTTTCTTCGTCCTTATTAATGTATAATTTGGAGCATGAAGTGCAGCCGGAGGTGTTTAAAAACGCCTTTTCCGGCTTCTGGTGGGCTACTTCAACCTTGTTAACTGTGGGTTATGGAGATATATATCCGGTAACTATAATTGGTAAGATATGTGGAATAATTATTACCTTCTTAGGCGTAGGTATGGTAGCAATTCCTACCGGTATTTTGTCAGCAGGATTTGTTGAACAGGTTAATATAATTAAAGAGCAGCAGTTAGGATATAAAAAGGCTGATGATGACAAAGAGAAAAAATACTGTCCTTATTGTGGAGGCAAATTGTAGAGTTATAACAAGATAATTCGAATTTTAAATTTAAATTTATTAATTTGAATAGATTGACAGGTGTTATAGAAAGAGGCGAGGAAGATTGACATCGTTTTTATTACTGGCAGCAGCCATTATTCTACTATGCATAATAGCAAATAAGTTTTCATATAAGTTCGGTATGCCGGCACTGCTTTTGTTTATGGCACTGGGTATGATATTTGGTTCCGATGGTCTATTTAAGATACATTTTGAAAGCTTTGATATTGCTGAAAATGTATGTACTATAGGTCTGATTTTTATTATGTTCTATGGTGGTTTTTGTGTTAAGTGGAAGACTGCGAAGCCGGTTGCGGCAAAATCTATTATTTTGTCAACCCTTGGTGTAGTATTTACAGCACTTCTTACGGCAGTATTTTGCTATTTTGCTTTAGGATTAAGTATTGCAGAAAGTTTCCTTATCGGAGCAGTAATAAGTTCAACTGATGCCGCCTCAGTTTTCTCTATACTTCGTTCAAAGAAGCTGAACCTGCGTGATGGTACCGCATCATTGCTCGAGATTGAGAGTGGTAGTAATGACCCGGCGGCATATATGCTTACGATAATAGGTATCCAGCTGGTACAGGGAGGCAACAGTTCACTTCCTTACATGATATTTGCCCAGCTTGTATATGGAGTGACAATAGGTGTGCTTGTGGCGCTTGCAGGCATATGGATACTAAGAAAGCTTAATATTGTAACCGAAGGTCTTGATACTATATTTGTAATTGCTTTGGCACTTACATCCTATGCACTTCCTGTTATGATTGGTGGTAATGGATTTCTTAGTGTATACATAACCGGAATTATTCTTGGTAACAGTAAAATTAGAAATAAGACAATTTTGGTACACTTTTTTGATGGTATTACCGGACTTGCACAGATAGTTCTTTTCTTCCTGTTGGGACTTTTATCATTTCCGCATAAGCTTATATCAGTGCTTCCGATTGCTCTGGCAATCGCCATATTTATGCTGTTTATAGCAAGGCCGGTAGCCGTGTTTGCTTTGCTTAAGCCTTTCAGGTCAAGCACCAGACAGTGTCTGTTGGTTTCCTGGGCAGGACTTAGAGGGGCAGCTTCAATTGTATTTTCAATTATGGTTATAGCCGGCGGCGTACCTTTAGAGTGTGATTTGTTCCATATAGTATTTTTGGTGTCATTGCTCTCCGTAGCAATTCAGGGTTCATTGCTTCCGTTTGCAGCTGAAAAGCTTAAAATGGTTGATAACAATGAAGATATAAGAAAGACCTTTAACGACTATCAGGAGGAGTCGGCAATTACTCTTATGAGAATGTATATTCCTAAGGGGCACAACTGGCAGAACAGGACTATCGGCGAGGTAAATATGCCTACCGGCTCGCTGGCTATTATGATTAAGCGTGACGGTGAGACTATAATACCAAGGGGAGATACAGTAATTCATGCAGAGGATAGCGTGATATTAAGTGTGCCGGAGTATAAGGATTCCGGAGATGCAAACCTTGAGGAAGTTAGTATTGATAAAAATCATAAGTGGTGCGATAAAAGTATTGAGGAGCTTAACCTCCCTGACAGTGTCTTAATTGCCATGGTGAGGCGTGGAGATGAAAATATAATACCTAGAGGTCACACAACCATACACGACGGTGATATTGTAGTTTTATTTAATTGATATAATCTAGGATTCTGAATGGTTGCAGTGTTTTTTCAGGTCAGACTGTGCAGGCTCATTTATACATTCGCCGTCTTTGGTAAAGCGGGAGCCATGACATGGGCAGTCCCAAGTTTTTTCTTCAGGATTCCATACCAGCTGACATCCCAGATGAGAGCATCTTGGAGAGACAGCGTGGATGTTATCTTTGTTTTCTTTATAAAGGGCAGTTTTTTTGCCATGATAGTGTACGATGTCGGCATTTCCTTCGCTGACATCGTTTTCGCTTTTTAACGGGTAAGTTAAAAATGACTTTGATAAGTTTACTGCACTTACATATACATTTTTAAGGATGTTGCCCACAGACATTGAAAGATTAAGCCGGTGAGGGTTAAAAACCTCAGCAAATTCATTTTCTTTTCCGCAGATTAAGTCTGAAATAATCATTGAAGAAACCATTGAGGAGGTCATGCCCCACTTGTTAAAGCCTGTTGCCACATACCAGTTTGGTTTTGACGGGGAAAATCTTCCGATGTAAGGAATATTATCAAGGGTCATACAGTCCTGTGCCGACCAGTGGGTAATTTCTTTAGAGTCCTTCCAGAACTCTTTAGCGGTTTTTGATAAATAATCATATTGACCGCCTTCTTTATTATATCCGGAATGGTGACCGCTGCCGCCTAACAGCATGAGGTCGCCATATTTTCTAAAGGACAGCTTGTCACCGTCAATACCAATATACATACTATTCATTTTCTGGGTATTTTCAAGCGCGAGAACGTAAGATCGCTCCTGATACATTCTTAAGAAATAAAAGCCCGGAAAGTTCACAAAAGGATAGTGGCAGGTGAATACAATATGTTTGGCATTTATTTTACCGTTATCGGTGTAAACAGTATTATTTTCGACTTTGGTAACTCTACTATTGTTGTAGATTGTTAAGTCCTTTGAAATACCTTCAAGAAATTTTAAAGGATGAAATTCTGCCTGATTTTCAAAGGTTAGAGTGCCGGAGGTTTTGAATGGAAGTTCATTATCCTTGCTATATTCACAGGAGATGCCAAGCATCTCTGCCGCAGCTTTTTCTAATTCTAAAGACTGGGTATCTTCGTAAGCATATAAGCCGGCAGTAGTAAAATTAAAATCACAGGATATAGTATGTTCTTTAATAATCGTGGCATATTCTGTAATGGCCTTTTCGTTTGCAACAGCATACTGACGGGCCTTTTCGATTCCTAAATTACCAATTAATTTGTGGTAAATAAGTCCGTGCTGGGAAGTGATTTTGGCAGTGGTATTCCGGGTTTGTCCGCTTGCTGTATGCGAGGCATCAAGAATAATAACATTTTTACCTAAGGTTTTAAGTTTGTAAGCGGTGAGTATGCCTGCCATTCCGGCACCGATAATTACTACATCGCAGTCAGATTCTCCTAAGAAAGAGTTATTCTCTGTTAATGTGGTTGTTTTTTGCCAATAGGATTCCATGGTACCTCCATATAATGATTTGATATATTTACGAAAAACAAAGTTAAAAACTGTCCTTAAGGTTAGTTTACCTTTTTTATAACTATCAGTATTATGTGTAATAAAGATTCATTTTAGTTATTTTGAAAATAAAATATTGAGAACGTAATCAATTGATGATATGATTTAGTTGTGATGCTTAATTAGTATTAAGCTTAATATAAAGATATATTAATGATTTAAGGAGTACATATATGGCAGGAGATTTTAAGAGATATTCAGGTATACTTATGCATCCGACATCCCTTCCGGGTAAGTTCGGTATCGGTGATTTTGGTAAGGAAGCTTATGATTTTGTAGACTTTCTTGAGAAGTCCGGACAGACTATATGGCAGGTGCTGCCGTTTGGTCATACCGGTTTTGGTGATTCGCCTTATCAGGCTTTCTCAGCTTTTGCAGGTCAGCCGCTGCTTATAAGCCCTGAGAAGCTTTTTGAAGAGGGACTTTTAGAGGAGCAGGATTTAGAGGAGTATCCGGACATTAATTTATACAGCGTGGAGTATGGTGAAGTAATTAATGCCAAGACAAAGATTTTGAAGAAAGCATATGAGGCTTTTATGAGCGGTGCTGCTGATGCACGCAGGGCTGAACTTGAAAAGTTGTATATTGATAATGTTAAAGATGCTTTTGAGAAAGTTTTATCAGAGGATGAAGAATTAAAAAGCGAAGAAATTGATACCGAGAGCGAAATCGAGGTTGTCATTGATGATTTGTGGAACCTTAACAAGGAAGGCTTTGAGGAGTTTTGCAAGAAGGAAGCTTACTGGCTTGATGATTATGCTTTGTTTATGGCAGGCAAGGACGATAATGAAGGCCGTTGCTGGCTTGAGTGGGAGAGTGATTTAAGAGAGGGCAGTAAGAAAGCAAAGAAGTCCTGGAGCAGTCAGCTTGCTGATAGTGTAGGTTATTATAAATTCATTCAGTATGTATTTGACGTTCAGTGGTCGGAGCTTAGAGCTTATGCAAATGAAAAGGGTATCAGGATTGTTGGTGATATGCCTATATTTGTGTCAATGGACAGCACCGATGTATGGGCTGACAGAAAGTTATTCCTTTTAGAGTCAGATGGTTACCCAACAGTAGTTGCGGGAGTGCCGCCGGATTATTTCAGTGCCACAGGCCAGCTCTGGGGCAATCCGCTCTATGACTGGAAGGTTCACAAGAAGAGAAAGTTTGACTGGTGGATTAAGAGAATCGAGAAGCAGCTTGAGTGGTTTGACTTCATTAGAATTGACCATTTCAGAGGCTTTGAGGCATATTATGCAATTCCTTACGGTGAAGAGACTGCGATTAATGGTAAGTGGTGTCCGGGACCTTGTGCAGATTTATTTGACGCTCTTAAAGCAAGCTTTGGAGAGGAACTCCCTGTGTGGGCTGAGGATTTAGGTATAATAACTCCGCCGGTAGAGAAGCTTCGTGATGACTACAATCTTCCGGGTATGAAGGTACTTCAGTTTGCATTTTCAAATGAAAAGGACAACGATTTAATGCCTCATCATTTTACTACCAAGAACTGCATCTGTTACACAGGAACCCACGACAATGCTACAACAGTGGGCTGGTACTATGAAGAAGCAAATGATGTGCTTAGAGACAGGGTAAGAAGATATATGAACACCGATGGCAGCCAGGTTCATATGGACTTTATCAGAACTGCCATGGCAAGTATTGCAAAATACGCTGTATTCCCTATTCAGGACTTGCTTGGCTTTGGCAATGACTGCAGAATGAACACTCCTTCAGTGGCCGGAGGCAACTGGACCTTCAGATACCGCGAAGAATGTCTTACTGATGAGCTGGCGGCAGAGCTTAGGGCTATGACAGAGCTATTTGGAAGATGTGGTAAGGATTTAAGTGAAGACGAATCAGAAGTGAATAACGTGTGATTACAATTTAATATGAGCAATCAGAACTCCTCCTGTACGATTTATTGTACGCTGCAACTTTATAATACAGTTATAAGGTTACAGAAGATATAACGAATCTAAGTACAGGAGGTTTTGGTTATGAAGAGATTATTATATTTACAGTACATCGTTATTGCTCTTACGATTTTGATTTGTGGAATAGGTTATATAAAGGCGATATGCTTTTTTATTGGAGCAGCGAATCCTTTTGTTCTGTTGCTGGTAGTTTTCTGGGGGCCGGTTGTGATGGTATCTGTTGTATATATGCTTACATCAATATTTAATAGAATCAATAAAAGTATAAAAAGACAAATGAAGCTTTCAGTATATTCAGTGGCACACTGAGCAAGTGATAAGTTACGTAAAATTAATGATTTAGTAAGAACAAAATTTTTAAGTAATAAAAAAGTGTAAAAGCACTTGAAGCACTACTTCGGCATAAGATAATATAAATAAATCCGGAGTGGCATGTGTGAATACCTTTTTAAAACCGTTAAAAGCTTCTGAAGAAAAAGCATATCTTGAAGAGCTTAGAAATGGAAGCAGTTACGCCAGACAGGTGCTTATAGAGAGAAATATGAGACTGGTGGCTCATATCGTAAAAAAGTACAGCCAGCCGGAACTAGATGCTGAGGATTTGATTTCCATAGGAACCATAGGACTGATTAAGGCCATTGATTCATTCAATTCAGAGAAGGCAAGCAGGATTGGCACTTATGCTGCAAAGTGTATAGATAATGCTATCCTCACGCCAATATGTTTTTATATTTTTATATTATTGTTATAAATATGATAATTAATTGTTATAATTCCCACGATTAATGTTTAAATTTTTGTTTGACTTTCATCCTTTACTATGCTATACTATCTTAAATTTGATTAGTTAAATACTATGATGGAATTATGTATCTTTTAGGAAGTTTCAGAGAGCCGGTGGTTGGTGTGAACCGGTACGGAAGAAGGAATACAGTCTCACTCCAGAGTTGACTCTGCGAAGAATGTATATTTGAGTAGTGGAGTTCGGTTGCCACCGTTATTGGCTTTGGGCTTTATATGAGTCCGAGAGAGATAGTGTGCTGTAAGGCAGCTATAAGCAAGGTGGTACCGCGGATGTATATTCGTCCTTGAAGTTTTATGCTTCAAGGATTTTTTTATGCAATAAATATTTATTGCGGTCAATATGTCTTGTAAACAAGACATAAATTAGTTTTAAGAAGAGGTGTAATATTATGGAACAAATCAGAATCAGTGACATTACCATGAAACAGACCGGGAAAGATTTTTCTCTGTCCTTTAAAGAAAAGCTGGAAATTCCAAAGCTATTGGATAAACTAGGTGTTTCAGTCATTGAACTGGAGGGAATCGTGCATCCTAAGATTGATGCTCTTCGTATAAAATCAGTTGCATCGACAGTGAAAAACAGTATCGTTGCAGTGCCGGTTGCATTGACCAGTGAAAGTATTGAATTAACATGGAACGCATTAAAAGAAGCAAGACATCCTCGTTTACAGGTGTACGCATCAACAAGTTCTGTACAGATGGAATACCTTTTTAATAAAAAGCCTGCTGCAATGCTTGCGGCAATTGAGGAGACTGTTACAGCATGCTGTGTTAAAACATCTGATGTAGAATTTATTGCAGAAGATGCAACCAGAAGTGATACAGCGTTTTTATATAAAGCAATTAAGGCAGCTATTAATGCCGGAGCAAAAACAATTACCGTGTGCGATGCTACAGGAGCTATTCTTCCTGATGAATTATGTGCATTCTTAGATTCGCTTTATGAAAATGTTGAAGAATTAAAGGATGTTGTACTTGGCTTATCATGCTCCAATGAATTAGCTATGGCAGATGCCTGCGCGGTTGCTTCCATCAAGCATGGAGTACGTGAAATTAAGGCTGCAGCATATCCTATTAACCAGATTTCCTTACCACATGTAGCTCGTCTGCTTGCAACAAAGGGGGATTCCTTTGGTGTAACCAGTTCAGTTCGTACAGTAGAAATGAACCGCATCATAAAGCAGATTTCTTGGATGTGCGAAACAAGCCGCAGCAAGAATTCTCCTTTTGATAACGGAGTTCAGGAAATTGTCGAAGATATGGCGCTTACAAGCAATGATAACATTACAACCGTATTAAAAGCAGTTGAAAAATTAGGTTATGATTTGAGTGAAGAAGATGGTGCTCATGTCTGGGAGGCATTCCAGAAGATTGCTGCACGTAAAGACATTATTACTACCAGAGAACTGGATACCATCATTGCATCAGTTGCCATGCAGGTGCCATCTACATATGTGCTTCGTAATTACAGTATAACTTCAAACAATGTATCTTCTTCTATGGCGCATATGCAGTTAGAAAAACAGGGACAGTGTCTGGAGGGCGTTGCACTTGGTGCGGGTCCGGTAGCTGCGGCATTTTTAGCAATAGAGAATATATTAGGTTTTCACTATGAACTGGATGATTTCCAGATTCGTTCTGTAACAGAAGGTCGTGAAGCTATTGGTGAGACTGTTGTAAAATTGCGTTTCAACGGTAAATTATATTCAGGCCGCGGAACATCAACAGACATTGTTGGTTCCAGTATACAGGCATACATAAATGCAGTTAACAAAATCACTTATGAGGAGGTAGAAGACTAATGAAACTTTCTTTTTCTACCAGAGGATGGGCGCATTTAAGCTGGGAAGAGTATCTTGATGCCGGAGAGAGTATGAACTTTGAAGGTATTGAAGTTTACAATTTACCTAAATTCCCTGAGTTAGTAGAGCGCAGCGGTCCTTTCCATAAATATAATATGGCATCAACAGCACGTCAGCTTAGAGAGAAGAAGCTTACTATTCCTTGTTTTGATACATCCTGTGATTTATCTTCTAATGAGGAAAACTCGGTTCCTTCAATAAAGGAATTAATACATATTGCAAAGCAGATGCAGGTACCTTATGTAACTATTGTTGCATTACATGACAATGAGGATTTGGTACGTGCACGTCTGACAGAATTATTAAGCGATGCAGAAGAAGCCGGAGTAACTATTTTAATAAAAACAAGTGGTATTTATGCAAATACAGCCCGCCTTCGTGCTTTGATGGATGATTTCGCCTGCGATCAGCTTGGTGCTTTGTGGGATTTTCATCATCCATACCGTGATTTTGATGAAAGTGCAGATACAACAATTAAAAATCTTGGTGCTTATGTAAAGCATGTACATTTAAGAGATTCAGATGATTCAGATACATATAACTTAATTGGTGAAGGCTCCTTGCCTGTTGGTGATATGATGCGTGCCCTTTCATCAATTGACTATGATGGATTTATTTCTTTGGAATGGAAAGTAGAGTGGATGGAAGAACTTCCTGATTACGAGATTATTTTCCCTCATTTTGTGAATTATATGAGCCGCTTTGAAAAGACCCGCGGCAAAAAGAAGGCATTGTATCCTAATCATGACGGAACAGGTCAGTATGTGTGGAAGAAGGATGAACTGATAAATCTTACTTTCTCTCAGGTGCTTGACAGAATGGTTGAAGAATTTCCGGATCAGTATGCTTTTAAGTATACAACACTGGATTATGTACGTACCTACGAAGAATTCCGTGAAGATGTAGACAATTTTGCCCGTGCCCTGATTTCTCTTGGTGTCAGAGCGGGAAATAAGGTATCTGTATGGGCTACAAATGTTCCTGCATGGTATATCGCTTTCTGGGCTACAACAAAAATCGGTGCTGTATTAGTTACAGTTAATACTGCTTACAAGAGTCATGAAGCTGATTATCTGCTTCGCCAGTCAGATACACATACTCTTATTATGATTGAATCTTGTCTTGATTCAAATTACAAGCAGATAATCAATGATTTATGTCCGGAAATAGCAACAAGCACACCGGGAAAACCACTTCATTGTAAGCGTCTGCCGTTCCTTCGTAATGTAATTACAGTAGGCTTTAAGCAGCCGGGTTGTCTTACATTTGAAGAGGCAATGGATAGGGCAGAGCTGGTTGCACCGGAAGAATTGTACCGTATGGCGTCTCATGTAAGACCTGATGATGTTTGTAATATGCAGTACACATCAGGAACAACAGGCTTCCCTAAGGGAGTTATGCTTACACATTACAATGTAGTTAATAATGGTAAATGTATCGGTGACCGTATGGGACTCTCAACTGCTGACCGTATGATGATTCAGGTACCTATGTTCCATTGTTTTGGAATGGTATTGTCCATGACCGCATCATTAACACACGGAACTACAGTGTGTCCGATGCCGTATTTCTCAGCAAAAGCTTCACTGGCATGTATCAATCAGGAGCGTATAACCTGTTTTAATGGTGTACCGACTATGTTTATTGCCATGTTTAATCATGAAGATTACAGAAAGACAAACTTTTCATATATGCGTACCGGTATTATGGCAGGAGCCGGATGTCCACCGGATCTTATGCGCCGTGCGGCTGACCCTAATGAAATGAATATGACCGGTATTGTCAGCGTTTACGGTCAGACCGAGTCTTCTCCGGGAAGCACCATGTCAGCATGGGAAGATTCACTTGATTTGCGTTGTGAGACTGTTGGATATAATTTCCCTCATATTGAGTGTAAAATCATAGATCCGGATACAGGTGAGATTGTACCTGATGGTGAAAACGGTGAATTCTGTTCCCGTGGTTACAACACAATGAAGGGATATTATAAGATGCCGGAAGCTACCCGCGATACTGTAGATGCAGAAGGCTGGCTTCATTCAGGAGACCTTGCATGCAAGAATCCTGATGGAACTTACCGCATAACAGGAAGATTAAAGGATATGATTATTCGTGGTGGCGAAAACATTTACCCGAAAGAAATAGAAGAGTTTATATATACTCATCCTTCTGTGCGTGATGTACAGGTAATAGGTGTTCCGGATAAGCGTTATGGCGAAGAAGCCATGGCCTGCGTTATACTTAAAGACGGATGCAGTGTTTCAGAAGAAGAGATGCATAATTTCATAGCTGCAAGCATGGCACGTCATAAGGTACCAAAATACATAGAGTTTGTAGATTCATTCCCAATGAATGCTGCCGGCAAAGTTTTGAAGTATAAGATGCGTGAAGAAGCAGCAACACGTCTTGGCTTATTAGGAGCAGCAGGTATAGACACCGCAAAGAGTATGAATTAAAATAGACGTATAGAACGAAAAGAGGTAATAATATATGCAGAAAAACTATGTAACAATGGATGGCAATGAAGCTGCTGCATACATGGCCTATCCTTTTACTGAGATAGCAGCAATATATCCTATTACACCATCTTCTCCTATGGCAGGTCTTACAGATGCATGGTCTGCTAAAGGAAGAAAGAATGTATTCGGACAGACAGTAACATTAACAGAGATGCAGTCTGAGGCCGGTGCGATAACAGCGGTACACGGTGCTCTTCAGACAGGTTCCCTTGCAACTACATATACATCTTCCCAGGGTCTTATGCTTATGGTGCCGGTGCTTTACCGTATCGCCGGTGAAAGACTTCCTGCAGTTTTGCATGTAGCATCACGTACTGTAGGAACTCACGCTATGAGTATTTTCGGTGACCACAGTGATGTCATGGCATGCCGTCAGACCGGTTTTGCAATGCTTTCTTCAGGAAGTGTTCAGGAAGTTGCAGATCTTGCGTCTGTAGCACATTTAAGTGCCATTGAAGGCCGCATACCATTTATGCATTTCTTTGATGGTTTCAGGACATCACACGAAATTAATAAAATTGAATTACCTGACCTTGATGCAGTTGGCAGTTTAATTAATAAAGATGCTTTAAAGGCTTTCCGTGATGCATCCCTTAATCCGGAACATCCTACACTTCGTAATACGGTTCAGAACGGAGATGTTTATTTCCAGGTTCGTGAAGCAAATAATACATTCTATGATGAGCTTCCGGATATTGTTGAAAAGTATTTAGGTGAGATTTCAAAAATCACAGGCCGTGATTATCATGTATTTAATTATTATGGTGCTCCTGATGCAACTGATGTTGTGATTGCTATGGGTTCTGCCAGCGGTACTATTTGTGATGTTGTTGATAAGCTTGTGAAAAAAGGTGAGAAGGTTGGTTTCCTTCAGGTACATTTATATCGTCCTTTCTCAGCAAAATACTTCCTCAAGGCGCTTCCTGAAACAGTAGAGCGTATTGCAGTGCTTGACAGATGTAAGGCAATGGGTAGTGCCGGAGAACCATTATTTGAAGATGTGTGCAGTGTGCTTATGAACAACAACCGTCAGGTTAAAGTAATTGGCGGAAGATATGGTTTAAGCTCTAAGGATACTGACCCGTCACAGATTATGGCTGTATTTGAAAACCTTGCTTCAACAAATCCTGTTTGTGGTTTCACAATAGGTATTAATGATGACGTTACTCATCTTTCTCTGCCATTAAAGTCATATGTTGATGATAATAGTGGCGTTGTACGCTGCAAATTCTGGGGTCTTGGCGGAGACGGAACCGTTGGAGCAAACCATAATACAGTACGTATTATTAATGATAATACTGATAAATTTGCTCAGGCATATTTTGAATATGATGCTAAGAAATCTTTTGGTGTTACCAAGTCACATCTTCGTTTCAGTGACAAACCAATCAGAAGCTCTTACTATGTAAAGCAGGCTGATTTCGTGGCATGTCATAACCAGAGTTATATAAGCCAGTATGATATTGTTGATGAGCTTAATGAGGGCGGAACATTCCTTCTTAACTGCAGCTGGAAGGAAGAAGAACTTGAAGAACACATTCCGGCTTCTGTACGTCGTCAGATTGCAAATAAAAACATTCAGTTCTATATGATTGATGCAAATAAAATTGCAAGAGAATTAGGCCTTGGAAATCATACAAATACTGTACTGCAGGCATCCTTCTTTGCATTAATGCAGGTTATTCCTACAGAGGAAGCTGTAGAGATGATTAAGGAAGCCACAAGAAAAACATACTTTACAAAGGGCGATGAGGTCATTGCACGAAATATAGCTGCTATTGATGCCGGTGTAACAGAGCTTGTAAAGGTTCAGATTCCTGCTTCATGGGCAGAGGCAGAAGCAGAGGCTGTAGTTTCCGACGAAAGCACTCCTGATGTTGTAAAGAATCTTCTTGAGCCAATCAACAAGCAAAAGGGTGATGATTTACCGGTAAGTGCATTTAAAAACTACGAAGACGGACATATTGATATGGGTCTTACTGCATACGAGAAACGTGGAATTGCCCTCAGAGTTCCTGTATGGGATGCTGAAAAATGTATTCAGTGTAATCGTTGTGCTTTAGTATGTCCTCATGCAGTTATTCGTCCGTATTTGTTAAATGATGAGGAAAAAGCGAATGCTCCTGAAGGCTTCAAGACAATTCCTGCAAATGGTGCAGCAAAGGGGCTTCATTTTGCAATGCAGATTTCTGAATTTGACTGTACCGGTTGCGGAAGCTGCGTAAGCTGCTGTCCGGCAAAGGAAAAGGCTCTTTCCATGGAACCTGCTACATTAAGCGAAGAGAATAAAAACCAGTGGAATTATGGTCTTTCATTATCAGACAAGGGAGATATATTCCCTGTATACAGCATAAAGGGAAGCCAGTTCCGTCAGCCGCTTATCGAGTTCTCAGCAGCCTGTGCAGGCTGTGGTGAGACTCCGTATGCAAAGCTTTTAACTCAGCTTTTCGGTGACCGTGTGTACTGGGCTAATGCAACAGGATGTTCACAGGCCTGGGGCTCACCAATGCCAGGTATTCCATACACAACAAATAAACGTGGATTTGGTCCTGCATGGACAAACAGTTTATTCGAAAATAATGCAGAGCTTGCCCTTGGTATGTTCTTATCTGTAAAGCAGCAGAGATTAAAGCAGAAGGAATTAGTTGAAGCTTATGCCAAGGAGACAAACAGTGAAGCTGCAAACAACTGGCTGGCTAATTATGACGATTTTGACATTTCACGTCAGGCAACAGATGCATTAATTGAAGAACTTGAGAATAATTCTTCAGATATTGCTGCAAAGATACTGGAACGTAAGGACCAGCTGGCGAAAAAATGCTTCTGGATGTTTGGTGGAGATGGATGGGCATATGATATCGGATTTGGTGGCCTTGACCATGTAATTGCCAGTGGCGAAGATATAAATGTGTTCGTTATCGATACAGAAGTATATTCAAATACAGGTGGACAGAGTTCAAAGGCAACACCTTTAGGTGCTGTGGCACAGTTTGCTTCAGCAGGAAAGAGAAGCCGCAAGAAAGAGCTGGGTGCTATTTTCCAGACCTACGGTAATGTATATGTGGCTCAGGTTGCTATGGGTGCAGACCCTAACCAGTTAATAAAGGCTGTTCATGAAGCAGAACAGCACAAGGGGCCTTCTATTATTGTAGCTTATACACCTTGTGTGTCACACGGCATTAAGGTTGGTATGAACAACGTACAGTCTGAAATGAAGCGTGCTGTTGATGCAGGTTACTGGATACTGTATCGTTACAATCCGAACTCAGAAGATCCAATGACTGTTGACTCTAAAAAGCCTACTGTGGATTACGAAGAATTCCTTGATGGTGAAAACCGATATGCTGCCTTAAAACGTACATTCCCTGAATATGCAGAAGAATTATTTAAGACAGCAAAAGAGGATGCTATCGCAAGATACGAAAAGTTTAAATCAATGGAATAACATATAAGTTAATCAAAACAGTTCCTGTTTTTACAGGAGCTGTTTTTGTCGTAAATAAGCTTAATTATATCATCAAGCATTTGTTCTTTTTGATTAGAAGGACAATTTAATTTTCTAATATACCGGTTCACCATATCTGCATGTGCACCGGTAACTCTTTCTGCCAGTTCCAGACTGCCTGCTTTAGTTGTCGGGTAGTGGGTAATGACCTTAATTGGAGCACTTGTTTTTGCCACTTAATACACCTCCTTTGGTAATTAAATCTATGAAAGAAAAGTTGTCCTCTATTACAATGATATGCGGTTAGTGCTAAAAAGGTATTTGATTCGTGGTGCCTATAAATTAATACTCATTTATGCCATATGAGTCAGAGATGAGAATTACATAATCAGGCATGTTTATTGTAGCTTAACTCTATAATGTAATGACATATATATCACCATTAATGGTGTAAGGAGAATAAGCTTTGAAAAAGAATGATGAATGTATCGCCATATACACCCGTAAATCAAAATTTACCGGAAAGGGTGAAAGTATTGGTAATCAGGTGGAGCTTTGTAAAGAATATATTAATGCTCATTATGGTGAGGTTGCTCTTGAAAATATAGATGTTTATGAGGACGAAGGTTTTTCCGGAGGTAATCTTAATCGTCCCGGGTTTAAGAGAATGATGACTGCAGCAAAGAAGCATAAATTTAAGACTATTATAGTTTATCGTCTTGACCGTATCAGCCGAAATATCAGTGACTTTGCCGGCTTAATTGAGGAGTTATCAAAGCTGGATATTGCATTTGTCTCTATTAAAGAGCAGTTTGATACCGGAACACCCATGGGGCGTGCAATGATGTATATTGCCTCTGTTTTTTCTCAGCTTGAGAGGGAAACCATAGCAGAACGTATTCGTGATAATATGCATGAGCTTGCCAAAACGGGACGCTGGCTGGGAGGGATAACACCGACCGGATATACTTCTGAACCGGTAAATAATATAACAATAGATGGCAAGCTGCGAAAAGTATATAAGTTAAAGCTGATACCAAAAGAGGCCGAAATCATTAAATTAATTTTTGATTTATATCTTGAATTTGACTCACAGACTGTTACAGAGGCCGAACTTATAAAGAGAGGGATTAAGACCAAAAATGATAAATATTTTACCCGGTTTTCCATAAAAGCTATTTTACAAAACCCGGTGTATATGATTGCGGATGAAGAAGCATTCGATTATTTTGTTAAGGTTAATTCAGAGTTGTGTTCTGAGAAAAATGATTTTGATGGTGTTCATGGTATTATGGCATATAACCGTACCAGTCAGGAAAAAGGTAAGACTACAGAGTTCCTTCCACCTAGCGAATGGATTGTAACAGTAGGACTGCATCCCGGTATTATTCCCGGTAAAGTATGGGTTGCTGTTCAAAACTCCCTAGAGCGTAATAAATCTAAATCATATCATAAGCCGCGACATAATGAAGCTTTGATTACCGGCTTGCTTTATTGCAGCTGCGGCAGCCGTATGTATCCTAAGCTTAGTAAGCAAAAAAGCGAAAATGGCAAGAGTAGTTACACCTATGTCTGTAAGATGAAAGAACGAAGCCGGTGTGGTATTTGTAACGTAAGAAATGCCAATGGTAATGCTTTGGATATGGCTGTTATTGAGCAGATTAAGATGTTGGATGAAGATAAGGAAAGCTTTATCAAGCAATTGGAAAGTCATCGTAAGTTTTACACGGAAAACAGAGATAATTATGAAGCACAACTTATGTCAATGCGGCAGGAAAAAGCAGGTCTTGAAAAGAAGATTGAGGGATTGGTAGATTCCCTTGCGGATATAGGAGAGCGGGAGGCTAAAGTTCATGTAGCAAAGCGTATCGAGCAGCTAAATAAAGAACACGTGAAAATGGACTTACATATTTGTGAACTTGAAGCCTTAACTTCTAAGTGTAAATTAAAGGATATTGAATTTGAGACAATATGCAGACTATTAGCTGAATTTAAAGAATGTATTGAAGAAATGACTATAGAACAAAAGCGAGTAACAATTCGTAGCGTGGTACGTAAAGTAGTCTGGGACGGTGTCAATGCTCATATAGTGTTGTTTGGTGCCGGTGATAATGAAATTGATTATACGGATGGGTTCAGTCTTGGCGGTGAGTAAATAACGATGATATCTATCACGCATTGGGGATAGGATAGCAAATGAAATTCTAATGTATTTAAGAGCGGAGAAAAAGAGAAGCAGGGACGTATCACTGTTTGAGTCTATTGGAACGGACAAAGAGGGCAATGTAATAACTTTAGTAGATGTTCTGGAATGTGATGAAGAAGACGCAATTGATAAGATTTCAATGAAAAGTGATATCCAGGGCATATATACAGTCTATGGCGAGGTGCTAAATGAGCGGGAGAAGAAGATTATTGCATTGAGATATGGTTTGTTTGGTGGCGAGGAGTATACCCAGAGGGAGATTGGCAAGATGTTAGGGATAAGCAGATCTTATGTAAGCCGCATCGAGAAGAGTGCGTTGGAGAAGATGAGAGAGGCGATGAAGGAGTACTAGGTTAATAATTTGTGTTGATATTATCGAGCCGAAATGATTTTGTTAAATTAATACCGGCTCGATATTTTATGTGATTTTCGTGAAACGTTTTATGTTAAAAAAAGAAACAAAATCGGTCAAACTAGGTCAAATTTGTGCAGTTTTAACTATAAACACAATCGAAATTTGTGACTTGGTTTGGTTGACTGTGAACGAATTTGATTATATACTATATTTACAATAATAAATGAGAGAATTAATTCGAAGGAGGTGTAGCGATGATATATACAGTAACATTTAACCCTTCACTAGATTACATTGTAGATGTAGATGACTTTAAGCTTGGACTTACAAACCGTACAAGCTCAGAGCTTTTGCTTCCGGGAGGCAAGGGGATTAACGTATCTACAGTTCTTATGAATTTAGGAATTGAGAGTACGGCACTTGGTTTTTTAGCAGGCTTTACCGGAGCTGAAGTAGAGAGACGTCTGGAGGACATGGGTGTCAAGAGTGGTTTTATTCAGGTTGAGGAAGGCTTTACAAGAATTAATCTGAAGCTGAAATCCATTGACGGAACTGAGATTAATGGTCAGGGACCGGTTATCAGCGAGGAGAAGGTTTTGATACTTATGGATAAGCTGAATGAACTGGGTGAAGGAGATGTACTTTTCCTTTCAGGAAGTATTCCGACATCTATGCCGAATGATACATATCAAAAGATTATGGAGATGTTAGAGGGCAGAGGTGTTCAGATTTGCGTAGATGCAACTCAGGCATTACTTATGAATGTACTTCCGTATCACCCGTTCTTAATCAAACCAAATAATCACGAGCTTGGTGAGATTTTCGGAGTAGAGCTTAAGACCAGAGAAGAAGTTGTGCCTTACGGCAAGAGATTACAGGAGATGGGTGCCAGGAATGTTCTTATTTCCATGGCTGGACAGGGTGCAGTCCTTATAGCAGCAGATGGTCAGGTGTTTGAGGCACCGGCACCTAAGGGAACACTTGTTAACGGTGTAGGAGCAGGAGACTCGATGGTAGCCGGATTTATGGCAGGCTGGATGGAGAAGCAGAATTATAAGCATGCTTTCCATATGGGCATTTCCGCAGGAAGTGCAAGTGCATTTTCAGAGAATCTTGCAACTAAAGAAGAAATTAAAGCTGTGTACAGACAGGTGACGGAGACTGTATAAAGCACAGCATAAATTATAATTTTAAAATTTTAGGAGGAGAAAGATGAGAATTACAGATTTACTTGATGTAAAAAGCATTGCCCTTAATGGGGCAGCTAAGAGCAAGAATGAAGCTCTTGATCAGATTATCGAGCTCATGGCAAAGAGCGGCAAGATTAATGACGTAGAAGCATATCGTAAGCAGGTATATGCAAGAGAGGAAGAGAGTACAACAGGTATTGGTGAAGGAATTGCAATTCCACACGGTAAGTGTGATGCAGTTGATAAGCCGGGACTTGCAGCAATGGTTGTTAAGAATGGTGTGGATTTTGATTCTTTAGACGGAGAGCCTGTAACACTTATGTTCTTAATTGCTGCACCTAATACAGAGGACAATATTCACCTTGATGTATTAAGCAAGCTTTCTATGATGTTAATGGACGAGGAGTTTACAACAAGCTTAAGAAATGCTAAGTCAGAAAAGGAATTCTTAGAAATCATTGATAAGGCTGACGCAGAGAAGAAGAGTGTAGATGAGAGACTGGCTGATATGGGTGAGGCTAAGAAGGGACAGGCAAAGATTCTTGCAGTAACATCATGTCCTACAGGTATTGCCCATACATATATGGCAGCTGAAGGAATTGAGAAGGCTGCAAAGGCAAGAGGATGCTTTGTTAAGGTTGAAACAAGAGGTTCAGGCGGTGCTAAGAACGTGCTTACTGACAAGGAAATCGCTGAAGCTGACTGCATTATTATTGCAGCAGATGCACAGGTCCCTATGGATCGTTTTGACGGTAAGAGAGTTATTGAGCGTCAGGTATCCGACGGTATCAATAAGGCTGATGAATTAGTTGAGATAGCACTTTCAGGTAGTGCTCCTGTATACCATAGTGCAAACGCAAATGCTAAGTCTGCATCAAGCACAAAGACAAGCGGAAGTATCGGACATCAGATTTATACCCAGCTTATGAATGGTGTTTCTCATATGCTTCCACTCGTAGTTGGCGGCGGTATCCTTATTGCAATCGCTTTCTTGCTTGATGGTCTTTTAGTAGACATGAATGCTCTTACTGAGGCTGAGAGAGCAAACTTTGGTACAATTACACCGATTGCAGCTATGTTTAAGAACATTGGTGGTGTAGCATTTGGTTTCATGCTTCCTGTACTGGCAGGTTTTATCGCTATGGCGATTGGTGACAGACCGGCACTTGCCCTTGGTTTTGTTGGCGGTATGATGGCAGCAAACGGAAGCTCAGGTTTCCTTGGAGCTTTAGTTGCAGGTTTCGCAGCAGGTTATATTATTGTATTACTCCGCAAGCTTTGTGATAAGCTTCCACAGGCAATTGAAAAGATTGCACCTGTGCTTATTTATCCGGTACTGGGTATTTTGGCAATTGGTTTACTTATGGTATTTGTTGTAGAACCGGTTATGGGTGGTCTTAATACAGCACTTAACAATGGTTTAACAAGTATGGGAAGCTCAAGCAAGGTTATCCTTGGTTTAATTCTCGGTGGAATGATGGCAATCGATATGGGTGGTCCATTCAACAAGGCAGCTTATGTATTTGGTACAGCAGCAATTGCTTCAGGTAACTATGACATCATGGCAGCAGTTATGATTGGTGGTATGACACCTCCATGTGCAATCGCTCTGGCAACATTATTATTCAAGAACAAGTTTACAAAGGAAGAAAGAGAGTCAGGTCCTACTAACTTCATTATGGGTCTTGCATTTATTACAGAAGGTGCAATTCCTTATGCAGCTGCTGACCCACTTCGTGTTCTTCCGGCATGTATTATTGGTTCTGCAGCAGCAGGTGCACTTTCAATGATATTTGGATGTACACTTATGGCACCACACGGTGGTATCTTCGTAGTACCTGTAATGGGTAATGCTCTTATGTATCTTGTAGCATTAGTAGCCGGAACAGTTATTTCTGCAGTATTACTTGGAGTATTTAAGAAAAAAGTGGTATAATAGAAATAGAAGATAAAATCTATGGAGGTAAGCTACATGAAAGAGTTTAAGTATATTATTACAGACCCTGAAGGTATTCATGCACGTCCGGCAGGTTTGCTTGTTAAGGCAGTGAAGGAATTTGCTTGTGATATTAAGATTGCTAAGGGTGAAAAGGCTATGAATTGTAAGGCTATTTTCGGAGTTATGGGCCTTGGTGTGAAGAAGGGCGATGAAGTAACACTTACATTTGATGGAGCAGATGAAGATGCTGCATGTGAGGCAATCAGCAGGTTTATGCAGGAGAATTTATAGTCTGTACTAATTAATATGCAGATGAAGTGTATATACAAAGGGCTAGGATGTTACAATACTAGTAACATAAAGCGTTAACTTTAAGTTATGAATAGAGACAGATGCGGGTGCTCCTACTTTTAGGGGTAACCGCGTTTTGTCAATTTTGGGTGATAAAAGCATGGAGGAGTAAAATGAAGATATATAAGGGTAAAAGTGTATTTGGTGGTATTGCCATTGGCAGAATTGGCGTATACAAAAAGGGTGAACAGCAGGTAACACGAGTAAGAATTACCGATGCTGATGCCGAGATGGCACGATACGCAGCTGCAAAAAATGAGGCTATCTGTCAGCTTCGGAACCTTTATGATAAGGCACTTAGAGAAGTAGGAGAAGCCAATGCAGCAATTTTTGAAGTGCATCAGATGATGTTAGATGATGATGATTACAATGAGTCTGTAGAGTGTATCGTACGCAGTCAGGAGGTAAATGCAGAATATGCGGTTGCAACAACCGGTGATAATTTTGCTGATATGTTTGCGTCTATGGATGATGATTACATGAAAGAGCGTGCTGCGGATGTCAGGGATATTTCTGAGAGGCTTCTTACTATATTAAGCGGAAGTGATGGAAGGGCAGTTGATACAAGTGAGCCTGTAATTATTGTAGCAGATGATTTGGCACCATCAGAGACCGTACAGCTTGATAAAGATATGGTATTGTCCTTTGTTACAGTTCACGGTTCTTTGAATTCACATACTGCAATACTGGCGAGAACTATGGCGATTCCGGCGCTTATCGGAACTGAACTACCATTAGATGAGGTTGACGGCAAGCTTGGTATTGTAGACGGTATTAATGGTGTGTTTTATGTAGAACCTGATGAGAAGACATTGGAAGAGATGAAGGTAAAGCAACAGGAGGAACTGCATAAGAAGGAACTTCTTTTAACCTTAAAGGGCAAGGAGAATGTAACGCTTGACGGTCAGAAGGTGATGTTATATGCTAATATCGGTAATATTAAAGACCTTGCAACAGTAATTCAGAATGATGCCGGAGGTATTGGGCTTTTCAGAAGTGAGTTTATTTATCTTGAGAGAGATCAGTATCCAACCGAAGAAGAGCAGTTCCAGATATATAAGCAGGTTGCGGAGACCATGGGTGGCAAGAGAGTTATTATTCGTACATTAGATATAGGTGCAGACAAGCAGTGTGATTATTTTGATATGGAGCATGAGGAGAATCCTGCTTTAGGATACCGTGCAATTCGTATCTGCCTGACCCGTCCTGAGGTATTTAAGACCCAGCTTCGCGCATTGTTCAGAGCGAGTGCTTTTGGCAAGATAGCGATTATGTATCCGATGATTACAAGTGTGAACGAGGTTAAGAGAATTAAAGAGATTGTTGAGGTTGTAAAGAAAGAGCTTACCGAGCAGGGAATTAAGTTTGGTGAACCTGAGCAGGGTATAATGATTGAGACTCCGGCAGCAGCAATTATCAGTGATGAGCTTGCAAAGGAAGTAGATTTCTTCAGTATCGGAACTAACGATTTGACCCAGTATACACTGGCTATTGACCGTCAGAATACAAAGCTTGATGAATTTTATGATGCCCACCATCCGGCTATATTGAGAATGATCGCCATGGTAGTGGAGAATGCACATAAAGCAGGCATCTGGGCAGGCATCTGTGGTGAGCTTGGAGCGGACCAGTCTCTTACCAAAGAGTTTCTTGCTATGGGAGTGGATGAGCTTTCAGTATCACCGGGAAGCATTTTACCATTACGAAAGATTGTATTAGAAACTAATGTTAAGGAATATAAGGCAGGTAAGTAAATGTTAACAAAGCAGCGACAGGAATTAATTTTAAAGCTTATTGAGGAACGTGGAAGTATTACGGTAACAGAGGTTAAGGATATTTTGGATACCTCTGAGTCTACAGTCCGTAGAGACATTACAGCCCTTGATAAAGAAGGAAAGCTTGTGAAGGTCTTTGGTGGTGCTGTGGCATTAGAACAGAAGGTGACCACCCATGAGTATACCGTTGCCCAGAAGGTGGAGCTTAACCGCGACGAGAAGAATAGAATTGCAAAGTATGCCGCTGCACTTATAGAGCCGGAGGATTTTGTTTATCTGGATGCAGGTACAACCACGGCATACATGTTAGACTATATTCAGGAAGATAACGTAGTTTTTGTGACCAACGCGGTGTCTCATGCTCAGTACCTGGCGGCACGAGGTATTAAGGTTATACTGTTAGGCGGCGAGCTTAAGAGTTCCACTGAGGCAGTAGTCGGAAGTCAGGCTATGCAGATGTTAAAGAATTTTAATTTTACAAAGGGCTTCTTTGGAACAAATGGTGTGACGAGGAAGAATGGCTGCACCACACCTGATACCAGTGAGGCGATGGTGAAGCGTACCGCCATGGAGCAGTGTAAAAATAGTTATGTACTCTGCGACAGCACTAAGTTTGACAACATAAGCTCAGTTACATTTGCACACTTTGATGAGGCAACAATTATAACTGAGTGCGTGAAGGCCGGTTACGAAGATTGTGACAATATAGTTGTAATTGAAGAGTAAAGATATACTATAGAGCAATGTTACGAAAAATTTGTAGCATTGCTCTTAGCTTTTTTATGTGTTATATTAATAATGTCAGAGTTCTCTGATATTCTGTAGCGTTTCGCTAGAAATTTCCCTTTTACTTATGTTTATAATTTCATAAAGGAGTGATTTGTTGTTTAGTAAGGTTTACAGTGCTGCGATTCTGGGCATTGACGGTCACATTGTCAGTGTTGAGGCAGATATTAACGACGGACTTCCATGCTTTGATATGGTAGGAACTCTTGCAGCTGAGGTGAAGGAGGCTAAGGAGAGAGTTAAGACTGCACTAAAAAACAGTGGTTTTTTCATGCAGCCTAAAAAGATTACAGTTAATCTTTCGCCGGCAGATTTGCGTAAAAGTGGTTCAGGCTTTGATTTAGCGATAGCCTGTGCGGTGCTTGTTGGTTATGGTTTTATACTGCCTGAGCTGGTTAAGGAAACCGTAATTATAGGCGAACTGGGACTTGACGGAAGTGTTCGCCCGGTAAATGGTGTGCTGTCGCTGGCCGCCTGTGCAAAGGAAAATGGTTTTAAAAGAATAATTGTACCGATGGACAATGCAAAGGAAGCTTCAGTCATTGAAGAAATAAATGTGTATGGTATCAAAAAACTTTCTGATATTACTGAGCTGATTACAAATCTTGAAAAAACTGCTCCTGTAAAGCTTGATTTAGAGCAAGTTATGGCAGGTGCAGAGAGTGAAGTTACTTATGATTTTTGTGAAATACAAGGGCAGAAGGCGGTGAAAAGAGCCTGCGAGGTGGCGGCTGCGGGAATGCATAATATTATGTTTATCGGACCGCCCGGTTCCGGCAAAAGTATGGCGGCAAAACGACTGCCCGGAATACTGCCGGGACTTACTTTAGAGGAAAGTATAAAGATAACGAAGATACACAGTATTGGCGGCCTTTTAAAGGATAACGAGCCACTGGTTACAAGGAGACCCTACAGAGCCCCGCATCATACCATTTCAGCAACTGGGCTGATTGGTGGCGGACGGTTTCCTAAACCGGGAGAAATATCAATTGCTTCCGGTGGGGTGTTATTTTTAGATGAGCTTACTGAGTTTGACCGAAGAACCCTTGAAGTATTAAGACAGCCTTTAGAAGATGGTTTTGTTACGGTTTCCAGGCTTCATGGTGCCTATGTATTTCCTGCGGATACAATGCTTGTTGCAGCGATGAACGCCTGTCCCTGCGGATACTTCCCCGACAGAAGAAAATGCCACTGCTCGGATAAAGCAATCAGCAGGTATTTAAGTCATATCAGCAGACCATTGTTGGACCGTATTGACATCTGCATTGAAGCGGAGGCCTTTAACTTTAAGGATATGAAGAATAATTGTGTAGAAGAAAGCTCTGCAGATATAAGAAAACGTGTTGAGAGGGCAAGACTGATACAGCAGGAAAGATACAAGGCAGAAGATTATGATTTTAATTCAAAAATAAAAGCTAAGGATATGGACAAGTATTGCAAGCTTGGCAACAAGGAAGAGGAATTTGTACACAGAGCTTTTGAAACCATGCAGCTTAGTATGAGGGCTTACCACAGAATACTTAGAGTAGCGAGAACTATTGCCGATTTAGCCGGTGAAGACAAAATTACTATAAGACATTTAAGCGAGGCGGTATGTTACAGAGGCTTTGAGGAAAAATACTGGGGCAAGGAAAATTACTAGGAAAGGGTATAATAATATGGAAGAAAAGGTGTTTTGGTACTGGTATGCCTGCTTTGTTAATATTTCGCTTAAAGCAAAACATTATTTGTTAAACAAGTTTGCCACTCCTGAAAATGTTTTTAGTGTCAGAGAAGATAAATTATGTCAGGACAATGTGGCACAGAAGTATGCTCCTAAAATTTTAGAGGCGAAAAAATATATTGATATTGCAGAGAAAGAATATCATAAATTGGGACAAAGAGGCATAGATTTTATCACAATTACAGACAGCAAATATCCTGAAAAACTAAAATACATATATGAGTCGCCTATTTGTCTGTTTGTAAAGGGTGAGCTGCCTTGTGAGCAGCATAAAACCGTAGCGATTGTGGGAGCGAGAGACTGCAGTCACTATGGTGCGGAAACCGCTAAATGGTTTGGCAGTGAATTAGCCAAAGCCGGTATGCAGATAATAAGCGGGGTGGCATCAGGAATTGATTCAAAAGGTTTAAGCGGAGCAATCGTTCAAGGCGGTAAAACTTTTGGAGTGCTTGGCTGTGGTGTGGATGTAGTTTATCCTCCTGAAAACAATATTCTTTATGAAGATATTATTAATAATGGAGGAATTATTTCCGAGTATCCCTGCAATACTAAACCGCTGGCGTATAATTTTCCTCAGAGGAACCGTATAATAAGTGCATTGGCAGACTGTGTATTAGTGGTTGAAGCAAGGAAAAAGAGTGGCTCGCTTATTACTGCGGATTTGGCGCTGGAGCAGGGAAAGGATGTTGCTGCTGTGCCCGGGAGACACAGTGATAACTTAAGTGAGGGGACAAATTCACTTATTAAGAACGGTGCTTACCTTGTAACTTCTCCACAAGATATATTAGATATTATGGGAGTCGAAACCAGAATTAATAACAAAAATGTAATTTATAATCAAAATTCTCTTGATAAAACGAAAGAAAAGGTGTATAGTTGTCTACATTTAGAGCCAAAATACATTGAAACCATTATTGACGAGGCGGGGCTATCCTATGGGGAAGTTCTTGAGATACTGGTAGAATTAGAAATGGACGGAATTATAAAGCAGACTTCAAAGAATTATTATGCAGTATGTATTGGATAAGGGAGAAATTATGGCTGAGAATTTAGTGATTGTGGAATCACCGGCGAAGGTAAAAACAATAAAGAAGTTTTTAGGGGATAATTATGATATTGAAGCTTCCAATGGTCATGTAAGAGATTTGCCTAAGAGTACCATGGGGATTGATATTGAAGATGATTTTGAGCCTAAGTATATCACCATTAGGGGTAAGGGTGATATACTGGCGAACCTTAGAAAGAAAGTTAAGAAAGCAGATAAGATATATCTCGCAACCGACCCTGACCGTGAGGGTGAGGCTATATCATGGCATTTGTATCATGCGTTAAAGCTTGAAGATAAAAAGGTTCAGAGAATAACTTTTAATGAGATTACTAAGAATGCGGTGAAGGCATCGCTTAAGAATCCAAGAGATATTGATATGAATCTAGTGGATGCCCAGCAGACCAGAAGAATTCTTGACAGATTTGTTGGATATCTTATAAGTCCGGTAATCTGGGCAAAGGTTAAAAGAGGCTTAAGTGCCGGTAGAGTTCAGTCTGTTGCACTTCATATGATTTGCAAGAGAGAAGAAGAGATAAATGCGTTTATTCCTGAGGAATATTGGACTTTAGAGGCTGACCTTAAAGTGGAGAATGAAAAGAAACCACTTAGGGTTAAGTATGTTGGTGAAGACGGAGAGAAAACTGGTATAACCGGCAAAGAGCAGATGGACAGAGTTCTTGATGAATTAAAGAAGGAGAAATTTGTTGTTACTGATGTTAAGCATAGCACAAGAACAAAGCAGCCACCACTTCCGTTTACCACAAGTACTCTGCAGCAGGAGGCAGCCAACAGGCTCAATTTTTCAACCCAGAAGACTATGAGAATAGCCCAGCAGCTTTACGAAGGTATTGATGTAGAGGGTAAAGGTACTATTGGTATCATAACCTACCTTCGTACTGATTCTACAAGAGTATCAGAAGAGGCTGAGAAGGCAGCGAAGAAATATATCAGCAAGACCTATGGTGAGGAGTTTGCGGCGGAGAGTCAGGCTGTTAAGACGGCAAAGAACAAGGTTCAGGATGCCCATGAAGCAATAAGACCTACAGACATTACTCTTACACCTGCAAAGCTTAAGGATTCCGTTTCCAGAGACCAGTTCAGATTGTATCAGCTCATCTGGAATAGATTTGTGGCATGCAGAATGGCTCCTGCAAGATACGATACTATGACAGTGAGTATTTCTGCAGGAAAGTATCAGTTCAGTGCTTCTTCCTCAAAGGTAGAGTTCAGTGGTTTCTTAAGTGTATATAATGATGAGACTAAAAAGGATGCTGCTGCTAATATTTTCGGAAGAAATCTTGACGAGAATACAAAGCTTGATATTATAGAGTACGATGCAAAGCAGCATTTTACCCAGCCACCGGCTCATTACACTGAAGCTTCACTGGTTAAGGCATTAGAGGAAATTGGTGTAGGACGTCCAAGTACCTATGCACCGACAATCACAACAATACTTGCAAGACGATATGTGTCAAAGGAAAATAAGAAGCTTTATGTTACTGAACTTGGTGAAGCAGTAGACCGCATGATGACAGAAGCTTTCCCTGCTATCGTGGATACCCAGTTTACTGCGAATCTGGAGTCACTTCTTGATGGTGTTGAAGAAGGAAGCATCAAGTGGAAGATGGTAGTAAGAAACTTCTATCCTGATTTGGCAGAGGCAGTAGAGGCAGCCAATAAAGAATTAGAAGCCATAGAGATACATGATGAGGTAACTGATGAAATCTGCGACGTATGTGGCAGAAATATGGTTATAAAATACGGACCGCATGGAAAGTTTTTTGCCTGCCCGGGATTCCCGGATTGCAGATTTACCAAGCCTTATTTTGAGAAGGCAGGAGTTGCCTGTCCGAAGTGTGGTGAGGATATAGTTATCAGACTGTCTAAGAAGGGCAGAAGATACTTTGGATGTATTAATAATCCGGAGTGTGATTTCATCTCCTGGCAGAAGCCTTCAGACAAGAAGTGTGAGAAATGTGGCAGTTTTATGGTGGCAAAGGGCAACAAGTTGATTTGCTCAGCTGAAGGCTGCGGTTTTGTAATGAATAATTGATACATTTTAGACTTTATTAAAATTAACACTTATTTTATTAAATTGTTAGAAAACTCTTGTGAATTTGATGTAAATGTGCTAGTATGAACTTGTAACATCTTAAATTAGCATAATAGTATGCGAGGAGGCTGGCAATGAGTGTACAATTATTAGACAAGACAAGGAAAATTAATAAACTTCTTCACAACAATAATTCTTACAAAGTAGTCTTTAATGATATTTGTGAAGTCCTCAGCGAGATTTTGAAATCGAATACCCTGGTTATCAGTAAAAAGGGCAAGGTACTTGGAGTAGGTCTTTGTTCCGGGGTAGACGAGGTTATGGAGCTTATCGTCGATGAGGTAGGCAGCTATGTTGATGAGATGTTAAATGAGAGACTGTTGAATGTATTATCAACCAAGGAGAATGTCAATCTTGAGACATTAGGCTTTGAGGCTGCTAACATAAGAAGATACCAGGCGATTATTTCCCCTATCGACATTGCAGGAGAGAGATTAGGAACATTATTCATATACAGATGTGATGACCAGTATGGCATTGATGACATTATCTTAAGCGAGTACGGTACAACTGTAGTAGGCTTAGAGATGATGCGCTCAGTGAATGAAGAGAATGCAGAAGAGGGCAGAAAGGTTCACATAGTGAAATCAGCAATCAGTACATTATCATTCTCAGAGCTCGAAGCTATTCAGCATATATTTGCAGAGTTGGGGGGCAACGAAGGCATACTTGTTGCAAGTAAGATTGCAGACAGGGTGGGTATTACCAGGTCAGTAATTGTAAATGCTCTCAGAAAGTTTGAGAGTGCCGGAGTTATCGAGTCCAGATCTTCAGGTATGAAGGGAACATATATTAAGGTTCTTAATGACGTGATATTCGATGAGCTTAAGAAAATCAAAATGAATAACTAATTTTTATGGGAATACCCTCCGTACTGCGGAGGGTATTTTGTGTGATATATATTATGTGATTGTAAGAATTTTTGTTAATTAAAAATTGTATGAATATATTATCCCCGCAGCTCCCTCAGGCTAAAGCCTTCGAAGTCGCTGCTTAGGATAATATATTCATACAATTTAGTGAACAAAGAGTTTTACAATCAGGTAAGATATAGTGTAAAAAATACAGTTTATAGTGTGTATATAGGGTATTCCAATAAAATGGGACATGGGGATTTTGTTGCTTGTGTAGTGGATGTAATTGGCGTTTGTCGATTTTACAAGTGTTATAGTAATTTAATAGTTTAGTTATGATAAAATTTACATCACCAGATGTAGGTTAATGAATTGAGGTGTTGATTATGAAATTTGATATTATAGATATACATAAATCATGTTTAGAGTTTCTGTTGGAGTATCAGTCGAAGAATAATAACTTCTTTTTTGTACCTCGTAAAATCAATAATAAAAATAGATTAGAACAAGGTATGTTTTTTCGCGGCAATGAGGAGTATTTGGTACTTACATTTTGGAATAAATCTGATAGTAAGGAACAGATTTACTATATCAATTGGG
>JAZULV010000097.1:0-13195 GCA_045603305.1 Lachnospiraceae bacterium | reverse complement strand
CGGGTTTTACCCCCACTCTTGACAAAGAGCCTAAAAAACCTGCCACCTGCTCTGTATACCCTTTAGGTAGGCAGCTTTTTTGCATACTATAGTATACACAAAAACCGCTTCAAACGCACTATCCAAGTACATCTGAAGCGGTATATTTAATCATTTATCATTTGTTATTCTTCTGTAGGAACATCCTTAATACTTAAGTTAATACGTCCCTGCTTGTCGATTTCGATTACTTTAACAGTAACTTCATCACCGATATTTACAACATCCTCAACCTTTGCAACTCTCTTATTGCTAAGCTTTGAAATATGAACCATACCGTCCTTGTTAGGTGCAAGCTCTACGAAAGCACCAAACTGCATAATGCGTACTACTGTTCCGGTAAGAATCATGCCTTCCTCAATATCTGTTACTATTCTCTTGATGATGTCTACAGCCTTGTCAATCATAGCCTGGTCTGTACCGCATACTGATACAAAACCGTCATCATTGATATCAATCTTAACACCTGTCTCGTCGATAATCTTGTTGATTACCTTACCCTGCTTACCAACTACATCGCCAATCTTCTGTGGGTCAATTGTAAGCTGTGAAATCTTCGGTGCATACTTACCAACGCTTGCTCTTGGCTCTGCGATAACAGGAGCCATAACTTCGTCAAGAATATAAGTTCTTGCTTCCTTGGTTCTTGCAATGGCTTCTTCGATAATCGGTCTTGTAAGTCCGTGAATCTTGATATCCATCTGAATAGCAGTGATACCCTTGTGAGTTCCGGCTACCTTAAAGTCCATATCTCCGAAGAAGTCCTCAAGACCCTGAATATCTGTAAGTACAATATAATCATCATCTGTATCGCCTGTTACAAGACCACATGAAATACCTGCAACAGCAGCCTTAATAGGTACACCGGCAGCCATAAGTGAAAGTGATGAAGCACAAACACTTGCCTGAGATGTAGAACCATTTGACTCCATAGTCTCAGATACTGTACGGATTGCATATGGGAACTCTTCCTCTGACGGAAGTACCGGTACAAGTGCTCTCTCTGCCAATGCTCCGTGACCAATCTCACGACGTCCCGGTCCTCTTGAAGGCTTTGTCTCACCTACTGAGTATGATGGGAAGTTGTAGTGGTGCATGTAACGCTTTGATGTCTCGAATACGTCAATACCATCAATCTTCTGTGCCTCAGAAAGCGGAGCAAGGGTACAGATATTCATAATCTGTGTCTGTCCACGGGTGAACATACCTGAACCATGAGTTCTAGGAAGTAAGTCAACCTCTGCTGCAAGATGTCTTATCTGGTTAATAGCTCTTCCGTCAGGACGCTTGTGATCCTTAAGAATCATCTTACGTACTGTCTTCTTCTGATACTTATAAACTGCCTCGTCAATCCATGCAACCCAGTCAGGATTAGCCTCTTCATAACGCTCAGCCAACTTTTCCTTTAATACCTTGATATTCTCTTCTCTTACCTGCTTTACATCTGTAAATACAGCACCCTCCATCTCCTCTGAAGGAATGAAAGAAGTCATGTCAGCCCACATATCCTCTGGAATATCGATGTGCTCATATTCATGCTTTGCCTTACCGCACTCAGCAACGATAGTATCAATAAACTCAATAATCTTCTGGTTAACCTCATGAGCAGTAAAAATAGCCTCAATCATCTTAGACTCTTCTACTTCGTTAGCTCCGGCCTCAATCATAATTACCTTTTCTCTTGTTGAAGCAACTGTAAGAGCAAGGTCTGATACAAGCTTCTGCTCTGAAGTAGGATTGATAATAAACTCTCCATTAATCATACCTACATGTGTAGCTGCTGTAGGACCATCAAATGGAATGTCTGAAATAGCTGTAGCAATAGCTGAACCAAGCATAGCTGTAAGCTCAGGACTACAGTCAGGGTCAACACATAACACAAGGTTGTTAAGTGTTACATCATTTCTATAATCCTTTGGGAATAAAGGTCTCATAGGGCGGTCAATAACTCTTGATGTAAGGATTGCATTCTCACTTGCCTTACCCTCTCTCTTATTGAAACCTCCAGGAATCTTACCAACTGCGTAAAGCTTCTCTTCATATTCCACGCTTAATGGGAAGAAATCAATTCCATCCCTTGGCTTGTCTGATGCAGTTGCTGTGGAAAGCACAACTGTATCGCCATAGTGCATAAGTGCTGCTCCGTTAGCCTGAGCTGCAACTCTGCCTACATCAACTGTAAGCGTTCTGCCTGCAAGTTCCATTGAAAAACTCTTATACATACGAAATCTCCTTTCAAAATATGCAGAAGATATCGAAACTACTGAAAAACCAGCTTTTACGAACCTTTTTATAAAGAAAAACTGGCTTTTCAGTGGTCCCGACTAATTCTTCTGCTAAAACACAACTTTCTGCACAAGAACAGGGTGGATACTATCCACCCTGTAAACTTCACAGTTACTACTTTCTGATTCCAAGACGAGCAATAAGTGTACGGTATCCTTCGATATCCTTGCTCTTAAGGTAATCAAGCATACCTCTTCTCTGACCAACCATCTTAAGAAGACCACGTCTTGAGTGGTGATCCTTTGGGTTTTCCTTTAAATGCTCTGTTAACTCATTGATTCTTGCTGTAAGAATAGCGATCTGAACCTCTGGTGAACCTGTGTCCTCAGGTGTTCTGCCATACTCTGCAATGATAGCTGCCTTAGCTTCCTTAGTAATCATGTCTTTTTCCTCCTAATTAATATAATCTCACCGTATACTAAGCATTTGGTCGGAGTGTCCAAACACTGAGCATCGGCATTTACACACCTAGATAATATATCATATAAAAATATAAATGTAAACAGGTATTTTTTAATATCTACTACTAAAAATAGCGAAAAAATAAGGGTTGCATACAATCAGTACACAACCCTGAAAACATCAATTAATCACCAATTACATTCACATACTTAACCGGTGTTCTGTTGTTGTATCTTGAAATTATAATACCTGTGTTTTCATCAGAAGCATGAACAATCTTACCATTACCAATGTAAATAGCAACGTGATTAATTCTTCCTCCGCCATAGAAAACCAAATCGCCTGGTCTTAATTCAGAACCACTGATTGCGCGTCCTTCATTCGCCTGTGCTCTTGAAGAATGCGAAAGTGTAATACCAAAATGCTTATATACTGATAACGTAAAGCCTGAACAGTCTGCGCCTCGTGTGAGACTGGTTCCACCCCATACATAAGGGTTACCTAAAAACTGTAATGCATAATCAACAATGCTTGAACGGAATGCTGATTTAGGATCCACAGGAGTAAACTCTATAGCCTCTAACAACGCATACTTTACTTCAACAAATTCGTCAGAAACATAACCTTCTTCACCATCTATGGAAATCTTAATCCAACCATCAAGAACTTCTAATACACTGTAACGCTCTTTATTACCAACCTTCTCAACAACCTTACTGTCTGTGCTTGGCTCCTTACGAACATTAAGTACTGATGTGCTTACTACAGCTCTAAGTGTTGCCTCTTCTATCGCAATTCTCTTAGCTTCATCACCGGTAACTATGTAATCTGCACTTACATATCCCTTAACAGGACCTGACTGGATATAATACCATCCATCCTCATATTCTAATATCTCACATGCACTATTACCAACCATCTTACCAATGATATCACCATTTTTGCTAGGTTTCTTTCGTACATTAAGATATGTATCAACAGTTGTAATTCCTAAATTCTCATATTCTTCAAAAGCTTCAAGCTTCTTGGCTGTCTCTTCGGAAGTATATGCATCCAGTTCTAATACTAAAGAATCCGAAACATCACCACTATAAACTGCTTCATAATAATCTGTTATGTTAAGTGCCATACCTGCAACAGCTCCGACCTTTTCAATGTCAGACAAGTCTATCGCTGCATCATTCTCAACAGTCTCACCAGCCATACTATCTTCTACATTTGCATAGGCCTTGTAATCAACGTCCTTTGATAAAACATCATCAGACTTTCCGTCTGTCCCCATCGTAAATAACAAACCTATTAACATTGTAGCAGCCACAACTGAAATGCCCACTTTAGCAATATACTGCTTATTCATCTCCAGAATACCTCTCTAAAATTGTTACATAAATGTTACATTTGTTAAATAAATTATAACTTTGCATGGCAGAGTTGTCAACCATTTAAATCTATAAATATTATTACAAAGTTAGCAGGTATTGTCTGCCTACATCAATGTCTTTATTAATTTGCATAGTCAATTCATCTATGGAAGAAAATTTTCTTTCTCCGCGAACAAATTTGAGAAGTTTTGTCTCCACACAGACTCCGTAAATATCTTCATGAAAATCAAATATAAAAGTTTCAATACCTATATCATTTTTTCCGACTGTAGGTTTGCAGCCCAGGTTTGTTACACCTCCGTAAAGCCTGCCATTAACATTCACTTGCGAAACATACACTCCCTTTGGCGGCAGAAGTTTCGTCTCTTCAGGTCTTTGATTAATAGTAGGTATACCAAAAGACGTGCCCATATGATTACCGTGAATAACCTCACCGCTAATGCTGTAATATCTTCCAAGGCACTCATATACGCTTTCCATATCGCCTTCATTCACTAATGAACGTATAAAAGTACTGCTTATTTCATTACTCTTACTGTCTTTAAGTTTATCTTCTACTATAAGCCGATATCCAAATTTTTCGGAAAGTGCCTTTAATAATTCAACATCACCACTTCTATTATAGCCAAACTTAAAATCAGTACCTACCACTATACATTTTGCATGAAGCTCGTCCACAAGAACCTTACTGATAAATTCTTCCCCTGACATACACCTCACAGTTTCAGTAAAAGGGTATGACACGAAATAATCCAATCCGGCATTTTCGGTAAACTTAATTCTTTCGCTGTCAGTCGTAATAAACCTTCTGTCAGACTTATTAAGATATGCCGCCGGCGAAATATCAAAGGTGAATAATACAGTTTTTAAATCTTCTTCAAATGATACTTTTTTAAGACTGTTAATAAGCTTCTGATGTCCCCTATGCATACCATCAAACTTACCTATAGTAACAACGGTATTATCAGTAATATTTAGTTTTTCCTTACCAGAATAAACTATCATTTATCTCCTCCAAGAAACACCTTGACCGGCTTGTACTGCCTGTCCTTCTCACTATATCTGTACACACCAATAAAGTTATCTTCACTGTCATATATACAAACATCATTTGCCCTTAAAACGCTTTGTTCACAGTTATATATAAGCTGGTTTTCATACATGGCATTGCCGTTGTAAAGCATCTTCTCAGCATCTTTCTTCACCTGAACCTTAGGATATTCACTAAACACTCCATCTATAGGAAAAATATACTTCTCCAGAGTACCCTCATCTCGTAAGCTTTCAACTTCATCCAGTCTAAGGCTTCCTTCCAGCTTAAATACACCTGACTGGGTACGCAGCAAACTTTCCATGCAACCGTTACATCCAAGCTTCTTTCCGATATCATGACACAAAGTTCTGATATATGTGCCCTTTGAACACTTTACTCTTATAGTAATTCGCGGAAGGCTCATATCTTCGATAATAATATTATGTATGATAACCTCTCTTGCCGCTCTTTCAACAGTCTTGCCCTCTCTTGCCAGCTCATATAACTTCTTACCATTCACCTTAAGTGCGGAATACATAGGCGGTATCTGGCTGTACTCACCAACAAAACTCATTACTGCCTGTCTGACTTCTTCTTCGCTTACATCTACGCTTTTCTCTTCCAGCACTTCGCCCGAAATATCCTGGGTATCAGTTTCAATTCCTAACAAAAGCACTGCCTGATATTCTTTTTCTTTATCGGTTAAAAAATCGCAAAGCTTTGTAGCCTTTCCTAAGCACACCGGAAGCACACCTTCCGCATCCGGATCAAGGGTGCCTGTATGTCCAATCTTCCTCTGCTTTAAGATGCCACGAAGCTTTGCGACCACATCATGGGAAGTAAATCCCTTTTCTTTATATATATTTATAATTCCATTCATTATAATCCTCAGATTTGCTTACTTATCTCCGCCAATAAACTGTCAACAGCCTCTTCTAACGTACCGTTTACATTACAGCCTGAAGCTCTCACATGACCGCCGCCGCCAAATGCTCCGGCAATCACACTCACATCTATATCTTCGTCGGAACGAAGGCTCGCCTTGAATCCTCCGTCATCAAGACCATATAAGAAAACTGTGCACTTCACCCCATCAGTAACTCTTAACTGATCTACGATACCATTAGTATCGTTAGGCACTGCCCCCATTTCCTTTAACTTATCGTTACTTACAGCACCAATAATACACTTTCCGTCAAGATAAAGCCTGCTTGCAATAAGCACTTCCCCTAACAGACGGTTCTGTAAGAAAGTCTTTTTATAAAAGGTATTGTCGATAATCCTTGAAGTATTAACACCTTTAGAAACCATCTTACCGGCTAATGTCATAGTCTTCTCTGTAGTATTGCTGTGCTTAAATACCCCTGTATCATGCACAATTCCAAGGTACAGACATTCTGCTGCATTTAAGCTAATCTTATTCATATCTAAAAGAGTAACCATAAGCTCACTGGCAGCACTGGCAGTACTTTCAATCACATTTTCATCAGCAAAGCCATTATTAGTGTAGTGATGATCAATGCAAAGTGTTCTCACAGCTTTGTCAAAACATTTCTCACCCTCACCAAGTCTGCTTTTTTCACTAACATCAACTGCAATACAAAGCTCATATACTTCTGCATTCTCATAGTCATGTCTTATCCTGTCAGCACCATTAAGCATCATGAATTCTTCCGAAAATTGCTCAGTAAAAATATCAACCTGTAATTCCGGATAGTTATCCCATATATAATTTGCAAGACCAAGGCATGAGCCTATACAGTCACCATCAGGCCTTACATGACCAAGTATTGCGATTTTTTTTGCATCACCAATAAGTGCTTCTATATTCATACTTCTATTCATCTCCGTCTTCATAATCTGACTCATCAACAAAATCTTCATCGTCGATATCTTCATCCTTTATTGAAGAATTAACTTCATCAATTAATCTAGTCATATGAACTCCATACTCAATTGACTGGTCAAGGATAAATCTAATCTCAGGAGTATTTCTAAGATTAACAGAAGAAGCAAGCTTTCTTCTGATATAACCTTCTGCACTCTTAAGTCCTGTGATAGTTGCCTTTGCTGCTTCTTCGCTTCCGTAAACACTTATATATGCTTTACAGCTCTTTAAGTCCGGAGCAACCTCTACAGCAACTACACTTGTCATTGGGTGTATACGAGGGTCTTTTATTTCATTTCGGATTATATTACTTAATTCCTTCTGAACCTCTCCGTTTATCCTTACATTCTTTATACTGTTTTTACGCATGCTTATCGCCTTTCTATAAATCAAAAAACCTTCTAAAGATTTTATCCCGGCAGCCAAAGGCTGCCGGAACTAATTATTCTGTAACTTATAAAACTTATCTAGGCACCTCTACCATAATAAATGCCTCTACATAATCGTCTTCCTTAAGGTCGTTGAAGTCCTCAAATACAAGACCACACTCGTATCCCTTGGCAACTTCCTTTACATCATCCTTAAATCTCTTCAATGATGCAAGCTTACCTTCATAAATCTGTTCGTTCTCTCTTGTGATACGTATACCACAATCTCTCTGGAACTTACCATCTGTTACATAAGAACCTGCGATTGTACCAACGCCTGAAGCCTTGAATGTCTGACGAACAAGTGCATGACCAATTACCTTCTCTTCGTATACAGGGTCAAGCATACCCTTCATGGCAGCCTCTACATCTTCAATTGCCTGGTAAATAACCTTGTAAAGTCTTACATCAACCTTCTCAGTCTCAGCTACTGACTTAGCAGTTGCATCAGGACGAACGTTGAAGCCGATAATAATAGCATTTGAAGCTGACGCTAAAATAACGTCTGATTCATTAATAGCACCAACGCCGGCATGAATAATCTTAACAACAACCTCTTCATTTGAAAGCTTTAAGAGACTCTGCTTAACCGCCTCAACTGAACCCTGTACATCGGCTTTAACAATGATATTAAGTTCCTTAAGGTTACCTGCCTGAATCTGGCTGAACAAGTCATCCAGTGACATCTTTGACTTTGTATCTTCAATAAGCTTAGCCTTGCCTTCATTGATAAATGTCTCAGCAAAGCTTCTTGCTTCCTTCTCGCTGTTTGTAGAAACAAATACCTCACCGGCATTCGGAACATCTGAAAGACCAAGGATTTCTACAGGAGTTGAAGGACCGGCTTCCTTTACCTTATTACCCTTATCATCCATCATAGCTCTTACCTTACCGAAAGATGCTCCTGCAGCAATTGTATCACCAACGTGAAGCACACCCTTTTGTACAAGTACTGTTGCAACAGGACCCTTGCCCTTATCAAGCTTAGCCTCAATTACAAGACCTCTTGCCTTTCTGTTAGGGTTAGCCTTAAGTTCAAGAACCTCTGAAGCAAGAATAATCATCTCAAGAAGATCACTGATACCCTCTCTAGTATGTGCAGAAACCGGAACAAATATTGTACTTCCGCCCCAGTCTTCCGGAATAAGTTCATATTCTGAAAGCTCCTGCTTTACTCTTTCAACATTAGCACTTGGCTTATCTATCTTATTAATTGCTACAATAATTTCAACACCTGCAGCCTTTGCATGGTTGATAGCCTCTACAGTCTGTGGCATGACACCATCATCTGCTGCAACTACGAGGATAGCGATATCTGTAGACATAGCTCCTCTCATACGCATAGCAGTAAATGCCTCATGACCAGGAGTATCAAGGAATGTAATCGGCTGGCCATTGGTCTCTACCATGTAAGCACCGATATGCTGGGTAATACCACCTGCTTCTCTGGCAATAACATTTGTTGATCTTATAGCATCAAGAAGAGATGTCTTACCGTGGTCAACGTGACCCATTACGCAGACAACCGGAGGTCTTGTAACCATGTCTTCTTCTTTGTCTTCAATATCTTTAAGAAGCTCCTCAATTACATCAACCTTAACTTCCTTCTCGCAAAGAACTTCAAATTCCATAGCGATTTCTTCTGCTGTCTCGTAATCAATCTCCTGATTGATTGTAACTACCTTACCGGCAAGGAAAAGCTTCTTAACAATTACTGATGGCTGAATCTTCATGGCATCAGCAAGTTCCTTAACTGTAAGAGTTTCAGGAATAACAATTACCTTTACTTTCTCTTCTTCCGGCTGTGGCTTTACAGGCTGCTTCACAGGGTTCTTCATCTTAACCTGCTTTGAGCCTGACTTCTTTCCAAATCCGTCCTCGGTATCATTCTTATCAAACTTATTCTGCTTTGCAGCGTTAATCTTTGACTTCTGCTTGCTGCTAGGCTTCTGTGTAATCTCAACAGAAGGAATTGACATTGACTTGTTTTTGTCCTTATTCCTGCTCTGTGAACGCTCGCCCGGCTTCTTCTCGTAATCGCTGTCCTTATCCTTATTAAAATCAGCTCTGTTATCACGTCTTCTATCCTGATATCCGTCACCGGTTCTCTTCTGACCATCCTTGTTGTATGGTCTGTCTGAGTTCTGACGGTCTCCACGCTGCTGTCCATCTTTATTAAATGGTCTGTCCGACTGACGGCGTTCTCCACGCTGCTGTCCATCCCTGTTAAACTGCTTATCTCCTCTTGCAGGCTTATCTCCGTCACGCTTAGCAGATCTTTCCTGTTTTTTATTATCACCTGCATTTTTTGCAGTCTCAATCTTCTTTGCAGTTTCCGCCTTTTTTACAACCTCTGCTTTCTTTGCAGCTTCTGCTTTCTTTGCTTCTTCAGCCTTTCTGGCTTCCTCAACTCTAGCCATAGTTTCTTTAAGCTTATCAGCGGCACTCTTAACCGGCTTCTCTTCTTCAACCTGAGTAGCTGTATCCTCTGTTTTTATTTCTTCAGATTTTACTTCCTCCGGTTTTACTTCTTCCTGCATTACTTCTTCAGTTTTTACTTCTTCCTGCTTTACCTCTTCAGTTTTTACTTCTTCTTTAGCTGTTTCAGTCTTTTTAGTTGAAGTTTTTCTGGTCTTTTTCTTAACCTCAGGTGCAGCTGCAGTTTCTTCTGCTACAGAATTAACCTCCTCTGCCACTGTCTTTTCCTCAACAACCGGTTCTGCCGGCTTTACTTCTTCAGCTTTAACAGTCTTTTTAGCAGTTCCTGTTGATCTTGTCTTTACAGTCTTAGTCTCAGTTTCATCACCTGTAGTTTCTGCTTTCTTGCGTCTTACCGGTGCCGGCTTAGATGGGTCTGCCGCCTTTGCAGGATCTGCAGGCTTTGCAGTTCTCTTAGTTCCGGTCTGAGTTCCGGTCTTTGTTCCTCTGCCTCCGCTTCCCTGACCACTATTCTGCGGTCTGAAAACTGCAGTAATTCTTTTCTTAGCAGGAGCCGGCTGGTCTGATACGCCAAGTTCCTTCTTTATAATGGCAATCTGCTCGTCATCCAAAAGAACATTCGCATTAGCCTCAAGGTTATTCTTCACCAGTGCGTCTAATATCTCCTTGTTCGTTTTGTTTATCTGCTTTGCCAATTCATGAATTCTCAATTTTGCCATATATTCTATTCCTCCGTCATAATGCCCTGTTCTGTTTCGAATAATTTTATTATTGCATTACTAAAGCCCTCATCAGTAATTGCCAGTGAAACCCTGTGTTCTTTTCCTATAGCTTCACCTATATCAAATCGGTTGCTATAAAAATACAACGGTACCTCGTAAAACTCACACATATTACTGAATTGTTTTTTTGTATTATCAGAAGCGTCGTCTGCCACAACTACAAGCGAAGCCATCATAGACTTAACTGCCTTTTCCGTCATAAACTCTCCGCTCACAACCTTGCCGGCTCTAACGGCAAGACCTATCATCGACAAAATCCTATTCTTCTTCAATCGCCTCCAGCTCCTTTCTCAAGCTGTCATAAACATCTGCCGGAATTGATTTCTTCAAAGAACGCTCAAGTCCCTTATTCTTAACAGCCTTATCAAGACATTCCTGGCTAAAGCACACATAGGCACCTCTGCCATTCTTCTTACCTGTGGCATCTATCATAATCTCATCTTCGGATGTTTTTATAACTCTGAGCATGTCACGTTTATCCTTCATCTCTCCACAGCCAATGCACATTCTCTGTGGAATCTTTTTCTTAACAGCCATGCAAATCACACTCCATCCTATTCAGTATATTCCTCATCAGAATCTGATTCCTCATCGTACTCCTCGTCATATTCTTCGTCGTACTCTTCTTCATCATATTCTTCATCATATTCTTCGTCATATTCTTCTTCATCGCCATACAGTTCGTAATCATCATACTCACCGTCTTCACCGTAATAACCGATTTCCTCAAGAAGACCTGACTCTGCTGCCTGACTCTCGCTCTTGATATCAATCTTAAAGCCTGTAAGTCTTGCCGCTAATCTTGCATTCTGTCCTTCCTTACCGATAGCAAGGGATAACTGATAATCAGGAACGATTACCTGAGCAGTCTTTTCCTCATCATCTGCAATAACACAGATAACCTTTGCAGGACTTAATGCATTCTCAATAAAGATTGCTGAGTTATCACTCCAATTTATAATATCAATCTTTTCACCGCGAAGCTCATTTACAATAGCGTTAACTCTTGCACCATTGATACCAACACATGCACCTACAGGATCTACATCCGGATCCTGTGAATAAACCGCCATCTTAGTTCTTGAACCTGCCTCACGGGAAATGCTCTTAATTTCAACTGTACCATCCTTAACCTCAGTTACTTCAGACTCGAAAAGTCTCTTAACTAATTCCGGATGAGTTCTTGAAACAAGGATTCTAGGTCCCTTTGTAGTATCCTTAACTTCAAGGATATAAACCTTAATTCTCTCAGTAGGTACGAACTTTTCGCCCTTAACCTGCTCATTTTCATTGAGAAGAGCATCAACCTTACCAAGATTTATACTAACATTCTTTCCAACATATCTCTGTACAACACCGGTTGCAATTTCCTTTTCCTTAGCGTAGTACTGGTTGAAAAGAACCTTTCTTTCTTCCTCACGAATCTTCTGCATGATAACATTCTTTGCATTAGTTGCTGCAATACGTCCGAAATCCTTGTTAGGAACAGGAACTGCCACAACATCACCTATATCATACTTACCATTGTAGGTTCTTGCTTCTTCAAGGCTGATCTGAAGAATGTTGTCCTCAACCTCTTCCACAACTTCCTTTTCGTAATATACTGAAAACTTACCCTTTACAGGATCAAGTACAACCTTTGCATTGTCAGCCTTGCCGTAATGTGTCTTACATGCAAGTAATACTGAATTTTCAATAGCCTCCATCAAAGTTGCCTTGCTAATGTCTTTCTCCTTCTCAATAGCGTCAAGTGCATCAAATAAATCCTTGTTATTCATTTTTCTTTATCCTCCTATTTAAAAATGAACTGCCAGACGAATAAGTGCTATGTCTGATTTTTCAAAAGTAATTTCGTTGTTATCTTCATCGGAAATAGTTACTGTAGTCTCATCATATGATTCCAAAATACCGTAAAACTCCTTCTGCTTGTTAACGGCCTTGTACAGACGAATCTCCAGTTCCTTTCCCAAACTTCTTTTATAATCCTTTTCCTTCTTTAAAGGTCTTCCTAAACCAGGGGAGCTGACCTCTAAAATATAACTCTCTTCAATAAAATCCTTATCGTCAAGCAAATCCCCTAAAGCTCTGCTTACGATTTCACAGTCATCTACCGTAATACCACCCTCTTTATCAATGTAAGCTCTCAGGTAGTAACTGCTGCCTTCCTTTAAATACTCTACATCAACCAGCTCAAAATTATTCTGCTCGATGATTGGCATTACAAGTTCCTCGGTTCTCTTTTCAATGTCTTCTCTTTTAGCCATATGCTCCCTCACTACTACAAAAATGAGTGGGCTTTGTCAGCCCACTCCTAAACTAGTTACCATATATCGTATTTACTATATCATCAATAAATGCCAAATGCAAGGGGTTTTGAAAAATAATTTTTCTTAACAGTTTATAATAATTATACTCATCATTAAATAAATTACACTCTGTATAATTCATAGTTGGCTATATGCTAATTAAGTATTCTGTAAATCAATAATTTATTTTTTGATACAAACTGTATAAAA
>JAZULV010000096.1:0-14787 GCA_045603305.1 Lachnospiraceae bacterium | reverse complement strand
ATTGTATTATACGGATTCATGTGGAACAAAAATGATGTTAAATGATGTTTTTGATATTGATGATTATGAAACACCAAAGCATGAAAGTGTTAGTTTTGAAAATTGTAGTTTGTATTCAACATATTCAGGGATAGTAGCTTTGATGTTAAATGCCGCATAAAGGAGCAAAAATGGAAAAGATAAATGAAGCAAAATGCATACTTGTTTTAAAGCAGGCGATAATAGATAAGCTTAGTTTCGAGCGATTTTCAGATGATGTATGTAAAATTGATGATGAAGGTCAAATGACTTTCAGCCATAGCGTTAATCAGATAGAAGAGTTTACGTTCAAAGTAAGTTTAGGAATATCTATAATAGCTGAATCAAAATACGATATAAAAGCACAAATTTCAGGCATTTTTAAATTGTCCGAAGACTCTGTATTAGGTAAAAAAATATTAGCTAATAATACAGTAGCAATTCTATTTCCTTATTTAAGAAGTCAATTAACATTATTGACTTCTCAACCGGGTTTTGAACCTGTTATTTTGCCGGTTATGAATATTAATGCTTTACTAAGTGATGAAAAATAATAATGTAAAATGGAGCGTAATGTTTTTATAATTATAAGTTAGTTATAAAAAATATTTACGCTCCATCTTATTTGGTTAAAGTACTAGTTTTTATTTAAGAAACCCTTATCAAACTCTGCATTAAAGAAATAGAAGTTCTTTGAATCCAGAGTATCTTTAGTCTTTTCTAAAGCTTCTCCAAATCTCTGAAAGTGTACAACTTCCCTGGCACGTAAAAACTTAAGAGGGTCGCGTACTTCCGGGTCAGTTATAACACGAAGAAGATTATCGTATACGGTACGAGCTTTTTGTTCAGCGGCTAAATTCTCAGTAAGATCTGTGATAGCATCGCCCTTTGACTGGAATTCAAGGGCTGTAAACGGAACTCCCGCGGCAGCCTGAGGCCAGAGGGCGGTTGTGTGGTCGATATAATAAGCATCAAAACCAGCTTCCTTAATTTCATTTATTGAGAGGTTCTTGGTAAGCTGGTAGACCATTGCACATATTATCTCCATATGGGCAAGCTCTTCGGTACCGATATCAGTCAACAGACCTCCTACTTCCTTAACAGGCATAGTATAACGCTGTGAAAGATAACGCATTGAAGCACTTAATTCTCCGTCCGGTCCGCCGTACTGGCTTATAATTAGTTTTGCAGTTTTTGGACAGGTCTTTGTAATTTTTACAGGATACTGTAGTCTCTTTTCATATACCCACATTATTCACACACTCCTTCCCACGGTGCAGGACCTAATGTCCATGCAAATCTTCCGTCTGTATTATTCACGTCTGGTATGCAGCTTTCAGTAAGCGGAAAATATTTTGATGCAAAGCTTTGTTTAAGCTGTTTCAGATTATCTAAATGCCCTAAATAAATATTATAAGCGTTGATATCCTCTGAATGAGTATCCAAATAGAGGGTTAAGTCTTTAAGGACAAAGTCCAGCTCCATTATTTCATTGAGGAGTTTTACTTTTTCTGAAACAGGTAATTTGCTGTTTTGCTTTGGACCGGTTTCTGTCACAAAGAAAGGCTTGTTAAGCTCCGGGAAAATAGTTCCCAGGCAAAGTGCTTCTTTAGGATTATAAAGGTTACCCAAATCAGTTTTTTGTACCGGAACAGTTGCAATTGCAAGTTGTGGTTCATTATTACTATTCATGTTCTGCCTCCTTATTATTTTTAGGACGTAAATGTCCTTAATTTATTTTCTGCAGGTGGTCGCTTTTTATAAGAAGGCAACTGGCTAAATAAATGGTAACAGAGGAAGCAAAAAATCATATAGTATAATGGAGGGGTGCAAATGGATGTTTTATTATTAACGGTTTTAGGAACCGGTTTTGCTTTTTTTATGACTACAGCAGGAGCAAGTAGCGTTTTTTTGTTTAAAAATAATATGAACGATATATCAAGAGGAGTATTTCTTGGCGTTGCAGCAGGAATAATGATTGCGTCTTCAATTTGGTCAATGCTTATGCCGGCGATAGAACAGGCGGACACAGTTGTCCCTGTGGTATTAGGATTTGTACTTGGCGTTATCTTTATGATTGTGCTCGATGAAATCTTTTTTAGATGTTTTAAAATAAAAAAGAAAGATATGTTGTTGGTGACTTCAGTAACTATTCATAATATTCCTGAAGGAATGGCAATCGGTATTGCTTTTGCTGCAGCCGCACTAAATATGAATGACCCGGCACTTTTTACAGGAGCGGTTTCTCTTGCTATAGGCATAGGTATTCAGAATTTCCCTGAAGGTGCAGCAGTTGCTCTTCCTCTAAGGCAGGATGGCATGAAGGCATGGAAAAGTTTTTTGTATGGGTGCCTTTCAGGAATTGTTGAGCCGGTATTTGGTATAATGGTGTGTCTGATAGCTGCAAATATATCCGTAAGTATGCCGTATTTGCTGGCTTTTGCGGCGGGAACAATGATGTTTGTTGTGATTGAAGAATTACTGCCTCAGATTCACAGTTCTAAAAATTCAAAGCCGGGTACAATAGCGGTTATAGCCGGTTTTTTGTTAATGATGATTCTTGATGTGGCACTTTGACGAAAAATAATGTTTTTAATTAAATACAATCTTAATACAGGTAGTAGATATTTGGCAATATGTCATAAAAACAAGTCTAAAAACCCTGAAAAAACGATTAATAAATTATATAAAAAGTCTAAAATTCTTTAATTTTAAAGTCGTATCTTCCGTTGACTTTTAACAGTGTAAGTGCTATTCTTATAACGATTTTTGTTGCGGTTAGAGAAAAAATAGAGAAAGACGAAGGGTAGGAAAATACAATGTTATTAATAGGTTTTTTGATTGTGTTTCCATTTGTAGTTGCGGCAGCACTGGCGCTGACAAATAATAATACAGTTAGACAGGTAATAGTATATCCTAGCTGTGTTTTGGTTATTGCAGCAGCAGTAGTATTTGCCGTGCAGAGATTTATTGCCGGTGATACGGTTACGTATCTGGAGGATACAGCAGTTATTGATAAGGTAATGCTTGTTGCTGAATTTTTCCTTATGGGACTGGTAGTATATTTAAGTTATAAGTATAAAAAGTACTATGCAGCGGCGCTATCAGTGATACAGACACTGCTTGTTGCATGGCTGGAGCTTTTTGGACATAAATCAGAGCATCATATGTATCATATATTATGTGACCGCCTTACCGTAGTTATGTGCCTTATTATTGCGGTTATAGGCTGTCTTATTTGTGTGTATGCAATTGGTTATATGAAGGATTATCATCATCACCATACTGAGTTCAAGGATAGAAGAAGATTTTTCTTTGCTATGCTTTTTGTATTCTTAGGTGCGATGTTTGGTCTTGTATTATCAAGTAATCTTATCTGGATTTATTTCTTCTGGGAGATTACAAGTATTTCATCATTCCTTTTAATTGGATATACAAAGACTGATGAGGCTATAAACAATTCATTCAGGGCTTTATGGATGAACCTTCTCGGTGGATTAGGTTTTGCGATAGGTATTGTATATGCAGCACTTGAGCTCGATATTACAAATCTTCAGCAGCTTACAAACTCAGATAGTGCACTTGCAGTATTACCTGTAATACTTCTTGCATTTGCAGGACTTACCAAGTCTGCCCAGCTTCCATTTTCAAAGTGGCTGCTTGGAGCGATGGTTGCACCGACTCCTTCATCAGCTTTATTACATAGTGCTACTATGGTTAAGGCCGGCGTTTATTTACTTATACGTCTTGCACCTGCCATGAGTGGTAATGTAGCAGGAACTATGGTTTCACTTATCGGTGGATTTACTTTCTTTGTTGCAAGTATGCTTGCTATTACTAATACCGATGGTAAGAAGGTTCTTGCTTATTCGACAATTTCTAACTTAGGACTTATTACAGCCTGTGCCGGAGTAGGTAGTGTTGAGACTGTATGGGCAGCAATTATGCTTATGATGTTCCATGCAGTATCAAAGTCTCTGCTTTTCCAGGCAGTGGGTGCTATTGAAAACGCTACCGGAAGCCGTGATATTGAGGTTATGCATGGTCTTATTATCAGACAGCCTTGGCTTGCTGCGGTTATGGTAGTAGGTATTGCCGGTATGTATCTTGCTCCGTTTGGTATGCTTGTTTCCAAGTGGGCAGCGTTAAAGTCTTTTGTAGACGCCGGTAATGTACTTCTTATTTTATTCATTTGTTTTGGTAGTGCTACAACACTCTTTTATTGGACAAAGTGGCTGTGCAAGATTATAGCTTGTCCGGCTACCTTCAAGAGAAGCCCGAATACTACATCAATTAATCAGTGGTGTTCAATCGGTCTTCATGCAGTAATTATGATTATCCTTTGTATTGTACTTCCGTTTATATCAAAGGGAATTGTTACACCATACATTTCAGGCATATTTGAAAACGTTGTCGAGGTAATCGGTGTTACAGATATGATAATTATGATAGGTATTCTTTTCTCATTATTCCTGTTCCCAATGGCAGTGAATATGATAATGCCTAGAGTTGATACAAGAAAGACTATGTCTTATATGGGTGGTATTAATACGGGAGACCATATACACTTTATTGATTCTTTTGACAATGAAAAGAAATTGTTCTTATCTAACTGGTATATGGTAGATATTTTTGGCGAAGCAAAGATATGGGCTCCGGCAATTATGGCGTCAACAGCATGCCTTATTATATTTATTGTATTTGCAGTAGGAGGTGTTGTGTAATGATTAGACCGGATATTGTTATTCCTATGCTTCTTTACATATTATTAGCACCGGTAGTTGGTGGTCTTATTGCCGGTATTGACAGGAAGATTACTGCAAGAATGCAGGGAAGAAAGGGTCCTTCAATTTTTCAGGCATTTTATGATGTGCGTAAGCTGATTAGCAAAGAAATGCTTATTGTAAACAGAGAGCAGTTTGTATTTGCAGTATGTTTCTTCATTTTTGTAGTTGTTACCGGAGCACTTTTCTTTGGTGGAAGAGATATTCTTCTGATATTCTTTACACTTACTACTTCGGCGATGTTTTTGGTTATTGCAGCAATGTCAGTTAACTCTCCGTTCTCAGTAATGGGTGCCCAGCGAGAGCTTGTACAGATGCTTGCCTACGAACCAATGGTACTTGTTGCAGCAGTTGGTTTTTATAAGGCTACCGGTTCATTCAAGGTGTATGATATTGTAAGAGCTGACATTCCGGCAATCATATATTTACCGGGTGTATTTGCAGGATTTTTATTTATTCTTTCTATTAAGCTGCGTAAATCGCCATTTGATATAAGTACATCCCATCATGCTCATCAGGAGCTGGTTAAGGGTGTTACAACCGAGTTATCCGGTGGAATATTCGCACTTTACGAAATAGCAGAATGGTACGAGCATGTATTTTTACTTGGTGTTGTAGCTATGTTCATTATCAATTCTTCATGGTGGAGCATTCCGCTCGCAATAGTAGTTTGTGCGTTGGTATGCGTATTTGAAGCTTTGATTGATAATACCAGTGCCAGAGTAAAATGGGACGTTATGTTAAAGATGTCATGGGGTGTAACCATGGTGCTTGGTGCGGTTAATATTTTCGTACTTGAGTATATCAAATAATAGGAGGACAAAATCATGGCAAATATTTCGAAATCTCCTTGGCTTTTGCATTATGACGGTTCAAGCTGTAACGGCTGTGACATTGAGGTGCTTGCATGTCTTACACCGGTTTATGATGTAGAAAGATTTGGTGTTATAAATACAGGAAATCCAAGACATGCGGATATATTTCTTATTACCGGTGGAATTAATACACAGAATAAGGCGGTTGTAGAGCAGATTTACAGCCAGATGCCAAATCCAAAGGTCGTTGTAGCGGTAGGTATCTGTGCATGCAACGGAGGAGTATTTAAGGATTGTTATAATATATTAGGTGGTGTGGACAAGGTTATTCCTGTTGACATATATGTACCGGGATGTGCTGCCCGTCCACAGGCTATTATTGATGGTGTAGTTAAGGCTGTTGCTCTTCTTCAGGATAAGCATGAAGCACTGAAGAAGACTGGTAAGAAGGAAAAGTGAGGTGCGGTATGAAGCAGGAGAATTGTATAATTGTTATTCAGCCGGAAGAACTTGTTGCAAAGGCTTTGTTTGAAAGACAGCAGGGTTCACGTCTTTCACAGATTTGTTCAGTAAGAACTGAAACAGGATATGAGCTTTCATATTCATTTGTATTAGGTTATGACATGGTAAATTACCGTCTTATTATAGAAGAAGATACAGAAGTAGTTAGTATTTCAGATATATTCCCTTCATCTGTATTATATGAAAATGAGATGGTTGAGTTGTTTGGCGTTAACATCAAGTTTATGAATCTGGATTATCATAATAAGCTTTATAAGATAGACCAGGAAACACCATTTAAGTAAGGAGGACTGGATTATGGGAGAGAGAAGTGTTGTACCATTTGGACCGCAGCATCCGGTGCTGCCTGAACCAATTCATTTAGATTTAGTACTTGAGGATGAGAAAGTTATTGAGGCTATTCCTCGTATAGGTTATGTACATAGAGGTCTTGAAAGCCTTATTAAGAAGAGAGATTATAATGATTATCTTTACGTTATAGAGCGTGTCTGTGGTATCTGCAGTTTTATGCACGGTATGGGATACTGTGAGGCGGTTGAGAATATTATGGACGTTGAAATACCGGACAGAGCGAAGTATCTTCGTACTATCTGGTGTGAGATGTCAAGAGTTCACAGCCATTTATTATGGCTTGGTCTGCTTGCAGATGCTTTCGGTTTCGAGAGCTTATTTATGCAGTGCTGGAGAATGAGAGAGACTATCCTTGATATGTTCGAGGCTTCAACCGGCGGACGAGTTATTTTTTCAGTGAATAAGGTTGGTGGCGTGCTTAAGGACATGGACAATGACATGCTTAAGACATTTGTGGGCATGTTTGACGACATGGAAAAGAGCATTAGAGAACTTACAAGCGTATTCTTAAATGATTATACAGTAGGAAGTCGTTTAAAGGGTGTTGGTATGCTTACTAAGGAAGAGGCGATTTCTTTTGGTGCAGTAGGTCCTATGCTTCGTGCCAGCGGTGTAGCTTATGATGTGCGTAAGCTTGGTTATGCTGCTTATGGTGATTTGGATTTTGACATTATTACCGGAGCAGAATGCGACAGTTATTCTAGATGTTATGTACGTATTCAGGAGATTTTCCAGTCCTTCAGCATTATCAGACAGGCTGTAGATAAGATTCCTGCCGGTAAGATTTTAACTCCTGTTAAGGGCAATCCTGACGGAGAAGCTTTCATTCGTGTGGAGCAGCCTAGAGGTGAGGCTGTGTACTATGTAAAGGGTAACGGAAGCAAGTTCTTAGAGAGAGCAAGAGTACGAACACCTACCTTTACTAACATAACATCATTACTTAAGATATTACAGGGCTGCGACTTTGCGGATGTGCCGATACTTATACTTACAATCGACCCATGCGTAAGCTGTACTGAGCGATAGGGGGATAACATGTCAGGATTAATGAAATTTACAAAGTTTGCATTAGGTAATCTCTTTTCAAAGCCGGCAACATGCAGCTATCCTGCGGTAAAGCCTGAATATACAGAGCGTACCAGAGGAAAGGTAATGATAAATATTGATAACTGCCTTTTCTGTGGATTATGTGCAAAAAAGTGTGTGGCAGATGCCATCACTGTGGATAGAGCTACTAAGACCTGGACAATCGAGCGTATGGGCTGTGTACAGTGTTCAAACTGTGTAGAAAACTGCCCTAAGGATTGTCTTTACATGGACAGATATTATCCGGAACCGGATGCCGAGAAGTATACTGAGACTTATGCTCAGCCTATAAAAGACCTCATGGCTTCTGCAGGTATTCCAAAGGCAGATTTAGACAAATGCGTATACTGTACACTTTGTGCAAAGAATTGCCCTCAGGAAGCAATCAAGGTAGACCGTCAGGCAAAGACCTGGGAGCTTGATGAAGAAGCTTGCGTAAGCTGCGGTTTATGTGCAGAGAAGTGTCCAAAGAAGTGTATTACCCTTGAGGAGGCAGAAACCGAGGTTGAAGAAAGTGAAGCAGCAGGCGGTATTGCCGAGGCGGATTTAGACAGTTGTGTATACTGTACCCTTTGTGCAAAGAATTGTCCTCAGGAGGCAATCAAGGTAGACCGTCAGGCAAAGACCTGGGAGATTGACAAGGAAGCATGTATTGGCTGTGGCTTATGTGCAGAGAAGTGTCCAAAGAAATGTATTTCCCTGAAATAGCTTTATGGAGGTTTGAGATATGCATGAACATCATGAGGCAGTTCATATTATTGAACATGCTATAGAAGAAGCAAAGGAACGTGGAGCAAATAAGGTTACAAAGATAAATCTTGTAATTGGTGAGAGCTCAGGTTTTTCACCGGAGGCAGTTAAGATGAACTTCGAATTAGCTTCCGAGGGAACTATTTGCGAAGGAGCAGAGATTGCGGTAAAGCATGTTAAGACAATGCTTCGCTGTCCAAACTGTAACGAATTATTTGCCAGAAGACCATTTCATTTCGAGTGTCCTCACTGTGGAACCGATGGAGTTCCTTCAGAGGTAGGCAAAGAGATGGCGATAGAAAGTGTAGAAACCGAATGACAATAAAAATAACTGTGTATGGTATTGTACAGGGCGTGGGATTCAGGCCATTTATATTAAGACTTGCAAACAAGCTTAATATAACCGGTTACGTAAAGAATCTCGGCAGTCACGTGGAAATTATGGCACAGGCTGAAAAACAGGCGCTGGATGATTTTGTCCGGCGCCTTGATTTTTCACAGAAGCTGCCGGAAGGCTGCGTTATACTTTCGCTGCATAAAGATATAATTAATACAAGCAAAAAGTATGACAGTTTTTCGATAATAGAAAGTGGTTTTACACAGCAGACCTTCCCGGTAATATCCTCGGATATTGCGACCTGTAGTAAATGCGAGAATGAATTATTTGATAAACAGAATAGAAGATATCTGCATCCTTTTATTAGCTGCGTATCCTGTGGTCCACGCTTCAGCATTATAGAGGAGCTTCCTTATGACAGACCACGTGTGACTATGGGAGACTTTGTTATGTGTGATGAGTGCGCCGAAGAGTACAGGAAGATGTCAGACAGAAGGTGCCACGCCCAGACGATAGCCTGTAAGGACTGCGGTCCGATGCTTAAGTATGTGTGCAGAAAAGACATAACGGCAAGCAAAATGTCTGAGGAAGATAAGTTTGCAGATTTAGACGAGGAATTATACAAGGCTATTTTAGCGATAAACGCAGGTGAGATAATTGCAGTGAAAGACATCGGAGGCTATCATTTTGCCTGTCGAGCTGACATGGAAGATACGGTGAAGAAGCTTCGTGAGTTAAAGCAGAGAGAGAAGAAGCCTTTTGCTGTGATGTATCCTTCTGTCGAAGCAATTTGCAAGAACGCCATAGTAAATGCTAGAGAGAAAGAACTGCTTACAAGCGAGGCACGACCAATTGTATTGTTAAGAAGGATATCTGATGAAGGAATAGCTCCGTCGGTATGTGCTGACAGCATGGATATAGGTGCATTTCTTCCGTGTAATCCGGTGCAGATTATGCTTATGAAATATTGTGGTCCTCTTGTTATGACCAGTGGTAATATTTCCGGTGAGCCGATTATCATTGAAGATAGTGATATGATGAAGCTCTATGAAAAGCATGATGAACTTTTTGGAGTGTTGTCCCACGACAGAAGAATACTGACACCTTTAGATGATTCGGTGCTAAGAGTAATTGATGATAAGGTTCAGTTTTTAAGAAGAGCAAGAGGATATGTGCCTCTGCCGATTCTTTGGAACGATAGTGATAAATCAGAGGATAATAAAATCCTTGCATTAGGCGGAGATTTAAAGGCGGCCTTTTGTATTGCCGACAGTAAGATGGCTGTAATGAGCCAGTATTTTGGAGACTTGGAGGATTATGATGCCTATGGTGCATGGCAGTCTGCCATAGAAAGAATGTGCGGATTGTATAATGTAGAGGATTATGTATGTGCCTGCGATTTGCATCCGAAGTATTTTAGTACAAATAAGGCTAAAGAGCTTAACGTGTCAGGAATGAATCTGCCAAGCAATACTTCTGCAGATAGCCAAGGCTGCAAAAAAATAATACAGGTGCAGCATCACCATGCCCACATTGCTTCGGTTATGGCAGAGCACAACCTTAAAGGAAAGGTATTGGGCGTTTCCTTTGACGGAACCGGTTACGGTACTGATGGCAAGGTGTGGGGCGGAGAAGTATTGCTCTGTGAGAATGCAGATTTTGAGAGAATGTATCATTTGGAATATGTCAAACTCTGCGGTGGAAATGAAGCACCGAAGAACGCTGAGCTTGTTATATGCTGCTATTTAAAAGCGGCAGGAATTAATTTAAATACGACCCTTTATAATATGGCAGTAGCGGCACTTAACAATAATATAAATACCTTTGAAACTTCAAGTATGGGAAGGCTTTTCGATGCAGTAAGTGCTTTGCTTGAAATCTGCGGCTGTAATGAGTATGAGGGACAGTGTGCGATTCTTCTGGAGCAGGCGGCAATATCTGCGTTAGAGAGTGGAACAGCACCGTACAAATTAACATTGCCGGTAGAAGATGGAGTATTTAAAGTAACTGAGTTAATAAACCAGATTTATAATGCTGTCATAGAAGGCGCTGACAGGGGCAGTGTGGCTCTTGGTTTCCATGCGGCGGTTGCAGAGGCAGTTGAAAAGGCAGCAGTAAGCGTTCGGGAAAATCATAATGACTGCAATAAGGCTGCTCTTTCGGGAGGCGTATTTGCAAACCGACTGCTGCTATCAATGTGCAGAGCAAGGCTTGAAGAAGCTGAGTTTGAAGTGTATGTAAATGAAGCAGTTCCGAATAATGACGGAGGCATAGCTTTGGGACAGGCGTATGTGGCTGGCAGGAAATTAGATTTGTTTTAAGTTTAAGATTTATTTAAAATGCATATCGGGGTTCTTCTTTCCTTTGCTTCGGTTCACATTTGTTCACAGGCGCACGGAAAGAAGAACCCCGATATGCAATAAACTAAAGAACAAAATTGATATGTTTTATGATAGAATAGTATTTGATGATATTAATTTATGCTAGAAAGAAGAATGAAATGGCGAAGTTAATTAGTGACATTAGAGTTTATAAAAGCAAGATAGAAAATGTTGATGGTAATTCTACGCCTGAAAGTTTCACTAATAAAAAGTTAAATGTAATATTGCATAGAATTGTAATGAAATTAAGAGAATCAAAATTTTCTTTAGGTGAGTTTGATCATCTGTATTTGAATTTTACAGTATGCTTAGATGAAGGAAGTATGCAACTAGCTAAAAGGATCATTGATTGCTATCATTCATGGTATAGATGGTATGATATTGGGGTAAGCAGGGCATTGTTTAATTCTCTGGAAGAGAATGAGTGTATAGAAGAAGTTGTTTCGTTTGTAGAGCAGATATTGTTGAAGTTTTTTGCAACAGATAGTAATTCTGTAGGAATAATTAAAGATTCAATAAAGGTGGCTGTAAATCAAGGTGAAAATATGCTGATGTTCTTTAAGGAAAAGAAGTCGGCGAAGGCTAAAGCGGATATTTATCTTCGATTTTTAGATAGTGCAAGGTACTGTCCATTATTATGTGTATATGATTTAGATGGATGTGAAATATTAAGAAAAGATTTGCCCGAAACAATAGATTTGGCTTCTGTTGGAGAGATTCAGCTGAGTAGTAAGAGGGTGACAGTGAAGCCAAGGAAGAGTGTATTTGCAGGTGGGTTAATACCAATTACTTTTGAAATGATAAAGGAGCGAGATAATCTCGCTCCTAGCAGATAAAGCTAATTTAAACTTATATATTTCAGCACCATCATTCAAAATATAGGCTACTTTTCATTATATTGATACTTCTTCAATTTCTTACCTGTGATGATACAAATTAAAACTCCGCACACACCAAGTATAAACATCATAAGTGCAGCACCGGAACCCTTGCCCGTTCCAAAAAGTGTTTTCAGAATTGATAAATCGCCACATGCATTCATAAATGGTTCGCATATATTATCTACCATAAAGCCACCCCAAAACAATCCTATAGGGATAGTGAAAAATTGAAGCGTATTACGGCAGGCATAAACACGCCCTTGTAGTTCCACTGGAATGGTCGTTCTAAGAATTACATCCAAATTGGCATTCATAATTGGTACAAGAATCCATCCAATAATCTGGCCGATATACCACAACACCGGTTCTCTGGAAAATGCTAATAAAAAGTTTTCACTGCCTAGCGAAAATAACATTGTTAAGTAGATTACTCTTACTCTGTCCTTCGGTTTCGGTAAAACTGAAACTATCAGGCTACCTACAATCATAGCGATACCGGCACAAGATGTAACAATTCCAAGGACAGATGAACCACCTCTAGGATTAGGAAGCACATAACCAGGCAGGGTTGCATCAAAGGCAGATGCCACTAAATTGACACCGGACATAAATAGAATTAATGTCATAATGAGTGGATTTTCTTTCAAAAATACAAGTCCTTCTTTTGCAAGTTTAAGCACGCCTTCACCTTTTTCACATTCGTTTCCCGGAATTCTGATAAAAAACAGTAATGCCACAAATGCTACTGCAAAACTCCCAATATCAACTGCTATGACAAGATTGAGCCCTGCAAATGAGTACAATGCGGTAGCAATTAAGGGGTTAAATATAGATATCAGTGAGCTTGACAAAGAACGAAGTCCACTTGTCTTCTGATAATATTTTTCTGGAATGATAAGTGTCATAGCAACCTCGGAAGCAGGCTGTTGTATTGTATTCATTAATCCTGAAATACCATTTAAAACATATAAATGCCATACCATAAGACAATTTGTCCTGAATAATGCAAATACAATAATTGTACATATTACTGCAAACAAATCGCAACAAAGCATTGTCTTTTTTTTATCAAATCGGTCTGTCAATGCTCCGGCAAATATGCTCATTAGCACATATGGTGTATAGGAACATATGGTAAGCGCAGCTGTACTTAAGGAAGACCCGGTCTTCTCATACAACCATAATGCCAGTGCAAATGCTGTGATACTGCTACCAAGCCCCGATACACTCTGGGTACTCCAGAGAATCAGAAAATCTCGTAACTCAAATAATTCATTTTTATTAATATGTTTCATATCTTTGCTCCTTTTTATTTATTTCTTAAAACAGAAGCAAAGCCTGAGGATATCAGCAGGATGCTGTTCCTCCATGCAGTCTCCTCAGACTCTGCATGGAGCTGCTACAATACAAAGTATCATGTTTGTTTCCTTTCTTGCATAATTTTTTTAATAAATTGTTGTTTTCCATTTCATTATAAATGATTAGTTACAGAGGGGCAAATAGTTTTTGTGTACGATTTATCAAAGCGTTTCAATAAGTTCACACAGTCAAAGCACAATGTGTTATAATTTGAAATTGAGGATTGTGATCAATGAAGATATATTGAGACAAATTACAGAATTTCTTGAATAATATGTATGTGGAGAAACGAGGCATTGTAATGAGTCAGTTTAAAATCAGTTTTAAATTGCAGGAACTTGATAAAATAGTACCTTTTGGGAGTAAACCGAACCAAAGTCTTCATTGGTTTGGCTTGACAGACGGATTATTGTGGATAGATGTTAATGGGCAAACCATATATGAATATACTCAAGAGGCACAAGAATATTTTGATAACCAGGTGAACTACAATGATTATCAGATAGCCAGGTTTCTGGAAGATTTTTCGTAGACGTTTAGCTATGCAGGCGAGTCCATTCCAGAGAAATTGTACAATGTTCTTGATGAATTTATGACAAAAATGGATAGCTGGAAAGATCGTTATTTAGATGATGAGGATGATGTGTTTGAACAGTTTTATAACAATGAATATAACGAACTTGCAGACTGGTATTTAGGCAGGTCATTTGATTCTTATCATCTGATAGGAGGACCGTTCATTGGCTGCTTTAGGTGTCAGGAAAAAATCAAGATTTTCTGGGAAAGTACATTCAAACTCGAAAGCGGCAACAGCATCTGGAACTCTCCCAAAGGATTTTTTGAGATGCCATATGATGAATTTATTTCATCGGTGAGTGAATTCTTTGAGGCATTTTTTATTGCTATGGACAAGCAGGTTGAAAACGCTGTAGCAAGAGATTGGGGCGATATTTCGCTTGATAAAGAGCTGCTTGTGCAAGAAAATGCCGAGAGAAAGTTAAAGTTTTATGAAAGGATATCTTTTCTTGTAACTACTGACAGGAATACTGACTGGCATAAGATAATGCAGATTTATGCTAAAATGGAAGAGGAAATAAGACAAGCAGGTTGGGAGAAATAGATAAGCCAAGAAGAATAGAAAACCAAATTTCACAAGGAGATAGTGGTATGGGATTACTTGATATATTTAAGAAAAGAAAAACGCAAATAACAGCGGAAAAATCAATACAAGAAAATGAAATAACTATAGAGCAATTGATTCAGGAAAACTATAAGCAAAAATATTTTAAAGAATGTAAATACATATGGTCCAATTATGTTCCTAAGAATGGACAATCAGATGTGTTGCAGGGTGAATTATTAAGAGAGATAGAAAAACTTCGTGATGAAGCGCAAAGAAATGGAAATATAAATTGGGATGATGATTTTGAATATTTTTGTGATTTCATAAAAAATGAACTTATTAAATATTCAATATTCAAAAAAGAAGAAAAAGAGGAAATT
>JAZULV010000095.1:0-19169 GCA_045603305.1 Lachnospiraceae bacterium | reverse complement strand
GATATTCAGATTATTAATCTTCTCTACAGTTGATACCATAACGTCACTTCCTTTCTTTAATTCTTAAAATTATTGTACAGTACACATTGTGTAAAAGCAATATTTTTCTTAGAAAATAAGATTTTCTTTCTTTGATATAGATTTAATTACATCAAACTCAAAATTCTTATTTTTATTTTTAATACAGTCCCATAAGCAAATGAGGAGGCATGCACCTCCTCACTATTTTTTCTATATACTATTAATTATATTTATTCCTTCTCCCAAGGAAGCATCTGGTTCTCGATACCCTTATCTCTGGTCATGAGCTCATTTACAGCATCTGATGCACTCTTACCCTCAAAAAGCACCTTATTAATTGCTTCTGTGATTGGCATGATTACATCATATTTTTTGGCAAGGGCTAGGGCTGCCTTGGCGCTGTATACGCCCTCTACTACCATATGCACCTCGTCCATAGCCTCCTGCATGGTCTTACCCTGACCGATAAGCATTCCGGCTTTTCTGTTACGGCTGTGCATACTTGCACAGGTAACAATCAAATCACCCATTCCGCTTAAACCATAAAGTGTCTCGGCCTTTGCTCCCATCTTGAATGCAAGTCTTGACATCTCGGCAAGACCTCTTGTAATAAGTGCAGCCTTTGTGTTATCTCCATATCCAAGACCATCCGCAACACCTGCAGCCAGTGCAACTACATTCTTAAGAGAACCGCCAAGCTCTATACCAAGCACATCCGGGCTGGTGTACACTCTGAAATTGTCACGCATAAAAATATTCTGGATATATTCAGCTGTACTGCGGGTCTTTGCACCAACTACACAGGTAGTAGGAATACCTCTGCTTACTTCCTCTGCATGACTAGGTCCTGAAAGCACTGCAACATCTGCCTGAGGTATCTCGTCCTCAATCTGCTCACTTAAGGTCATGAGAGTATCCTCTTCAATACCTTTAGCAACATTTACAATAATCTGACCTTCTGCAACATAATCCTTCATCTTACGGGCAGTCTGTCTTGTAAATACAGAAGGAACCGAAAGCACAAGTAATTCTCCCGACTTTACTGCATACTCTAAATCGCCTGTAATCTCTAATTCCTCCGGAATCTTTACTCCCGGAAGGTTGTTATGCTCTCTTTTATTTTTAAGCATCTCCACTTCATCAGCAAGTGCAGACCAAACGATTACATCATGATTATTACTATTCAAAAGGAGTGACAATGCCATTCCCCATGTACCGGAACCAATAACACTAATTCTTGCCATCTAAAGCAACCTCCTTTTTCTGGCCAATCTTATTCTCTTCACCTTTTATCAGTCTTACTATATTACTCTTATGTCTGATAAATGCCAATATAACAAATATTGCAATAATTATATATGACTCATACAATGTCCACCCGGTAAAATATCCAGTTCCGAGCTGTCCGATAATTATCCACTCAATAATAAATGCACTTACCATAACCAGAGAACCTACTGAAACATATCTTGTTATTGCAACTACAATAAAGAATAATGGTATACAGACTAAAATAATCCTCCAGTCAAATACAGCAATAATAACTCCAGCTGTAGCAGCGATACCTTTTCCCCCTTTAAAATTAAGGTAAAATGGATAATTATGACCCAAAACAACACCTAAACCAGTATACAATACATAAAGCATAGTTATGTCAGAACCTGCATTATCTGCAATAAGTCGCACAACCGTACATGCAATAATAGCCTTAAGTAAATCACCGATTAATACTATTAATCCTGCCTTCTTACCAAGAACTCTTAATGCATTAGTAGTTCCGGCATTACCGCTGCCGTACTGGCGTATATCCTTATTTACTGCTCTTCCATATATATATCCAGTCTGGAAAAGCCCACAGGCATATCCAAACAACAGACACAATATCTTAAACATCTAGCTATCCTCCAGAAAATCATCACTTATTTTCATTTCTCTCACGTATTATAAACTTAAGGGAAGTTCCGCCAAAGCCAAATGCTTCACGTATCTTATTCTCTATATAACGTGTGTATGAGAAATGCATTAACTCTTTGTCATTTACAAAAACAACAAAGGTCGGTGGCTTAACAGCTACCTGGGTCATATAGAATATCTTAAGTCTCTTACCCTTATCTGATGGCGGCTGCTGCATGGCAACTGCTTCCATAAGAATTTCATTAAGCACTCCTGTAGCAATTCTCATGTTCTGGTTCTCAATTACTACATCAATATGATCAAACAGCTTAGGCAGACGCTGTCCTGTCTCAGCAGAGATAAATAAAATGTCCGCATAAGGCATGAAAGAAAGTGTTTCTCTAATCTTCTTTGTGTACTTATTAACAGTGTTGGTTTCCTTATTCTCTACTGCGTCCCACTTATTTACCGCAACGATGATACCCTTGCCTCTCTCATGAGCAATACCGGCAATCTTAGCATCCTGCTCCGTAACACCTTCTGTAGCATCAATAACTACCACAACAACATCTGCTCTCTCTACCGCAGTAACAGTTCTGATAATACTGTACCTTTCAAGCTCTTCCTTAATCTTATTCTTGCGTCTAAGACCGGCTGTATCAATAAAAATGTATTCTTTTTTGTTGTGCTTTACTACTGTATCGACTGCATCTCTTGTAGTTCCTGCAACATCTGATACAATAACACGGTTCTCACCTAAAAGCTTATTGATAATTGAAGACTTACCTACGTTTGGCTTACCAACAATGGCAATTCTAGGTCTGTCGTCTTCTTCATCTTCCTTTTCGTTAGCAGGGAAGTTGGCAACCACTTCATCAAGCATATCACCAAGACCAAGCTTTGAAACCGCTGATATAGGCATAGGATCACCTATACCAAGGTTATAAAACTCATATACATCCGGCATGAGCTTCTGGAAGTTGTCCACCTTATTAACAACTAAGACAACCTTCTTGCCGGACTTTCTAAGCATGTCCGCTACCTTGCTGTCAGAGTCAACAAGTCCCTGACGCACATCTGTTAAAAAAATAATTACATCCGCAGTACTGATTGCAATCTCAGCCTGTTCGCGCATCTGTGAAAGAATTATATCCTTACTGTCCGGCTCAATACCGCCGGTATCAATCAATGTGAACTGCTTGTCTAACCATGTACAGTCGGCGTAAATTCTATCCCTGGTTACTCCGGGAGTATCCTTTACAATTGAAATAGTATCGCCTGCTAGTGCATTGAACAATGTAGACTTTCCTACATTCGGACGACCTACTACGGCTACAACCGGTTTACTCATAAACTACCTCAACTTTCTAATTATAACAAATATCACTATACACTTTCATTTTGCTCATAGGGTCTGAATCTGGTATCTTCACATTCTTCCAAATCAATATTTAACATAGAATATACCAAATCTCGCCCGCTTGATTTTACTATATTAACTTTTACTTGTAAAGCCTTTTGTACTTCATCAACTGTTACATCATCAAGGAATACAGTCTCACCGCTTCTTAACATGTTTATTGGAAGAAGCAGACTTTCCCCAAGTTTCTGCCCTGTAAGCTGCTTTATAAGGTCTTGTCCTGTAATAAGTCCTGATACGGTTATTGTCTCACCAAAGAAATCATTTCTTATCTTATAAACCTCTACTTTTACATTATTAAATCGGGTCTCTAACATATCCGCAAGCATTCTGATATTATTATAGGCAAGATATCCTGTTGCTATCGAAACAGTTCTGCTTTCAACACTTAAATCTTCAGGAATGCTTTCAAGTGCCTCAGTAAATTCATTTATCAGAAGTCTTGTCATGCCCACACCATTCTCTAACTGGCAGTAGTCGTCATATCTCTCCTCCTCCGGCATATCCCTACCGGCAAGCAGATAAAATTCATCGCTGGCATGCACAAAATGTATACCATACTTTTCATAAATATCCTTCTGATACTTCTCAATCATATCAATAACTTCCGCAGCTGACTCACTATTAAAGGTCTCCATCGGATACAGACCGTCTCTGTACTTTGTAACACCTACCGGCACAACAGATACACTCTGCATAACCGGAGCATACTTCAACAAATCTTCTATGGTTCTCTTAAGCTCTTCACCGTCGTTTATATTTGGACAAAGCACAATCTGTCCGTTCATGGTTATGCCGGCATCATAAAAACTGTCCAGATACTTAAGCACCTTTCCTGCAAATCTATTGTGGAGCATCTTCTTTCTAAGCTCAGGATTGGTGGTGTGCACCGAAATATTAATTGGTGACATATTAAAATGAATAATTCTTTCTACGTCCTTATCCTTCATATTTGTTAATGTAACATAGTTACCCTGAAGGAAGGAAAGTCTCGAATCATCATCCTTAAAATAAAGGGTCTCCCTCATGCCCGGCGGCATCTGGTCGATAAAGCAGAAAATACACTTGTTGCTGCAGGACTTATAATCGTCCATAAGACTGTTCTCAAAAACAATACCTAAATCCTCGTCCTCATCCTTCTCTATCTCCAGAATTATCTCTTCGCCATCACCCTTTCTTACATAAAGCTCAAGATATTCTTCTTCTATTGCATAGTCATAATCAAATATATCATCAATCTCTTTACCATTGACCTTAATAAGCATATCCCCCGGTTCAAGCTCCAGCTCCCAGGCAATAGAATCCTCAATGACTTTATAAATAACATGTCCCTTTTTTCGCATAATTTATCTCCCTGAATGCAGCTTACAGAATATTGTTTCTCAAATGACTGCTTATTTCATAATATCAAGATTTATCTGCCTTGTAAAGGAATACACTAGTTAAATAATAGTAAAATAATATTTAAATAATAATTTTTTAGGCTTGAAATACCTGATGATTAATGTTATAAACTTTATGTAAAATACAATAGCGGAGGATATACCGATGTCAATTGATTATTCATTTAAAGATACTATTCCGATAGCGCCGCTTAAAATTTGTGCTTTGGATAGCTGTAAAGAGTTCGCCCAGAAGGTTGACCAGCATATTGTAACCTTTAGAAAGAATGATACTGCTGAGCTTTTAAAGAGCCAGGACAGTGTTAAGTTCAGAGGCTATGATAACGAGTCTTATCTTGTAAGCAACAAGTGCCCACGTTTCGGTTCAGGTGAAGCTAAGGGCCAGCTCAATGAATCAGTCAGAGGTACAGACCTTTTCGTAATGACTGACGTTATGAATTACAGTATTACTTATAATATGTTCGGACATACAAATCATATGTCACCGGACGACCATTATCAGGATATGAAGCGTATTATCGCTGCTTCTGTAGCTAACGCTCACCGTGTAAGTGTTATCATGCCTTTCCTTTATGAGAGCAGACAGCACAAGCGTACCAAGAGAGAATCTCTCGACTGTGCATTAGCCCTTGAAGAGCTTGTGAACATGGGTGTATCTAACATCGTAACCTTCGATGCCCATGACCCTCGTGTACAGAACGCTATACCACTTCACGGATTTGATAATTTCCAGCCACCTTACCAGTTTATCAAGGCTATCTTTAAGAAGGACAAGGACCTTACTATTGATAAGGACAACCTTATGATTATCAGCCCTGATGAAGGTGCTATGAACCGTGCAGTATACTTTGCAAATAACCTCGGTGTTGATATGGGTATGTTCTATAAGCGCCGTGATTACTCTAAGGTTGTAAACGGCCGTAACCCTATCGTAGCCCACGAATTCCTCGGAGGAAGCGTTGAAGGCAAGACTGTTATCATTATCGATGATATGATTGCTTCCGGTGAAAGCATGCTTGATACAGCCCGCGAGTTAAAGGAGATGAAGGCAGCTAAGGTTATCATCTGCTGTACCTTCGGTCTTTTCACCTGTGGTCTCGAGAAGTTTGATGAGTTCTATTCACGTGGATACATTGATTATGTTGTTACTACTAACTTAAACTACCGCCCTGTTGAGCTTCTTAACAGAGAGTGGTACATCGAAGCTGATATGTCTAAGTTCACTGCAGCTATTATCAACACTCTTAACCATGACGTATCAATCAGCAATATCACTGATCCTACAGAGAAGATTCAGAAGCTTATCGGCGAGTATAACAGAGAACAGAAGGCTAGATATCAGCAGATAAAGCTTGATTTTTAATAAAATTAATATATTTTCATAAAATGCAGTTAAGGCTTTCCATGGTTCATGGAAAGCCTTAGTATTTATAACTATTATCATCTTACTTAAATCGAATAGCAATCTGCCTTCTGCTTCTGCCATTCAACCAAATTTGCCAAAGTTATCGTATCAACCACACTCTTAACCGCATCATCAATTCGTTTCCACAGTTCAATGGTTGCACACTGCTCCTGTCTGACACAGTCATTAACCTCAAATTCAAGGCAGCTTACCGGGGCAAGACTACCCTCTGTAAGTCTTAAAATCATGCCGGCTGTATACTCCTCCGGTCTTTTAACCAGCATATATCCGCCCTGAGGTCCACGCACACTTTTTACATATCCGGCCTTGTTAAGCGTTGAAATAATCTGCTCCAGATACTTATCCGAAATCTCCTGTCTTCTGGCAATATCCTTTATACGCACCGGCTCACCGGTATCATTCATCGCTATATCAATCATAAGACGTATCGCATATCTTCCCTTTGTTGAAATCTTCATCAGACTTCCTCCCGTTTAAGCATTTATATAATAGTATCCCTACTGACTTAGTTGGAATTATGTTTCTATCATACTATGAGATAAAATCCAAGTCAATTATTTTATACTATCATTCATGCTTCCGGTGCGGTATCCTCCCAAATCAAGAGATACATATGTAAAACCAAGGCTCTTTAATGAGCTGTTAATTTCCAATGCATTATCCCTATCTAATATCTTCTCAAAGTCTGATGGCAAAACTTCAATTCGTGCCATCATGTCATGCATTCTAACGCGAAACTGGCTAAACCCCATATCATATAAAAGCTGTTCTGCTCTTTCGACCATTACAAGCTTCTCCTTAGAAATCTTCTCACCATATGGAAATCTGGAAGAAAGGCATGCAAAAGATGGTTTATTCCAGGTAGGCAAATCAAGTTCCTTAGAAAGCTTTCTGATATCCTCTTTTGATAAACCATTGTCACGCAAGGGACTCTTAATCCCCTGCTCTGCCACAGCAGCATGTCCCGGTCTGTAATCATTCATATCATCCATATTAGAGCCCTCAACTACATGAGCAATACCATTAGCCTTAGCTATTTCAGTAATTCTTCGCATTATTTCACTCTTGCACAAGTAACACCTGTTCTTCGGATTGTCCGAAAAACCCTCTATGCTAAGCTCGTCAATATCGCATACAAAGTATCGTATACCTTCTCTAATGCAGAACTCCTCTGCCTCTATTCGCTCTCTTTCAGGAAATGAATTAAGCATCGCTATAACCGCAACTGACCTTTCTCCAAGAGTGTCGTGGGCCACTTTTAAAAGAAAGGCAGAGTCCACTCCTCCGGAAAAAGCAACTGCGACTGAACCTAAATCTTTGAGATACCTAATTAAATTATTATATTTCTCATTCAATGATAATTCTGACATAATTGATACTACCTATTTTCTTTTTATTAATACTTAACCACGAAAGCTATTGGAATATTTATTTTTTCAACAAAACCTCTTCATTAGTTCCATAGAAAATATCATCTCTACCGCTTATAAGCTTGCAGAACTCTTCAAATCTGTCCCAGTTATGATCTCCCTCAAATTCATAGGAATGTCCCCAGATATAGAAAATCTGAGGCTTATCCGGCTTCATTGCTATAAATTTCTCTGCCAGCTCAAACAGTCTCTCATCCCTGTGATGACAGGTCGGCTTAAACTCTAACAAATTGTCCTGCTCCTCAAAATTATATGAGGACCCAACACCACGACTATATATAATGCCATACTCTGGTAATTTCTTTAACACATAATCGTTGTATGTTCCATAGGGATATGCCATACCTACCGGCTCTGCACCAAACCATTCTCTTATCTGCTGTTTGTCTTCCCAAATTTCTTTATCAACTAATTCATTCTCTAACAATTCCAGATGTGGATGGGTTATGGTATGCACAGCAATTTCATGTCCTGCATAGTCCTTAATATGCTCCCACAAATTCAGTCTGCGCACTTCCAGTTCTTTATACATCCATGCACTGTTATCGTAATTAAGTCCGGTATTAACATTAAATGTTGCCTTTAAATTGTACTTATTAAAAATACTTAATAACCTTAAATCCTGCTCCACGCCGTCATCATAACTAAAGGTAACAGCCTTTTTATATTTTTCAGTCCAGCCCATTACACTCACACCTTTCTAATATATTATATCAATTCGTATATTAGTACTCTGAACCTATCTTTTATCGCTCTATTAATTTATTCTACTAATGTTATATTCAATTGGTATATTAATTAATTCTTTCCAATATCAGCATCTCACTGCTATAATCCTTGCTTACCTTACGTTTTAGTCCTATATTCATTAATGCTTCACCTGAATATTTCTTACCGGTATATCTTTCAGCATATATTGCGTCACCGGCCAAACCTTTAAGCGTAAAACACTCATAAGGAGCGGTAGGTATGCCTTTGATAGTAAATATCTGTACAATTGCAGTCTTTTTATCTTTGCTTACATACTCCCAGACTACCAAATCGCCTTCAAAAGGTGACTTAATTCTGTACATATCTCCCTTATGAAATACCGGTGCCAATTCCTTGCACAAGGCTATCTGCTGCTTTACTTCTTCAAGCTCTTCATCAGAAAAACTTGATAAATCCAGCTCATAACCAAACTGTCCTGCAAGTGCAACATGACCTCTGGTTTTAATATCCACGGTTCTTCCGGTCTGGTGATTAGGACAGGCTGACACATGAGCTCCCATTACCATTGCAGGATATGCATAACTTGTACCGTTCTGAATAAATAACCTTTCAACTGCATCGGTATCATCACTTGTCCAAAACTGATTGAAGTAACAGAACATACCCAAGTCAAATCTGCCACCACCACCGGAACATCCCTCCAGCAATATGTTAGGAAATCTTGTCTTTATAGTATTAAGAACTCTGTACAGACCTATCATATAGCGGTGTGCAGTCTCTCTCTGCCTGTCAGCAGGAAGTGCTGCCGAACCAACCTCAGTCATATTGCGGTTCATATCCCACTTAACATACTCAATATCAGCCTTTTCAAATATATCCGAAAGCATATCAATAATATAGTCGCACACTTCATCCCTTGAAAAATCTAAAATCAGCTGGTTTCTACACTCGCTCCTACTTCTTCCCTGAACATGCAGACACCAGTCCGGGTGCTGTTTATAAAGCTCGCTCTCTACCGAAATCATCTCCGGCTCAAACCACAGACCAAACTTCATTCCCATGTCATTAATCTTTTTAGCAAGACCTTCTATACCGTGAGGAAGCTTTTCTAAATTAACAATCCAGTCGCCCAATGAACTGCAGTCATCATTTCTCTTACCAAACCAGCCGTCATCCAGCACCATAAGTTCAATGCCCATATCAGCTGCTTTTTCGGCAATTGAAACAATCTTTTCTTCATTAAAGTTGAAATATGTAGCCTCCCAGTTATTGATAAGTATTGGTCTTTCTAAATCTCTGTACTTTCCACGGCAAATTCGCTCTCTGATAAACTCGTGGTAGGTATGGCTCATCTTTCCAAAGCCTGCATCAGAATAAACCATAACACACTCCGGAGTCTGGAAACTCTCACCACGATCTAACTTCCACTGAAAATCAAAAGAATTTATTCCTGTAAAGAACCTGGTCTTATTAAAAGAATCCACATAGGCACCGGAGATAAAGCTTCCACTGTACACAAGGTTCATTGCATACACTTCGCCCCAATCTTCTGTAGCATTGTGGGACGCCAGACACACAAAAGGATTGTTATGATGTCCCGAAGCACCGCGGTTGCTGTCCACCGACTGCAAACCATTTATAAGAGGTGACCTCTGCATCATTCTCTCTCTTGCCCAGGTACCATAGAAATGCACAAAATCAAAGTCTTTTCTTTCAAAATCAATACAGCCTGAATATACTGTATGAAGTGTAACCGGCTCTTTACCCTTATTAATAAATCTGTTACTTCTGGTAATTACATTTCTGTTCTGATAAGCAGTGTAGCAAAGAACTGCCTGTAGTCCGGTAAGCTCATCTTCTAAATATATCTCCAGAGTCTGGGCCTCACTGTCATCCTCAACATAAGAAGAAGGCATACCTTCAAGCTCCGGTTTCCCCACATATATTTTGTGTCCGGTATAATATAACTTACTAACACTGCTTCCGTCAGCGTAAGCAGCATGAAATGCCGGCATCCTGTAATCACTGTCACCATAGGAAGGAAGTTCAAGCAAATGTGTATTAAGAGTAATCTTATCAGAAAACTCACTGCTTACAGCATCAAAAGCATTCCAGGCAGTTACCGGCTTGTCTATCATATCAAACATGTTATAGGAATTCTCAACCCGCTTACCATAATGAATATGCATTGGAAGCTTGCCATCGTAAATACCTATAATGTAGCTGGTATCCGGTGTCTGTAAATTAAAAATCGCGTTCTCTTTATCATATAAAATTGCCATGTTAATTCCCCTTTTACATTATAGAAATGCTTTAATTTCTAGTTATTATAATTATAATAGAATTAAATTCACACTGCAATAAGCATATAAAAAAGCAAGGCATCACATAAATAATAAGCAATGTCTTGCTTTACAGCCAAAATAAATTCACCTGTATTCAATTCCTTACCAAAGATATCTGCACCAAATATTCTACCTATACAGATATAAAGGAAAAAAACCTTACATTAAATAATTTATGATATATTCTCCACACTGTTTGCAACCTACTTTTTGCATTCCATCACTCATAATGTCGGCTGTACGATAGCCGGCATCAAGATAAGCAGAAACTGCATTCTCAATAGCATCTGCTTCTTTTGACATATCAAAGCTGAAACGAAGCATCATAGCGGCAGAAAGAATGGTGCCTATAGGATTAGCTGCATCCATGCCGGCGATATCAGGTGCAGAGCCGTGGATAGGCTCATACAATCCACAAGTAGTAGCACCAAGGCTGGATGAAGGAATCATACCAATGGAACCTGTAATCATAGATGCCTCATCAGAAAGAATATCACCAAACATATTCTCAGTTACAATTACGTCAAACTGTGCCGGATTCTTTACAATCTGCATGGCACAATTATCAACAAGCATATCTGAAAGTTCAACATCAGGATACTCTTCTGAAAGCCTGTGCATAACTTTCTTCCAAAGACGACTGGAATCAAGGACATTACTCTTTTCAACAGAGCAAAGTCTTTTATTTCTCTTTTGTGCGGTCTCAAAACCAATTCTTCCGATACGCTCAATTTCCGCTTCGCTGTATTCAAGTACATCGGTGGCAATAGCACCCTCTGTTTTATGTTCTCCGAAATAGATACCACCAATTAATTCACGAACGATAATAAAATCAATACCTTCATCTACAATTGATTTTTTAAGTGGCGATGCATCTGCTAACTGAGGCCAGATCTTTGCAGGACGATTGTTAGAATACACGCCCATCCCTGCACGAAGTCTGAGCAAGCCTTTTTCAGGACGCATATGTCCCGGAACATCATTCCATTTAGCTCCGCCGACTGCACCAAGCAACACACTGTCAGATTCTATACACTTTTTTAATTCTGCTTCCGGCAATGGATCGCCGTATTTATCAATGGCACATCCACCCATATCTACATCAATATAGTGAAAGGTGTGTCCGTAAATCTCGGCAACCTTATCAAGCACCTTAATAGCCTGTTCTACGATTTCAGGACCGATACCATCACCTCGTATAACCGCAATATTCTTAACCATTGTTTTCACCTTCTTTCAGAGATTTAAGTAAACCGCCGCATTTTATAATATTCTGAATAAAAGGTGGAAACGGCTGTGCTTTATAGGTTTTGCCTGTAGTTATATCTGTAATTACTCCTGTATCAAAATCTACCTTAACCTCATCATCTGCATTGATTTCCTCTGCTGCTTCTTCACATTCTAAAATCGGGAGGCCAATATTAATAGCGTTACGATAAAAAATTCTTGCAAAGCTCTTTGCTATGACACAACCGGTACCGCAGGTTTTGATAACAAGCGGCGCATGTTCACGGGAGGAACCGCAGCCAAAGTTCCAGCCTGCGACCATAACATCTCCCGGCATAACCTTCTTTACAAAGGCTGTATCGATATCCTCCATACAGTGAAGACTGAGTTCCTTTGCATCCGGAGTGTTGAGATAACGAGCAGGAATTATAACATCAGTGTCCACGTTATCCGGATATTTAAAAACTTTTCCTTGTGTATTCATCTGTTTATGCCTCCTTATATTCGGTAATATATCCTGTCAATGCACTTGCGGCAGCTGTATGAGGAGAAGCAAGATATACTTCACTGTCCACATGTCCCATACGACCGACAAAGTTACGGTTAGTTGTGGCTATACACCTCTCACCTGCAGCAAGAATACCCATATATCCGCCAAGGCATGGTCCGCAGGTAGGTGTGGACACAACAGCACCTGCATCTATGAATGCAGTGTACCATCCACGCTCTACGCATTCACGGAGAATCTGCATTGTGCCGGGAATAATAACACAACGAATACCTTCTGCAACTTTTTTTCCTTTAAGAATGTTGTAGGCAGCTTCCATATCCTCCATTCTGCCATTAGTGCAGGAACCGATGACCACCTGATCAATTTTAATATCATGAAGCTTGCTTGCAGGATATGTGTTCTCAGGAAGATGAGGACAAGCAACAGTAGGTACAATTTCTGAGAGGTCTATATCAATAACCTTTTCATATTCCGCATCTGCATCCGCTTCATATATAACAGGTTTTCTTTCACTTCTGCCCTCAAGATACTTAAGGGTTACATCATCAACAGGGAAAATACCATTTTTAGCACCGGCTTCTATTGCCATATTACAGATACAAAGACGATCATCCATAGAAAGTCCATGAGCACCTTCACCTACAAATTCCATACTTTTATAAAGTGCACCGTCAACGCCAATCATACCAATTATAGTGAGAATCACATCTTTACCACTGCAATTTGTCGAAAGCCTGCCTGTAAGATTGAACTTAATAGCAGATGGCACCTTAAACCAGGCCATCCCGGTTGCCATACCTGCCGCCATATCAGTAGAACCAACACCGGTAGAGAAAGCACCAAGTGCTCCGTAAGTGCAGGTGTGGCTATCAGCACCGATAATGCAATCTCCGGCAGTAACAACCCCCTGCTCAGGAAGAAGTGCATGTTCAATTCCCATCTTACCCACATCATAAAAATGACTAATGCAGTGTGAACAGGCAAATTCACGACAGGTCTTAGACTGCTCCGCCGCCTTTATATCCTTGTTTGGAACAAAGTGGTCGAGTACAATTGCCACCCTGTCCTTATCAAAAACTTTCTCAAAACCCGCTTTATTAAATTCATTCACCGCTACAGGTGTAGTAATATCATTGCCAAGAACAATATCAAGCTTAGCGTTAATAAGCTGACCGGCAACAACCTTGTCAAGTCCTGCATGAGCTGCAAGGATTTTTTGTGTCATAGTCATTCCCATTACTTTACATCTCCTTTAGTCATATTATAGAAAGCACTAAGCAGTGCATTTGTACTTGCTTTGATAACGTCGGTATCAGTACCTGCACCCCAGAACATTTCGCCATTTTCACGCTCTAAGCCAATGTAAGAGGCCGCTACGCTGCGAGAACCCAAACCTTGCATACTATGCTGTGTAAACACCTGCAGGGTATACTGTTCTCCTGTAAATTCACAAAGTGCGTTATTTACAGCACTGAGCGTACCGTTACCTGCAGCCTCCATATCTGTCTCTATACCGTCTCTCAAAAATGTGATGTTAATTTTCACTGCGTCATTTTCACGCATAAAATCGAAATCAGTAACCTTAATATCACAGTTAAGATTCAGATATTGCTCAGTAAAGATATTAAGAACCTCCTCCGGTTTAAGTTCCTTGTGTTCATAGTCGGATATATCCTTACACATATAACTGAAATGCTCACGCATTTTCGGCGGCAGATTATAGCCGTAAGTCTGCTCCAAAAGATAACCGATACCACCTTTACCTGACTGGGAATTAACACGTATAACATCAGCATCATATGTACGGCCAATATCCTGTGGGTCGATTGGAATATATGGAACGGTCCACTTGTGGAGATTGTGTTCTGCTCTGTATTTCATTCCTTTGGCAATGGCATCCTGATGAGAACCGGAGAATGCGGCAAATACCAACGCTCCTGCATAAGGAGTTCTTTCGTACACATGCATACGGGTACATCTCTCATATTTTTCAACCAGGTAGTTCATATTAGTAAAATCAAGCTTAGGGTCAACGCCATGGGAATACATATTCATTGCCAAGGTAATAATATCCACATTACCGGTTCTTTCACCATTACCAAACAGTGTCCCCTCCACACGGTCAGCTCCGGCAAGCAAAGCAAGTTCAGTATCGGCAACGCCTGTTCCACGGTCGTTATGAGGATGAAGCGACAAAGTTACAAATTCACGATATTTAAGATTTTCACTCATGAATTCCACCTGCGAAGCATAAACATGCGGCAGACTCATTTCCACCGTTACGGGCAGATTAATAATTACGTTATTATTTTCGCTCGGTTCTAAGACATCAAGAACAGCATTGCAAACTTCCAATGCATATTCCGGCTCGGTTCCGGTAAAAGATTCAGGAGAATATTCAAAACGAAAATTACCTTCGTATTCACTTGCAAGCCTTTTTACCAGTTTTGCTCCTTCAACAGCAATTTGTTTAATTTCTTCTTTGCTTTTTCTGAATACCTGCTCACGCTGTACTGCACTTACAGAATTGTAAAAGTGAATGATTGCACTGTAAGCACCCTTGCAGGCATCAAAAGTCTTGCGAATGATATGTTCACGGCACTGAGTTAATACCTGCACTGTTACATCCTCAGGGATCATATTGTTGTCGATAAGAGTTCTTAAAAACTCATACTCAGTTTCACTTGCAGCCGGAAAACCAACCTCTATTTCCTTAAATCCTACCTCTAAAAGCACCTTAAAGTATTCCAGTTTTTCTTCAAGACTCATCGGAATAACAAGGCTTTGATTGCCATCACGCATATCCACACTGCACCATACCGGTGGCTTTTTAATGTGGTCTTTCTCTACCCATTTGTTGTACTTTTTTTCTGCGGGGAAATATCCCACACTGTACTTACTTGCATCCATCATAACTATCGCTCCTTTAATTTGATGCTTTGCTTTGAAACGACAAAAAACCGCCTCAAAGCTTCTGATTGCTTTGAGACGGGTGTTATTTTTACAAATATAGCACTCGCGGTACCACTCAAATTGCGGATATATGATCCACCACCTCTTCGAAGTCCAAACAACTTCTATGCACTGACGTAGCATACACGGGTCACCCTACACACTTTCGCTTCAGGTTTCCGGCTCAGAAGGGAGAGGACAAGGATATATAACACACTGATTCGCACCAACCATCAGCTCTCTGCAATGCTTTTCTCCAAGACCATTCTTCGTCACAGCCTTTATACACTATTAATTTATATTATATTTTATCCCTTTAAAGTGGTGATGTCAAGCAATTTTTATATCACACTATTAATCCGGAAGTATATACTGAGCATTATACTTCCCAAAACAATAATTTACGTCATTAATTTTCGATACGCCTCTAAATATATTAATATTGATATAATTATTCAACAGTAATCCATCGGGCATCTTCAGGACATTTAATTATATCCTTACAACTCATAACCTCGTCCAAAACATCCATACCATTAGTAGCAAGGATACGATAAGGTGCATTTTCACATGCTTCTTCTTCAGAAATGTCAAAGAAGTCATGCATGCTCTTAAAATGAAAACCTTGCAAACCAATACGGAATATGCGTTCATCATCTATTTCTTTACCTTCAAAGGTAAGCTCCTTAACTTTTTGTTCACTAAGTGACACAACAACTCTTACACCGCTTGAAAACTGGTAAAATTCAGTATGGCTTCCATCAAAAGCTTCTTTTCTGAATAAATATGTAATCATATGTTTTAGTTGCTTACCGGTTACCATCAGGCGGAAAATTTCATCCTGAAAAGGAAAAGCCTGTGCTAAATCTCGGTAGAGAATCAATGGTCCAAGTTCTTCTTCACGAATGCTTCCGGATGCCACGAACATCACATCCAAATTAAAATTCTCACGGAACAAATCAGCAAAAATCTTACCCAAATCACTTTCTCTGTTTCTCTCCGGATGAGTATAGCATTCGGCAAAACGGGTAATATATCTGGAATATTTCTTATCTGTTTCATCAGCATAATGATTAATCAATTTATACAATGCATTATCTTTCGGACAATGTTCTGCATCTATCGGAATCAGTTTCCAGGTATAACTATCAACAGAATTATTATCGACATTAATCATAATATCGAAGCGGCCTATCTGATCAGTACCTGTTTCAGCCTGAACAATCGGGATATTGTTTACTATAACAGGCTCTTCTAACAATGTATGACTGTGTCCACCGATAATCAAATCAATGCCCCAGTTCGGATTCAGCAGTTCTGCTAATTTCTTATCATCTTCAATACCAATATGAGTCAACAAAATAGTTAAGTCAATATCTTCTGTTTTATATGTATTGCATATTCTTCCGACCTCAACAGCTGCTTCATGTATATCTACAAAAGAACCGATTAATCGCTCTTGTCTTGCCTGTGCCAATACCTCTTCCGTCAATATACCGATAAACATAATCTTTAAGCCATCTTTTTCTATAATCATATGACTTTTGAACAAACGGCTGCCACTGGTTGTTATATAGAGGTTAGCATTGATAATCGGAAAACGAGCACACTTTTCGAGAAATAGCAAGTGTCCTATTCCGTAATCAACCTCATGATTTCCCAAAGTAACAATATCAGGACTTATCATGTTCATAATCTCAATAGTTGACATGCCTTTGTACTCACTATCAATAACTGAACCACGGAACATATCACCGGATATGGTGTATAGAACGTTTTTCTCTTCTTTACGAACTTTCTGAATATAGCCGGATAAATAGGCAGCACCACCAATTAACTTATCATCAATCTGTTCGCTCATAAAGTCGCCATGCAAATCATTAGAATGTAAAATTGTTAATTTTTTAAGATTTTTCATATTACCCACCATTCTTTTTATTTATAGTAAAACGAAAACAAAGCTGAATCTTGTTTTTTACCATATCCCCTAGTCAGCTTGAGTCCTGAGAAACTTTAGATATTCTTGCATAATTATTTTTTAAGTGTATATCTACACTTAGGGAATTTTTTGCATCCATAAAATTCACCATATGCTCCTTTTCGTAAAACAAGTTCAGTTTTACAATAAGGGCAAACTTTAAGTTTTTTCATTTCTTCTAAGTTTTCTTTATATGTAATTACATTTTATTTGTGCTCTGCACAGGAAACTTTTCCTATTCTCTGATTGTTTTTTATGTAATCAAATTTCATTAAAAAATCGAAAACTCCCAATATATTACCTCTCGCAATTATATATTTTTACTAATTTCAGTATACCATTCGACATCAAGCTTTTCAAGTTATATATGTATAGCATTATCTTTTCCGGTGCGATTATACCATTCATCAAAGATATTCTTGAGAACGAAAAAGAATATCCGAATCAATTTAAATATTAAAACAACTAACAAAGAGCTAATACTGTTTAATCAGTTTATTAGCTCTTTGTTAGTTGTTAATTGTTATATTTCTTTATATTTAACAAGCTGCAAATCACTCCGGTTATAACTCCTGACAACAATATAATTATGACATCAATCGGAGCAAGTACAATTCCCGGAATAGCATCAAATAACACTCCCGTACCAAATCTATACAGATGACCGCTTAAAAGACACATCTCTCCTATGTACATGACGAGTGTCACAAATGAAGCCGCCACTGATGGTATCAAAACACATATTGCCAACTTCTTTCCAAGTAAAAACGAACCTGTATATGTACCAACAGTAACACCAAGTACAACAAAGAATAAACACATGAGAAATGCAGATACGGCAGACACTACAATTTCTCCACCTCTGAAAAATGCTGTAAAACAGGCAAGGATACAAAGCCCTAAAAATACTACAGTACATACTGATTGAACTACAAGTGCACTACATTTTGTTTTATCTCCGGTATGTATTATCTTAGCAAATCCATATATACAATTAATAATAGAACTAATCAACACAACCGAAATCAAATAAAAATGCAGCTTAAAAGTAGGACTATAATCACCAATCAGTACATCCACTGCTGTCCATGTACGTGTTTCAAACCATTCAGGATCAACATAGCAGGATAACATCTGCCAGTTTTCTAAAGCTGTAGTTACTGTAGATGTCACAAGTATCTTACTCTCAAAAAATAATTCTGCTACAAAGAAAACACCTAAAGATATCAGCGTTGCTATCAAATTTGCAAACTTATTTGCTATTTTAACCAGCATCGGCATAATAAGCACCGCAACAATTACCGCAATGGCAATCGGTGTATACGGAATAATATATTTTGGAAAATTCTCTTCTAATACTGTTCCGGCAGTCGCCATATCATATATCACTCTAATCCCCATATACAGTGGGTAAAAAGAAGCTGCAATTACTCCAAATAAAACTAATAACCAATATTTATACTGTTTTTGCATGTTAGAACCTCCATCATTTTGCATTTGTTAATAATACATAGCCAATAACGATTGCCAGTATAATAAAAGCATACCCCGACATGGTTGATAAGCTTTTATAAGAAAGTATTCGTTCAATACGACTACTCATTGTCGCACCGCCAAAAGCGGAAACATACTTAACTTTACTCTCGGCACAGTTAAGTAACGTTTTAGCGTAAGACTTCCTTTCCTGCTCTGTACATTCTGTCAGTACCATTTCATCACAGCTAAGCTCCATGTTTTCAAGAAATGATTTTAAAAACATCCATGAAATAGGATTAAACCAATGTATACAGGTTGTTATTATTGCAATAATCCGCCACAGGTTATCTTTTCTTTTAATATGTACATTTTCGTG
>JAZULV010000094.1:0-10401 GCA_045603305.1 Lachnospiraceae bacterium | reverse complement strand
ATATAATATAAGGTGGTTGCCTGTTGTGTAAATATTAGGTTAAGGATAGTAAAAGGAAAGGATAAGAGTTAATGAAGGGCTTTAGATTTAATTTAAGTAAAAACATGATATTGAGAAAAATAGGTGTTATATATCTGGTGTTGTTGATGACTTTAATCGGAGTGGTAACAGTAATAAATGTAACGGGTATAAATGAAGGTAGGAAAGTTTATGCTTCAGAGGATACCGGACTGCAATATTATATCAAAGATGATGGAACTATTGAAATCACAGGATGTGGCTCTGATGTTAAAGAACTTATGATGCCTAAAGAGATCGATGGCGTAAAGGTAACAAGTATAGGTATATCAGCATTTCAAGACTGCACTAATTTGACGAGTGTAATAATACCGGATAGCGTAACTTTTATAGGTGGGTGGGCTTTTTTCGGATGCACAGGTTTGACTTCTATAGAAATACCGGACAGTGTAGTGGATATGGAAACAGGAGTATTTAAAGGGTGTGAAAATTTAGCAAGTGTAAAATTACCAAGCGAAATAACGAGCATAAGTCCAGAGTTATTTTTGTACTGCAATAGTTTGACCACTGTAGAAATACCAAACACCGTAACTGAAATAGGTGAGTCAGCGTTTTACGGATGTATTAGTTTGACCAATATAGACATACCGGAAGGTGTAACAAATATAGGAGAGAATGCATTTACTAAGTGTCGTAGTCTGTTGGAGGTAGTAATACCGGAAGGTGTAATATCAATAGGTGATAGTTTGTTTTTTAACTGTGATGGCTTGAGAAAGGTAACACTTTCGGAAGGTGTAACATCAATAGGTGATCGTGCTTTTATTGGATGTACCAGTTTGACAAGTGTAACAATACCAGATAGTGTAACACATATAGGTGAAGGTGCATTTATGGATTGCCATAATTTATCTGGTGTAAATATACCAGATGGAGTGACTAAAATAAGTGAATATACATTTGAAGATTGTTATAACTTAGAGAGTATAACCATACCAGACAGTGTAACACATATAAGCGAGGGAGCATTTTGGTTTTGTACCAGTTTGACAAGTGTAACAATACCAGATAGTGTAACATATATAGGTGAAGGTGCATTTTATTGCTGTAGTCGTTTGAAGAGTATAACCATACCAGACAGTATAACAAGTATAGAGAGCGGAATGTTTTGTGGTTGCGATAATTTAGAAAGCATTACAATACCAGATGGTGTAACAAGGATTGGTATTGGAGCGTTTAATGGATGTAGAAAATTAACAAGTGTAGTAATACCTGATGGTGTTGAGATTATAGATGATGCTGCATTTATTTGTTGTACTAGCTTGGAGAGTGTGATATTGCCTTATAGTTTAATAGATATAGGTGAATCAGCATTTTATGAATGCAGTGGTTTAACCAGTATAACAATACCAAAGAGTGTGATTTCTATAGATAAAAATGCATTTGCTGCCTGTGGTAATTTAACTATATATGGATATAGCAATACTGTAGCACAGCAGTATGCTAAAGATAATGATATAAACTTTATAGATTTATCAGTTAATAGTGTTAAGTACTCTACTCATGTCCAGAGCTGTGGTTGGGAGACAGAATGGAGAATTGATGGCGAGATGAGTGGAACAAGCGGAGAGGCAAAGCGCCTTGAAGCAATAAAGATTAAACTTGATAATACCTCTGTAGACGGTGGAATTGAGTACCGTACCCACATTCAGAGTTACGGATGGGAAGCAGAATGGAAGAGTGATGGTGAGATAAGCGGAACAGAAGGCGAAGCGAAGCGTCTTGAAGCAATTCAGATAAGACTTACTGGAGACATGGCTGAGAAATATGATGTATACTACAGAGTTCATGCTCAGAGCTACGGCTGGCTTGGTTGGGCAAAGAATGGAGCACTTGCCGGAACAGCAGGATTAGCAAAGCGTCTTGAGGGTATTGAGATAGTGCTTGTAGAGAAAGGTGGAGCAGCACCGGGAAGTACTGCGAACTCATTTGTCGAGAAAACATCAAATGTAGTTTACCGTACTCATGTACAAAGTTTTGGTTGGGAAAACATCTGGGCAAAGAATGGTGCGATGAGTGGAACAGAAGGTCAGAGAAAGCGTCTTGAAGCAATCCAGATAAAGCTTGATAATCAGACTGTGGCAGGAAATATTGAATACCGTACTCATGTTCAAAGTTTCGGCTGGGAGAGTGTCTGGACGAAAAACGGAGCTGTAAGCGGAACAAGTGGACAGGCAAAGCGCCTTGAGGCAATTCAGATAAGACTCACAGGAGAGATGGCACAGAAGTATGATATATATTACAGAGTGCATGCTGAGACTTATGGCTGGCTTGGCTGGGCAAAGAATGGAGCATCAGCCGGAACAACAGGATTAGCAAAGCGCCTTGAAGGTATTGAAATTGTACTTGTAAAGAAGGGTGAGGCAGCGCCGGGAAGCACAACAAATTCATTTGTTTCAAAATAATAAATTAAGGTAAAGTTAGGGGGCTGTTGCAAAAGTAGATAAATAATCTACTGGAGCAATGGCTCCTTTTTTTCTCTGAAAGAGAAAAAAGGACTCCGAAGAGTCCGCAATTCATGATATAATAAATTATCCTCACTAAAATAAAATACCATAAGAATTATATCTAATTTGGCGAATGTTATCAACTGGTTTTGTCTTTAAATTGGAAAGGTTTGGTTCTTGATAATGATTCTGTTCGACTGCTGAGCCATGAATTGGATTACATAAAGTTGTATCGGGCTACTCTGCCAAAGGCAGAAATCCGTCAGTAGCCTCAAAGACCATGTTTAAGATTCTGACCTATGATTATTCACAAAACATTTATTCATTCAGAGAAATTGCAAAAGCCTGCCGCAGGGTCATTAATTTTATGTAGCTCCTTGTCAGACAGAAAGTACCTGACCACAGTATCATTGCAAGATTTCGTATCGACTATGCACCAGACGCGGCTGAAGATTTATTTTATCAGTTTGTGCGAAAACTGGCTGTTTCACCATCAGAGTTAGTAATAAAAGCAGTCGAGTTTATCTTTGACAACACCAATTCCTACGTAAAGCATAGTGGGTCTCCTTTGAATAAATATTTTGATACTGTTTGGAACAACTGGTGCTCCTTGCGATTGTAACCTCGTTCTAAATAAACCGTCATGCGGTATTTAACTGATTAACAAATATACAAAGAGACTGTGGTTGTAGACTTTCAAGAACCATTACATGGTAGGATAAAATAAACAATCCACAGTATCTCCAACAGTATAGCATACAGATCTTGGAGAGGCTTTATAAACACTACTACTTTATAATACGAGACTAACTATTAAAAGAAGTCAAGTATAAAGTTGAATTTTTGAAAAAGTGGCAATGACTTTTCGTTGCAATCAGAACATTGAAAACTGCATGACAAATAGAGCATCAATAAAGGTGCTCTGAAAAGAAGATATGAATTAGAAATAGAAGAACTTATGATGCGTATAATTGACCAGTCTTCTGCAAATGGAAAATGACACGTACAAGTTTTTTTGCAGCATGCGACATAGCTACATTGTAATGCTTGCCTTCTGATATTTTTTTGGAAAGATAAGCGTTAAATACCGGATCCCAGTGACAGACATATTTTGTCGCATTATATAAAGCATACCGCAAATATCTAGAACCTCTTTTTTCCATTCTGGAATGCGAATTGTTTAGTTGTCCGGACTGATATGTTGATGGAGATAAGCCAGCATAAGCCAAGATTTTATCAGGCGTGTCAAACCTATCGAAGTCACCTATTTCAGCAAGAATCATAGCTCCCATACGATAGCTTATGCCAGGAATACTTAGGATAGGTGGATTGAGTTCGTCCATTATCGTTTGGATTTCATTTTCAATTTCAGCGATTTCTGAATTGAGCTCCTGAATAAGCCGTATAGTATGCTTTAATTCTAAAGATTTAGCAGGCATATTTGAGCCAATGGAGTTTCTGGCGGCGTCTCTAAATATAATGGCTGTTTCTTTATGATAGCGACCTTTAGAAGCAACTTCTAAAAGATTTGTAAGACGTGTTAAATGAGCAGAAGCAACATATGCAGCACCAGGAAATTCTGATAATAATGCATATACTGAAGCCATATGTAGCGTCGGAATTAAATTTTCTAATTCAGGAAAAGAATATAAACAAGTCTAGAAATAGAAATCTTAAGATCAGAGCGTTCTTTTACTTTATCAAAACGATAACGGGTTAATGACTTTAATTCTTCATTGTGATAAGATGTGTCTGAGTAGGACTTTAAGTTCACATCAGACATTAGCATGGAAGCAATCGTGCGGGCATCTACTTTATCCGTTTTCGTCTGTCTAAGGCTTTGACTTTTTCTGTACAGATTTGTATGTAGCGGATTGATAGCATAGGTGGTCAGACCTTTATCAATGAGATATCCAAGAAGATTGTAATTGTAGTGTCCAGTGGCTTCTAGCCCTACTTTTACTTCGCTTGGGTCTTTAGTAGTTGATTCGATTTTGTGATATAGGTCATCGAAACCTTCTAAGTTGTTTGGAATGGTGAATGGTTTAAAAAGGACTTCTCCATCTGAGTTTGTAATAAAACAATCATGTTTATTTTTAGCAACATCAATTCCTACGTAAATCATATAGGACCTCCTTAAAATGTATTGATACTGTTTTAAGATCCACAGGGCTCCTTGCGATTGTAACCTACTTCTTGATAAACCGTCGTGCGGTAACTAACTGATTAACAAATGAACAAAGAGACTGTGGTTGGAGCCTCGTATAAACCATCTAGTGGTAGGAGGAATAAACCAATCCATAGCATCTTAAAATAGCATAATCTAACCTGTAGAAAAGGTAAAGAATGACTATGACAATATAATAGTAGGATAATAATTTTTTGTTAAAATGTTCCCATAGCGTTTTTTGTGCGGTTGAAAAGTATTAAATAAGATTGACATACATACAAACAAATTTAGTGTGTTTTGAAGCTACGCTATTAATTGATATATTTTTTGGTATATAATCACAGAAGAGTATTATGTGAGAAAGTTTCAGTGTGTTAATTGATATAAATAAAATTATTAAGGGAGTACATTATGGCGACAAAACCGGATTACAAGCAAATTAAAAATATTTTAGATCGTGCATCTGCGATAGACAATGCCATGAAGACTGCACTTGATGGTCAGGCGGCAGAGATTGCAGCGGTCAGAAGGGCGGCAGAAGCGTTTTATAACAACAAATTTAACGCTGAGCTTTCTGCGATGGATGTGGAGATGCTTATGCAAGGTAAGCAGGGTATCCGTGTGGCAAATTTGCGTTCTGCGGGGATTACCAATGTTTATATGTTGTCTCAGATGTCGATACCACGCCTGGAATCGATAGATGGAATAGGTCATCAGGGTGCTGTCAGGATATATAACCTGACACAGGAGATTGTTGAGAATACACGAAAAAAACTGTCTGTCCGTATCAATGCGGATAACCCTTCACAGGCAGATGATGAGCTTATAAAAGCTTTGTACATATTGATGGCACATGATGCCATGCGCGGGCAGTTTAGTGCTTTATATAATGCGAATCACAGGCAGTTGCAAAGTGAACTTGCGGTTGCAAAGCCGGCAACCGGGGGAATGAAATGGTTTTTTGCATCTTCCAGACAGCGTGAAGCGGCATTGCAGGCAGTAAATGCAGTTAAATCACGTCTGGACTCTGATTTTGGTGACCAGAGAAGAATTGATAACTATAATGGTGCAAATCACGCTGACAATACACATTACAGGGCACATTTCAGGGAAAATGCGGCCAATTATTATGCAGTACTGGGCCAGTATTGCAAGCATCTGAATACTGAGGAAATGCCGCAGACCGGACTTTCTCAGGAGTTACTTGAGGCTATAGAAGCGCATCCGATTGATTTAAAATATATGAATGCTACCTTAAGAAGTTATCAGACCTTCGGCGTTAAGTATGCAGTTCATCAGAAGAGGACACTTCTGGGAGATGAAATGGGTCTTGGAAAGACTATTCAGGCCATTGCGGCCATGGCCGCTTTGAAAGCAGAGGGGAAGCATCATTTTATGGTGGTGTGCCCTGCCAGTGTACTGATTAACTGGTGCAGAGAGATTGAGAAACACTCTCAGCTTGCTGTTACAAAGGTTCATGGTGCAGACGAGGAATCGTTGAGGTCATGGAGAGAAAATGGTGATATAGCGGTTACCACCTATGAGTCTATCAGCCGCTTTTCTTTGCCTGAGAAGTTTACCTTTGATATGCTGGTGGTGGACGAAGCACACTATGTAAAGAATCCGCAGGCACAACGTACTGTTGCCATGAAAAAGCTGCTCGATAAGACAGAAAGTGTTTTATATATGTCAGGTACACCTCTTGTAAACCGTGTAGATGAAATGTGTTTCCTTGTGAATTGTCTGCAACCGGAGATTGCACAAAAGCTAGAACAGGTAAAGACTATTTCTACGGCTGAACAGTTTCGTCAGGAGCTGGCACCGGTGTATCTTAGACGTGTACGTGCAGACGTGCTGAAGGAATTGCCTGATCTTATCGAAAAGGAGCAGTGGTGCGAACTTAATACTAAAGAGATGAGATATTATCGTGATGCAGTTGCAAGCGGTAATCTGATGGCCATCAGGCAGGTATCATGGCAGGTGCCTGAGTTAAGCGAATCGTCTAAGGCTAATCGATTGTTGGAAATCTGCGATAATGCTAAAGAAGAAGGGCGTAAGATTATTGTATTTTCGTTTTTTAGAAACACTTTGGAGAAGGTGCATCAGCTCTTGGGAGAGCGTTGTATGGAAACTATCTCCGGAGATATTAGCCCGGCACACAGACAGGAGATTGTGGATGCATTTAACGCGGCAGAGCCGGGAGCTGTACTGGTCAGCCAGGTACAGGCAGGCGGTACAGGACTGAATATCCAGGCTGCCAGTGTTATTGTTTTTTGTGAGCCTCAGCTGACACCGGCAATCGAAAATCAGGCGGTGTCCCGTGCCTACCGTATGGGTCAGACCAGGGATGTTCTTGTATACAGGCTGCTTGCAGATGATACCATTGACGAGCGAATGTTAGAGATACTGTCAGGAAAACAGCTGGAATTTGACAACTTTGCAGATGAATCCGTAATTGGTGACAGCCAGTTGCAAATTCAAAAGGCAGAGGAAGGTTCCTGGGTTACTAAGATGGTACGTGAGGAACAGGAGCGACTTGCACAACAACAGGAGCAGGAAGATTTGAAATAGATATTGTATGAAGTGCTTGATGTTAATTAAATGGCAGATAGAAGAATTATGTTTAGATAAAAATAGCCGGATACAAATGTATCCGGCTATATATTATACACTTAATTATGAATTGACTTCACTTTCGGTTGCCTTAAAGTCTTCATCTGAAAGAAGTCCGTCACGCTTGCAGGCGATGGTAAGAGCTTTCATTTCTACTGACATATCAAGAATATCATCATTGAACAGATTAGCGTACTGCTTATCCATAGCTGTTTTGATATCATTCATGTGCTTTATAGTGTTCTGGGTAATATCTTCTGCCGGAACCCCACTTTCCTGAAGCTTTATATATTTGGTAAGGATGCTTTTTAGAGTAGGCAGATAATAATTAAGGAACTGTCTTACCCTCGGGATATCTTCAGGCTGTTCTTTTAAAGTGCGCAGAATCTTATCAATGGTTCGGCATATTTGTTCATTTGTTGAACGTATCTGCATATTTCTTATTCTCATTGCAAGACGGCGAATCTCCATAAGATTCTCTCTGCCTTTAGTGAGGATAGTATCTGTAGCATCTGTCGTTGTGTTACCTTTATTTATTTTAGGCTTGCTGTTTGAAAAATAAATAACCAGAACAACCAGCAATACAATTAATAAGATAACAATAACTGCAAATATAAACAGAATAGTTGAAAGTATAGGAAAAAATTTTTTAGATACAAAAAATAATACTATAAATCCTATTATGAAAAGGAAAAAAAGTATGCCCGATCCTGAATCGCTTTTCATAGACATGACCTCTCTCTTAAAAAACTTATGGTGTTAATATTAGTTGCTGATCTGAAGCAGCTTTTCTTTAAGCTGGGTTTCAATACGAATAAGTTCGTTCTCAGCATTCTTACGCTGCTGGCGACCCTCTTCCTGAATGAGAAGAACTTCATCAAGTGTGCTGATAAGCTGTTCGTTGGTGTGCTGGATTGTCTCGATATCCAGAATACCTCTTTCGCTTTCCTTAGCGATGGCAACAGTACCTGTTTTAAGGGCTTCAGCATTCTTGCGAAGAAGCTCGTTGGTCATATTAGTTACCTGACTCTGTGCTTCAAGAGCCTGCTGGGAATGTGCCATACCAAGAGCCAGAACCATCTGATTCTTCCAGAGAGGAATAGTGTTGTTGATTGTTGACTGAATCTTCTCTGACATAATTGCGTTGTTGTTCTGAAGAAGGCGAATCTGTGGTGCCATCTGTATGCTGATTGTACGGGTTAACTCAAGGTCGTAAAGCTTCTTTTCAAAACGCTCACACATAGCAGCAAAATCATTTGCAGCCTGTGCATCATGAGTCTGACCTGAAGCCTTTGCTTTTTCCTGCATTTCTACAAGAGTTGTCTCACGCTCAAGGGCAAGCTTCTTCTTACCTGCCATTATGTACATGGTCAGCTCTTTAAAATGTGTAAGATTTGAAGCGTACATCTCATCAAGCATAACGATGTCTGTAAGAAGCTGATTCTGATGTCCTTCAAGTTTGCCTGTGATAACTTCGATGTTATCCTCTACCTTGTCATAACGAGCCTTAAGCTTAGCTACCTGATTGCCTGTCTTCTTAAAGAGTCCTAAGAAACCTTTGCTCTCAGGCTCAACAGAAAAGCCCTTAAGCTCTGATACAAGGTCAGATATCATATCACCGGTTTCGCCTAAATCCTTTGTGCGTACACCTTCAAGGGCAGCATCTGAGAATTCAGCAATTTTCTTCTGGCATGCAGCACCGTACTGGAGAACTATAGCAGAGTCGTTGAGATCAATCTTTGTAGAGAAGTCATCAACCATCTGTTGCTCTTCTTCTGTCAGGTTAATCTGGCTGAGATATTCAGCATCGATTTCCTTTAACTCAGGAATCTCAACAGGTACAGCCGGCTCAGTAATCTCAGGTGCTTCGCTTGGAAGACCGAGCTCTAATGTGATTTTTTCATTTGATTCAAGCATGTTAGTTTCCTCCTGGATATTAATATATAAATTGTTAATAAGTTCGCTAGTCAGCACTCGATACTTTGACTGTTTTATATGCAGGCAAAAATAGAAATACATGCTGATTATTGACTTAGAATATAACATAATATGAATAGTTTGTCAAATTGACAAGAAACATCATGGTTGTGCAACAATGTATCAAATTTACGTAAATTGAAGAGTTTTATAACTATCATTTATGAGCTTTTTGTGGTATGTTAATATAAAATATAAGAAATTTAGTAATTTATAATGTTTGTTTGGACAAATGTTTATTATAATGAGGAGAGGAAGAAAATGATTAAAAGATTATTAGTGATGGTTATGTGCTGCGTAATGCTTATTACTATGAGTGCCTGTGAAAAGACTGATAATGAAAATACAACAGAGTCAGTTGAGAACACTGAAACAACTGTTTCTGAACCAGAGATGATTGAAACTGATGCGGATGAAGATGAAACCACTGCAGATGTTACTGAGGAAAGCAACTCCGAAGAAACCGATTCTGAGAGAACCGGATTTGATGTTACTGCAGAGGATCTTTATCATGCTAACAAAATGAGTAATTTGTTATCAATTTATGGCTCAGTTAAGTGTGATATGCCTTTCATTGATGGAACTTTGACGAAATGCTATTTTATAAAAGATGGTTCTGAAGTGTTTTTGTATAAAACAATTTATGAGGATGGATATACAGAATATACCGGTTGGTATAAAGGTATGGACTTTACAATTATGCAGAACTGGTCATATTTAAGTTTGTATATTGGTGATACAGATTATAGTTTTGATTATGTATGCAATAATGAAATATCAGATTATTTTATTAATGTATCTGTTAAGCTTATTGAGGAAGGTCCGGACTATTATGTTGTTGCAATTGATGATGAGGAAATGGTTGGTTATGCTTCGACTAAACAGTTTTTAGTGGATAAAGATACTCTTGCTGTGAAAAGTATAGTTGAGGTAGATGAAGGTGAGGTATATGAAACTGAATATATATATGGTGAAGAAATAGAAGATACTCATATACTTGATGTATGGGATGGTGAACTGAAGAAGGTTACAGTTATAAGTGAAATCTATGATATGGATGAATACATCAACAAAACATATGAATATGAGATTCCGCTAGACTGGCATGTTGAAGTTTAT
>JAZULV010000093.1:0-2753 GCA_045603305.1 Lachnospiraceae bacterium | reverse complement strand
CTCGCTGCTAAGAAGGGCTAATTAATAGCTTTAAAAAGTAATTTAATACAAGTTGGATGCCTTTGAGGCATCTGACTTGTGAAAATATAGATTATAACAAATAATCGCTTATAAATTAACTACATTTAATAAAATATGGCTTGAAAATATCTTTATATTTTAATATAATATTTTCTAGCCGAGTAATTGCCCAAAAAGGGTAAAGTTAAGAAGGATATAATAATGGCAAAAGCTAAGTTTGAAAGAACTAAACCACATTGTAACATTGGTACAATCGGACACGTTGATCACGGTAAGACTACATTAACAGCTGCTATCACTAAGACTCTTCATGAGAGACTTGGTACTGGTGAGGCTGTTGCATTCGAGAATATTGATAAGGCTCCAGAAGAGAGAGAAAGAGGTATCACTATCTCTACTGCTCACGTTGAGTACGAGACTGAGAACAGACACTACGCTCACGTTGACTGTCCAGGACATGCTGACTACGTTAAGAACATGATCACTGGTGCTGCACAGATGGATGGTGCTATCCTCGTTGTTGCTGCTACTGATGGTGTTATGGCTCAGACTAAGGAGCACATCCTTCTTTCACGTCAGGTAGGTGTACCTTACATCACTGTATTCATGAACAAGTGTGATATGGTTGATGATGAGGAGCTTCTTGAGCTTGTTGAGATGGAGATCACTGAGGCTCTTGAGGAGTACGAGTTCACTGATTGTCCAATCGTTAAGGGTTCAGCTCTTATGGCTCTTCAGGATCCATCTTCTGAGTGGGGTGACAAGATCCTTGAGCTTATGAAGACTGTTGATGAGTACGTTCCAGATCCACAGAGAGATACTGATAAGGACTTCATCATGCCTGTAGAGGACGTATTCACTATCACTGGTCGTGGTACTGTTGCAACTGGTAGAGTTGAGGCTGGTATCATCCGTGTTAATGAGGAAGTTGAAATCGTTGGTATTAAGCCAGAAAAGCAGAAGACTACTGTAACTGGTATCGAGATGTTCAGAAAGCTTCTTGACGAGGGTCAGGCTGGTGATAACATCGGTGCACTTCTTAGAGGTATTAAGAGAGAGGACATCGTAAGAGGTCAGGTTCTCTGTAAGCCAGGTTCAGTAACTTGCCACACTAAGTTTACTGCTCAGGTTTACGTTCTTACTAAGGAAGAGGGTGGACGTCATACTCCATTCTTCAACAACTACCGTCCACAGTTCTACTTCAGAACTACAGACGTAACTGGTGTATGTAACCTTCCAGCTGGTACTGAGATGTGTATGCCTGGTGATAACGTAGAGATGACTATCGAGCTCATCCACCCAATCGCTATGGCTCAGGGTCTTACTTTCGCTATCCGTGAAGGTGGTAGAACAGTAGGTTCAGGTAGAGTTGCATCTATCATCGAGTAATCTAAAATTTATCGTTGATAGAACCATATATTTAGATTTTTCAGAGCTTTCCGAGTAATCGGGAAGCTCTTTTTTTGTTTTTATCTACACATACTAACAGTATAAAAAATAATAAACAATTCGTATTGCTAGTGTGTTCAAATGAAAATATAATAGTGATAAAATAATAGAGAAGGAAGGTCAGTATCATGAAAATAAGAATTGCAGAAAATATAAAAAACTTGCGTAAGGCACATTCTCTTACACAGGAACAAATGGCAGAGGCATTGGGAGTTACTGTGGGAGCTGTTTATAAATGGGAAGCTGGATTGTCGATACCCGAAGTAAAGCTTATTATGGAAATCGCAGATTTCTTTGAGATTTCGGTGGATACACTCTTGGGATATGAACAGCAGAACGGAAGTGTTGAAAATAGAATTCAAAGAATAAAGCAGTGCATCATAGAAAAGAATTATGAGGAAGGAGCTTCGGAGGTGGAGAAGACACTGAAGAAGTATCCGAATAATTTTAACGTTACTTATGCCGGTGCGATGTTGTATAGGATGAAATTTTTGGAAGAGAAAAGTGAAGAGGCCATGATAAAGTCCAATCAGCTGTTTGAAAAGGCGATTTCTCTGCTCTATCAGAACACGGAAAAGAGCATCAATGAAGTAACCATTTTAAATCACATGGCAAATAATTATTTGGCAGTGGATGATATAGAGAAGGGGTTAGAACTATTAAAACAAAATAACATTTGCAATATTAACAGTGGTCAGATTGGTTACATTTATGCAGTAGAATTAAATAAACCGGAGGAAGCGGAAAGATATCTGCTATCTTCAATGTCTGAGATAATTAATAAAATGATATACACTGTGGAGGGGATGGCGTGTGCACATGCATTGAAGGGCGATGCGGCATGCATTACAGAAGCATTATGGCTGATACATTATTTTGATAGCTTAAAAGAGGATGCAGATGCTGTCACTTTTCTTGATAAACTCAAAGCAATATTGTTAGCGCAATGCGGAGTTTGGGAAGCTTCTTTTGGGCACGAGGATAAAGCAAACGAGTATATGAAGGCAGCATATTTGCTGGCAAAACAATTTGATGCCGCTCCGATTTATACAGTACAGAATATTAAATTGATGAAAGGGCTGGAGAAAGAAGGAGCTTTCCTTGATGGGGTAGGAAAGACAGCAATGGATGCGGTAGAGAAATTTGTGTTTGGAAAAATACATCAACCAAAAGCAGTAGCACAGATGAAAGAGCAATGGGAGGAATTAAAACGTGGAAGTACAGAACCTGAATAAGAAACTGGATAAAATCAGTAAAAAGGGTAAGGCGGTTGGTGTAAATCT
>JAZULV010000092.1:0-9099 GCA_045603305.1 Lachnospiraceae bacterium | reverse complement strand
ATATTGCGCTCCTTATTTTTTGCCATTTTAATATCTCCTAAAAAATTAAAATATGGAACTATATGAAATGTCTACGAAATGCTTGATAAAAAATATTTAACATTTTGTATAGTACTTCACCTAGTTCCATTAATCATTAGTAAAGCAGTTTTTTACATCATTCTAAACAAACCGATAACCTTACCGATAACTTCACATTCATTAACGATAATCGGTTCCATGTAATCATTCTCCGGCTGTAGTCTGTAATATCCGTTCTCCTTATAAAATCTCTTAACAGTAGCAGAATCATCTACAAGCGCTACAACAATCTCACCGTTAGAAGCGGTAGATGCCTTCTCACATAATACCTTATCACCGTCAAATATACCTACATTAATCATGCTGTCGCCCTTAACGTTCAGCATGTACATCTCCTTATTAGGAAGCATCTCTGCAGGCATAGGGAAGTAGTTCTCAATATGCTCAGTAGCAAGAAGCGGTGAACCGGCAGCAACATTACCAATAACAGGTACATTAACAATCTCACGTCTTGTAAGATTAAACTCTTCATCAATAATCTCGATAGCTCTTGGCTTGGTAGGATCACGACGGATATATCCATTCTTCTCTAAACTCTCTAAATGTGCGTGCACAGAAGAAGTTGACTTAAGACAAACAGCCTCGCAAATCTCACGTACTGCCGGCGGATAGCCCTTACTTAATATCTGAGCCTTTATATATTCTAAAATCTCACGTTGCTTATCTGAAATTCTACCATAAGACATAAACAAAACCTCCCGAATAAATATTATCCTCTGATAATATAGTAACATATGTTCGATAAAAGAGCAAGCAAAAAAAACATACATTTGTTCGATTTTTTGCTCGAAATATGTTGACAAACAAATGTTCTAATGGTAATATATAGCTATGAAATATAGAACACTTGTTCCGAACGGTTGTTTAGTGTAGAAAGGACGGGCATTATGAAGAAGAGTAATAATAAGAATAGAGTAGTTTTTAGTTTAGTAGCCATTATCGTTCTTGTAGCAGCTATTATGTGCTCAGTTGGTTTTGTAGTATCAGCTAAGTCTGATAAGTCATCAGCTGATATTAATACATATTACCAGTCAGTCAGAGTTGAAACCGGTGATACATTGTGGAGCATTGCAACAGAGTATTGTCCTGACACTCAGGAGATAAGTGATTATATAGATGAGATTAAGTCTATTAATAGTATAAAGAATGATATGATAAAAGCAGGAGATTACATTATTGTATCTATATATGCTTAAGATATTATAAGGGAAATCAATAGGAGATTAGTATGCATTTAGGTGCCGGTCTATTATGTAGTAGACCTTTCAATTAACAGACCCTGATGGCAATGTAATTGAAGTTACCGGTGTGTATATTCCCACAGAAGATGAATTTAATGATTGATATATAAAATAATAGAGAGCCTTACGGCTCTCTTAACTTTACTGCATTTTTTGCGCTACGCCTGCGATCTTCCTGAATTGCAGCATAGTGTTTCCTAGTGGTGTTTACATCTGAGTGACCAAGTACGTCAGCTACAAGATATATATCACCGGTTTCTTTATAGAGGTTTGTACCATATGTACTTCTTAATTTGTGTGGTGTTATACGCTTAAGACTTGTCACCATCATTGAGTACTTCTTAACCAGGTTCTCAATGCTTCGCACACTTATTCGTTTATTCTGCATAGAAAGAAAGAGTGCGTTATCATGACCCTTTTCAGGAATTATCTTTTTTCTTTCTTCCATGTAGTCAAGGAGGGCAGTACGGACCTCGTCACCGAAGTATACGATTACCTCTTTACCACCTTTTCTATGCACCTTTATACCGTCATTTTTTAAGTCAACATCCTTAATATCAATTCCTACACATTCAGATACACGAATACCTGTTCCAAGCATCAGTGTCATAATTGCAAGGTCTCTTACTTTATTCTTTTTATGATATGACAGTTGTTTTTTAGTTAAACCATCTCCGTTCTCTACAAAGTCAAGGAGCAGTGCAACTTCATCAGCATCCAGTCTGATAATTTCTTTATCATGCTTTTTAGGAAGAGTTACAAGCGCTGCCGGATTGGTCTTAATCATTTCACTTTTATAAAAGTAATTATAAAATGCTTTAAGTGATGAAATTTTCCTTGATATACCACGTTCTTTATTAACCTTGCCATAGGGATCGTTTTCATCATTACTGTAATATTTTAAGTATTCCATATATTCTTCAATATCGAAAACTTTCAACTTATCCAAATCATCAAGAGATATTGCTTTTAATTCTTTGTTCTTAAAATAAGGATTAGTTTCCTGGAGAAAGTGAAAGAATATTCTCAAATCATAAGCATATGCAATACGTGTACGAGATGCAGTCGTCTGCTCAATACCTCTGAAAAATGTTGTTACAAAGGGTGGGAGAGTAGAGATGAGTTCTCGCAGTCGGGTTGTGTTTGATATATCAACTTGTTCATAATAAGGTCGTCTTTCCATGATAAACCTCCATTTATAATACCTTTGGCGGCCAACCGGTAAGATTTCCATTTACAACAGCTGTAAATATTCTTTCTTTAACCCCTGGGTTGTCCTGATTCAGCTGTTTTAGTAAATTCTTGGTGTATTCACGCTTTGTGTTGCCATCAGCCGGACAAGGGTTCTTACATACCGGTAAATCATACATATTCTTAAAGCCAATAACATCAGCTTCATCAACATAAAGTAAAGGACGTATCAAGGTAAGTCCGGTCTTATCTAAAAATGTCACCGGGGAGAAGGAATGAATCCTGCCTTCGTATATCAAGGACATAAGTAAAGTTTCGATTACATCATCTTTATGGTGTGCATAAGCAATCTTATTACAGCCTAATTCAAGAGCTTTATCATTAAAGGCACCTTTACGCATCTTTGCACATAAAGAGCAAGGATTGGTTTCTTTACGTTCATCGAATACAATCTGTTTAATTTCAGTATCTACAATTGTATAATTAACACCAAGTTCATTGCATAGATTTGTAATTGGTGATAAATCCATACCTTCAAAGCCAACAGACACGCTTATTGCCTCAATGTCAAATTTCTTTGGATAAAAGCGTTTAAGACCATGAAGGGCATACAGAAGAGTAAGGCTATCTTTACCTCCGGATATACCTATAGCGATTTTATCGCCATCATTAATCATATTATAATCATCTACAGCCTTGCGGGTGTAGCTTAAAAGCCTTTGTAACTTCATAAGAGTAGTACCTCCTGACAGATTAAACTATTCGCGAAACACAGCTTTAACGAATAGTTGTATATAAATTATAGCATTTTTTTAGGTTAATGTCAAATATTTAAACATATTTACCTATACTAAATAAGCCTACTAAATAAGCGTGAATTTTATCCCTCATAGAAATAAAATTCACGCTTTTTCTCTGTATAGAATTAACTACTTGCTATATTTTTCAACAAATTTCGTAAAGTTTTCATTTTGATATGGCAATAACTTTTCTCCTTTAATTTGAATAATTACTGTTTTATTTAGCCTTCTTCACAAGTTCTATGTAATTAAGAATTGCCTCAACAGCACCTTCAAAACCAATCTTTGTACAATCAATACACAGGTCGTAGGAATCGGCACTTCCCCATTTCTTGTTGGTGTAATAATTATAGTAAGATGCACGTTTTTTATCAGTCTTTATTACTACGTCTTTTACTTTAGCCGGTTCAACACCTAACTCATTAGTTGCAAACTGCATACGCTTTTCAAAATCTGCAGTAATAAATACGTTAATGCAGTTATCGCTGTCTTCTAATGCATAATCTGCACAACGGCCAACAATTACACATGATTCCTGTTCGGCCAAGCTTTTAATAGCTTCGAACTGAGCAAGGAATACCTTCTGATTCAGCGGCATATCAATAAATCCACCGGTGCCACCCATTGAATATGTGTCCATAACAAGTGAATATAAAAAACTGTTGGTTGGTCGTTCATCGTGTTGCTTGATTATCTCTTCACAAAATCCGCTATCCTTAGCAACAACAGCTATAAGTTCTTTGTCATAACACTTTACACCAAGTCTGTCGGCAAGCATCTTTGCAATCTTTAATCCGCCGCTACCATATTGTCTTCCTATTGTGATTACTAAATTGTCCATAAAAGCACCCCCTGAATATAATAATGTAACTGTCTGAATTTTAATTATTTATAATATATTAACAATCTTACGTTAATATATATCAATAATTATAGAGATTTAGGCCGTTACAAAACAAGTATATATAATTATTTAAAAATAATACCTTAAATAAATTATATAACATTTTGAAATAAATTGCACTCATTTTCTATATTATTTTTGATTTTGTCGCAATTTATTCAATAATTCATTAAAATATGCAGGTAATGGCGCTTCAAACTCCATATATTTACCCGTTGAAGGATGTATAAAACCTATTACAGCAGCATGTAAAGTTTGTCCTGTAAGATTAAACGGCTGCTTTTCAGGGCCATAAACCTTGTCACCCAGTAATGGATGATGAATTGATGACATATGAACGCGTATCTGGTGGGTTCTTCCTGTTTCTAACTGACATTCAATATAAGTATATCTATCAAACTGCTCCAGTACCCTGTAATGAGTAATCGCTTCTTTACCATTCTTACGATTGATTGCCATCTTAAGACGATCATTCTCATTTCGTCCTATAGGTGCATCGACTGTGCCATCTTCTGAAATTCGCCCAAATACGACTGCTTTATACTTTCTGGTAATGGAATGAACCTTTAACTGCTCTGCAATACTATGATGGGCCGTATCGTTCTTACATATTATTAATGAGCCTGTAGTGTCCATATCAATACGGTGTACGATGCCCGGGCGAAGTTCGCCATTGATTCCGGATAATTTATCACCGCAATGATACATTAAAGCATTTACAAGAGTCCCTGATTCGTGGCCCGCACTTGGGTGTACAACCATTCCCTTAGGCTTATTAACAATGATTAAATCATCATCTTCATATAAAATATCAATTGGTATATCCTCCGGAAGGATTTCCACATCAACAGGGTCAGGTATTGTAAAATGCACGTTATCATTTAATAAGAGCCGGTAATTACTCTTAACCGGCTTCTCATTAACGTATATACCGCCTTCCTTTAAAAGCTTCTGTATAAAGGTTCTGGAAGGCATATTATCTAAATTAGACAAATATTTATCAATTCTTTGTCCGTTTGCTTCTTCGTTAATAATTATATTAAACTCATTCATTATTATCCTGCTTTACTGCCTTTTTCTTGAGGCTAAACATCTTAGTCATATCTTCGTCTTTATATACAAACATAATCAATATGGCAATAATAACTGCCGAAACAGTCACATAACAGTCCGCTACATTAAATACAGGAAAATTAATTGCCTTAAAATATAAGAAATCAATAACATACTGATTACTTACTCTGTCAATCATATTGCCGATACCGCCTGCTGTAATTGCAAGTACTGCAATCTTAAATCCCAGATATCTCTTCTCAAAGGGTATTGTATAAAAGAAATATACAGCGGCAAGTATAAATAAAACAGTCATTATAAAGAAAAATGTCTGTTGATTCTGCAACATACCAAAGGCGGCTCCACGGTTCTCAACATAGCTTAATTCAAAAACATTTTTAATAATTACAAACGGACCATCCTGTCTTATAACGGTCTCTGCAAGATATTTTGTATATTGGTCGAGACCAACCAGAGCAGTAATAAAAGCAATCGCTCCGAGTGTATATAATATAATCTTTTTCATGTTTTATTCCTCATTTATCACATAATTAACAGCCTGTTCAAAATCTTCAAAACTAAGGCTGCTGTCGATGCAGGCTTCACCGATATTCTTAATAAGAATGAACTTGAGTTTACCGGCAGTCATTTTCTTATCATTACGCATGGCCTTAAGAACTGCAGCTTTATCAATATTACTTACACTGATTGGCAGATTATACTTTAATATTAATTCTGTAATTCTTGCTTTATCAGTTTCTGATATCATGCCTTTATTTACTGCTAACCGGGAAGCTGCAACCATTCCTATAGCAACACATTGTCCGTGAGCTAAAGTAAAGTTACATTCCTTTTCTATGGCATGGCCAATAGTATGTCCAAAGTTTAAAATAGCCCTAAGTCCCTTTTCAGTAGGGTCTTCTTCGACTACCATTCTCTTATTCTCACAGCTTACATATACTAACCGGGATAAGGTATCTAAATCTCTTGACTTTACAGCTTCAATATTAGCTTCAAGCCATTCAAAATAATCGTAATCACTTATACATCCATACTTAATTACTTCGCCCATACCTGAAGCAAACTGAGCAGCATCAAGAGTTAGTAGTGTAGATGTATTGATATACACCAGTTTAGGCATCTTAAATGCCCCAACCATATTTTTATAGGAATCGAAGTCAACTCCTGTTTTGCCTCCTATACTGCTGTCCACCTGAGATAACAATGTAGTAGGTATTTGAATAAAATCAATTCCTCTAAGATATGTTGCTGCTGTAAAACCGGTCAAATCTCCTACAACACCGCCGCCAAGGGCAATAAGCATATCCTGTCGGTCAAATTCATGCTTAATCAGGAATTCATATAAATCCTTAACAACATATAAATTCTTGCTCTGTTCTCCGGCTTCAAAAACGAAGCTTTCAACCTGTTCTGCAACATCTGCACAGATATCCTTAACCTGTTCCAGATATAAAGGTGCTACGTTACTGTCAGTTACAATGCAAAGTCTTTTAACACTGCCTCTGGCATTAATTATGCCCTCATATAACCTCTCAAAATCCTTTGATATCAATATATGATAGCATGGTTTATTATCTCTATGAACTAAAATATCTTTGTTCATGAATGCCTCCGTAGTTGTAATGTAGTAATAGCTTATTATTATATTTCATAAACACGTATACTTTATGAATACTTTTTTACTTTTACATATATGCGGCCTTTTCTGGTTTCATTTCCTACAGAATCAAACTGAAACTTTCCTAAACCTCTGACTGATACAATGTCTTCTTCCTTTAAAATAAAATCAGTTCTAGTAATACATTTACCATTAACAAATACTTTTTCAGCTAAAATGTAATTCTTCATGTGTTCACGTGATTCCTTAAAGGCAACAGTAAGTATTGAATCAAGTCTTATAGACGCAACAGTTCCGGAAATAATGTCATAGGTTATATTGCCTTCAACATCCTCAAAAGAAGCTTCACTGCAGACTACCTTTGTGTGTCTTACAGTAGAAAGTTGGTCTGATATGTATTCATATATACTGTCTTTACAGAGAACATAACAGACATCATCATGTAGTACTAAGTCACCGATTTTAGAGCGGTCAATGCCGAGATTCATGATAGAACCAAGATAATCCCTGTGAGAGCATTTACCGGCAAATTTAGCATGTGCAGGCTCAATTTTAATAACTCTTGCAGGTAGAAAATAATGCTCTGTTTCAATAGGAAGAAAGCAAACAATCTTTCTTTCTGCTGTGTTATAACCACCGTCTAACTTAAAATTAACCGGTGGTAATTCCTTAATGCAGCTAAGAAAAACTGTTTGCTCATTTAAGTCTAAAAAATCAGAAAATACTGGTGTGTTTCTAAAGTAACATGTATTAGCCAGTTCAATAAACCTTTTATAAATAATACTTTCTTCTTTGTTCAATTATCTGCTCCTAGATATTAAGATCGTAGCTGGTCATTGTACTGGTATCACCACTAATAAGATTCTGGAAATCACCAGATAACTCAACTGTCTGTGGAGTAGCAATAAATATGTAATTAGAAATCATCTGTAAGTTACCGTTCATAGTGTAGCACGCACCTGAAGCAAAATCGATAATTCTCTGCGCAATTTCTGTGTGCATACCTTCAAGATTGATAACAACAGCACGTCCGCTTAAAAGAATATCGCAGATTTCGCGACCATCTTCAACACTGCTTGCTCTAATCATACATACTTCCATGCCTCTTGAGCTTGAACGAAGAGGTACAACATTGTCTTCTTTTCTTGATTTCTGATAATCCTTTTCCATATTATCCACCGCCTTTTCTTTGCTGAAGAGTCTTCTTCTTGGAGCAACCTCTTCTACCTCATCATCGTCATCTTCTTCAAAATCATTATCATCAACGTCTTCGTCGTCTTCATCACCATACATATAGTCATCATCAAAATCTTCTTCATCGTCAGTCAGTTTCATTGAATTGATGAACTTATCAAAAATTCCAGCCATAATAACACTCTCCCACTTATCTAATGTAAATTGCATACTCATTTTACACAATTATATATTTATTATCTAATCTTTTAATTATTGTGTCAACCCAAAATTGTAATTTTAATAAATTATTTGATATTCTGAAATCTTACTGCCAACTAATGCTATATGGTCATTTTTTGATACACCCTTTCGTATACCTTCCTGAACTATATAATAGTCATCCTGTTCTCCAAGGATGTATATACGTCGGAAAACAGCGTATCCTTTATTAACAGTATAGACACCATCAATACTTTCTTCCAGGCAAAGCTCATATCTGTAACTGTTAATACCTTCTTTTACAAGAATATCTCCAAGAGATAACTTGTCGCTGTCAACATAATAATAAAAATCGTCCTCTTTATAAATGGTACCGGTAACAAACTCAATACTGTTAGTACCGTCTTCAAGCAGTACCTCTTTCATAAATCCAAGAGTCTGACCACTACCGCCATATGAAGCATACTGTACAGGTATCTTTAATACATTCTTACTGACAACTGATGATTTAGGAACCTTAAGTCCTTCAGTTTCTTCAAAACTTATCTCAAAATCCACAAATCTGTCAGAAATAAATTCTATCATATATTCATCAAAATCCAGTTTAACGTAGGTGCTGCCATCTTTACCCGTAAAAGTACTTACCGATGCTTTTGTGCTAATGTTTTTATTTTTAAAATTGATGGTTACGGATTCATAGTTTGATATGGCGCTTAAATCATCAATCGTAGGTTTAAATACAATGGACCATTTGTCACTTGTAATAAGTTTAAATACCGGATCCCAAAGTTTAAC
>JAZULV010000091.1:0-10919 GCA_045603305.1 Lachnospiraceae bacterium | reverse complement strand
GATATTATTATAAAAAGAAAAATAAAGATTTATCTAGTGTTATAGATGGTCTAGGAAATGATATATATGCTGTTAATAAAGCAGAGTCTGTAAACTCACTTATGTTAATTGAAGCCAGAGCCAGACAAAAATACTATTATTCGTTTAATACGATACTTTTAAATTCAGATTTTAAGTTTACATCCAGAACTAGGCAGCCTCCTATGGATGAGTTGAATGCGATGATTAGCTTTGGCAATACATTATTATATAATCTACTACTACAAGTAATCTGGAAGACTTCTTTAGACCCTCGTATCGGGGTCGTCCACGCTGCAAATCGCAGAAATCACAGCCTTAATTTAGATTTTGCTGATTTATTTAAGCCTGTTATTACTGACAGGGTTATATTTTCTCTTATAAATTGTAGACAGATAGATAAAGATAAGCATTTTGATAAAAGACCAAATGGTGGAGTTTATCTTAACGATAATGGCAAAAAAATATTTATACAGGCATTCGAGTATAAACTCAGCAGAAAAATTACGGTAAACGGAAAAGAATATACTTATCAGTTGTTGATTGAGAATGAAGTACAAAAGTATCAGAAGTATATCTTGAAAGAGGAGAAGTATAAGCCGTATAAATACTATTAAATTATTTTATTATGGGATTAAGAGGGGGGATATTATGTTTGTAATTATATCGTATGATGTGAATACAAAAAGAGTTGGAAAGGTTATGAAGACCTGTAGAAAGTATTTAGTTCATATACAAAAATCAGTTTTTGAAGGTTCTCTTACAGAAAAGAAGCTTAATAAGCTGAAAAGAGAATTAAATAATATCATTGATGTAGACCAGGATTCAGTATGTATATATTGTATGGAGTCCGCTAAGTACACAAGAAAAGAACAGATTGGGGTAATGGTATATTTAAAAAACGTATTTTAATATGTCTAAAAAATATTGACAAACAAGTTAGTCTATGCTAACCTATAGTTAGTTAAGACTAACTAATATATGAAGGGAGTTGAAAAGAATGAACGGAAATGTAAGTTTATCAATTATTATAAGTATTCTTTTAGGAGTAGGGCTTGTCAGGCTAAAGGCTTGGTTAAGAAGCATGGTATAAGAGTTTATTAAAAATATTAGGATATAAGAATTAATAGCGAGGGAGGACCCATGAGTATAGTAATAGTAGGCGGAAATGAATGTATGGAAAGACAGTATAAGGACATATGCAAGGATTACGGTTGCAGAGCCAAGATATTTGCCAAGTACAACAGCAGAATGAATGAGCAGATGGGAAGTCCCGATTTATTAATTCTTTTTACTTCTACAGTATCTCATAAGATGGTTCGTATTGCATTATCCGAGGCGAAGAAATCTAACTCAGTAGTAGCAAGGTCCCACTCAAGCAGTGCCAGTGCACTGCATAAGATTCTCAGTGAATACTGTGCATAATGTGCGTAGTTTTTAATAATAAATAGTTTAAAATTAGTATTAGAGGTAGGAGTATATATATAATGTACTCCTGTATTTTTTTGTGTGTAAATATTAAGTTTACAAAGCAAAGATTTGGTTAATTTATAATTTACTTATGTTTTACGTTTTAAGGATTTTAGATTTTACATATGATTTTTAATATATGGACATCAGGTTGAACCTGAAATAAGTTTATGTTTGGTCGCAAGGATGCGACAGATGGAGGATGAAATGAATATTAAGAAATTTATTAGTGTAGTATTAAGTATGGCATTATTAGCTGTAATCTTTACAGCATGTGGACAGAGCTCGGGAGAGTTTGATAATACAAAGGCTATCTCGGTTATTACAAGAGAAGATGGTTCAGGAACAAGAGGTGCTTTTATTGAGCTTTTCGGAATTGAGCAGAAGGATGCAGACGGAAACAAGGTTGACTACACTATTACATCAGCAAGCACAACAAACAATACATCAGTTATGATGAGCACTGTGGCCGGCAATAAATATGCAATAGGTTACATATCTTTAGGTTCTTTAGGTGATACAGTAAAGGCAGTAAAGATTGATGGAGTTGAAGCTTCTGTTGCTAATGTTGAAAATGGTACATATAAGATTGCAAGACCTTTCAATATAGTAACAGGAGAAAGCGTAAGTGAGTTAGCTCAGGATTTTATTAACTATATTATGAGCGAAGAAGGGCAGGCGGTAATCGCGGAAAATGGCTATATTCCAAATTCTGAAAAAGATGAGTACAATGCGGTACTTCCTGAAGGCAAGATTGTAGTTGCCGGTTCATCATCAGTATCACCGGTTATGGAGAAGTTAAAGGAAGCTTATCTTTCAATTAATACAAATGCAGAAATTGAAATCCAGACGAGTGATTCAACAACAGGTGTTACATCAACTATTGATGGTATCTGTGATATTGGTATGGCTTCAAGAGAGTTAAAGGACGAAGAAGCCAGTCAGGGTGTTGGATCAACTACAATTGCAATGGATGGTATTGCAGTAATAGTAAACAATGACAGTCCGGTAGAAGAGCTTACAAGCGAGCAGGTTATGAATATCTATACAGGAAGTATTACAAAGTGGTCTGAAATTGTAGAATAATGATTAGGAAGAGGCATCAGGTGAATAAATTTATTGAAGTTTTAATGAGGGTTATCTTTACGATATCAGCCTGCTTTTCAATTGTCGCTGTAATACTTATTTGTGGTTTTCTATTTGCTAATGGAATACCGGCAATGCAGGAAATAGGTTTTCTGGAGTTCCTAACAGGTCGTGTGTGGAGACCTGGAAATGATATATACGGAATCTTTCCAATGATACTCGGAAGTATATATGTAACCGCCGGAGCTATTATAGTGGGAGTACCGATAGGAATATTAACTGCTGTATTTATGGCGAGATACTGCCCAAAGAAAATTTATAAGCTTCTTAAACCGGCAACTGAACTTCTGGCAGGCATCCCTTCTGTAGTTTATGGATTTTTTGGATTGGTAATTATTATACCAATGGTACGTGAAATTACATATTTTTTTAATCAGAACGGAGACGGAAGCAGCATTCTTACTGCTTCCATATTGTTGGGTATAATGATACTTCCAACAATAATAGGTGTGGCTGAATCTGCGATAAGAGCAGTACCGGAGAGTTATTATGAAGGTTCTGTAGCTTTAGGTGCAGATTCGATTCGCAGCATTTTTTCAGTAATGTTACCTGCTGCAAAATCAGGTATTATGGCAGGAGTGATTCTTGGAATAGGCCGTGCAATAGGTGAAACAATGGTGGTAATTATGGTTGCAGGAAATCAGCCTCAGATGCCCAATGGAATTTTCGCAGGTATAAGAACTATGACAGCAAACATAGTAATGGAGATGGGATATGCATCAGGACTTCACAGAGAAGCACTGATTGCAACCGGGGTTGTATTGTTCTTGTTTATTTTGATAATAAACCTGCTGTTCTCAGTTATAAAAAGGAGGTCTGACAAATGACAGAATTAAAAAAGCCGATGTCGAAAGTCTTAGCCGCCTTAGTAGGACTTTCCGTTATTATAACGGTCTGTGTGTTGGGCTTCATAATTGCATATATATTAATTCGTGGTATTCCTAATATATCAATCGATTTATTTGCCTGGGAATACACATCAGACAATGTTTCCATGATGCCGGCAATAATAAACACATTGATTATGGCCGCTTTATCACTGCTTATCGCAGTTCCAATTGGTATTTTCTCAGCAATTTACCTTGTTGAATACGCGGGTCGTGGGAGCAAGCTTGTAGGGTTGGTAAGAATTACAGCGGAAACGCTTACGGGTATACCGTCTATTGTATACGGTTTGTTTGGTATGCTTTTCTTTGTTACAGGATTGAAATTCGGGTACTCAATGATTGCCGGGGTTTTTACCATATCGATAATGGTTCTGCCTGTTGTTATAAGGACTACCGAGGAGGCTCTTATGGCAGTCAGTGATACATATAGAGAGGGAAGTTATGGTTTAGGTGCCGGCAGAGTAAGAACAATATTTAGAATAGTTCTTCCGTCAGCAATTCCGGGAATACTTTCAGGAGTTATTCTGGCAATAGGAAGAATAGTTGGAGAGACAGCGGCACTTATGTACACTGCCGGAACTGTGTCGGATGTGGCTGACAGCCTTTTTAGTTCAGGCAGAACTCTAGCTGTTCATATGTATTGTCTTTCAAGTGAAGGTCTGCATATGGAGGAGTCTTATGCAACTGCAGCAGTGTTACTATTAATAGTAATGCTTATTAATTTTTGTTCATCAAAAATTGCAAAAATGTTTATGAAATAGTTTTGATAAGGAAGGTAGACAATGGCGAACAAATTTGAAGTTACTGATATGAACCTGCACTATGGAAAGTTTCAGGCTTTAAAAAATATAAATTTAAATATTTGCGAAAACGAAATCATGGCATTTGTAGGACCATCAGGCTGTGGTAAAAGTAGCTTTTTAAAATGTCTTAACAGAATGAATGATTTAGTAGAAGGATGTATAGTAGAAGGAAGTCTTTTGCTAGATGGTGAAGATATTTATGGAAAGATTGATGTGTGTAAGCTTAGAAAGAGAGTTGGTATGGTATTTCAGAAGCCAAATCCATTTCCGATGAGTATCTATGATAACATTGCATATGGACCAAGAACCCACGGTATTAGAAAAAAAGATGAACTTGATAAGATTGTTGAGAAATCGTTAAGAGATGCTGCAATTTGGGACGAGGTAAAAGACCGTCTTAATAAGAGTGCTTTAGGTTTATCAGGAGGACAGCAGCAGAGACTCTGCATTGCAAGAGCTCTGGCAGTAGAGCCGGAGGTAATACTTTTAGATGAGCCTACATCGGCCCTTGATCCTATTTCAACATCTAAGATAGAAGATTTGCTGTTGGAATTAAAGAATAAATATACGATTGTTATCGTTACGCACAATATGCAGCAGGCAGTAAGAATTTCCGATAAGACAGCGTTCTTCCTGTTAGGAGAGCTTATTGAGTTGGGCGCAACCGAGAAGATATTCTCCATGCCGGAGGATAAGAGAACAGAAGATTACATAACAGGCAGATTTGGCTAGAGGAAAGGGTGAAATGTAATGAGAGTAAATTTTGATAAGCAGTTAGAGCAGCTTAATAATGAAATGATTCAGATGGGCAGTCTTATTGAGCAGGCGATTGAGGCAGCGGTATCGGCTCTGGTACAGCAGGATGTGGAGAAAGCCAGAGCGACTATTGAATTTGATGATGAAATAAATCATCAGGAATCGGTTATAGAAGGTCTTTGTATGAAATTGCTTTTACAGCAACAGCCGATTGCAAGGGATTTACGAGTAATATCATCAGCGCTTAAAATGATTACTGACATGGAGCGTATTGGTGACCATGCGGCGGATATTTCAGAAATAACCATTATGCTTGCAAATAACAAGTATATTAAAAAGCTTGAGCATATACAGCAGATGGCGAAGGAAACTACTATGATGGTAATAAACAGCATTGATGCTTTTGTAAACAAAGATGCTGCATTAGCGCAGAGGGTAATTGACCAGGATGATGTGGTTGATGAGCTATTTATTACTATAAAAAGAGACCTTCTTGCTATGATTAATGAAAATATAGAAAATGGAGAGCAGGCAATGGATTTACTTATGGTAGCAAAGTATTTTGAGAGAATTGGAGACCATGCAGTAAATATTGCAGAATGGGTTATATTTTCTATAACTGGAGAACATAAAAAATAAAAAAGCCAAGCGGAAGCTCGAAAACAAGTTTTCTCGCTCACGGGCATTCGTCCTATGTAGCAAAAACTCAATATGTCAGTATGAGAGCAAGCTCTCGGTAGAGGTTATAGAAGAGCCATGCGGGAGCTCGAAAACAGAGTTTTCTCGCTCACGGGCATTCGCCCTATGTAGCAAAAAAGCAATATGTCTACTTGTAAGCAAGCTTCCAGTAGACACATTGTTTTTTGCTCCGCATGGCTCATTGCTTACGTGGACTTTACAAAAACTTTACATAGAACAGTTTTGGATTTTACATAAACACGTTAGAATGGGGTGCGTAATACCTATGTATCTATTCATATAGCGTATAATTTATGAAAAATTTAGGAGAGTAGTGTGAAACAATGAGACAAGCAGCCGCAATCCTCGTGCTAGCTCGAAGAATTGCGGCTATTTGGCGAATGTACAGTATGAGTAACGTAAAGCGTTAGCTTGAAGTTACGAATACGGACGGGTGCGGGAGCTTCTTCAGAAGCGGAGCAACCGAGTTTCATCACTATTGGTGTTAATTAAAACATGGAGGATTACTATGAGTTTATTTGATGTGTTAACTATGATTGGTGGACTTGCTCTTTTTCTTTATGGAATGAATATGATGGGCGATGGTCTTGAAAGAGTTTCAGGCGGTAGATTAGAGAAGGTTTTGGAGAAGCTTACTTCTAATCGTTTATTAGCTGTATTACTTGGTGCAGGTGTAACAGCAGTTATTCAGTCTTCATCTGCTACCACAGTTATGGTGGTTGGTTTTGTTAATTCAGGGATTATGAAGCTGTCTCAGGCTATCGGTATTATTATGGGTGCCAATATTGGTACAACAGCTACTTCATGGATTTTAAGTCTTACAGGAATTGAGAGTGGAAACTTTTTTATTAAGTTGTTAAAACCGACTTCATTTTCACCAGTGCTTGCAATTGTTGGTATAGTTTTACTTATGTTCTGCAAGAGCGAGAAGAAGCACAATGTTGGAACTATTATGGTTGGTTTTGCAGTTCTCATGTTTGGTATGGATACAATGAGTGGTGCTGTAAGTGGTCTTAGAGATGTGCCGGAATTCACAAATATTCTTACTATGTTCTCTAATCCTATTTTGGGTATGTTGGCAGGTGCAGTGCTTACAGCTGTTATTCAGAGTTCATCGGCTTCGGTAGGTATATTACAGGCGTTGTGTTCAACTGGTTCTGTGGCATATGCTACAGCACTCCCTATTATTATGGGACAGAATATCGGAACCTGTGTTACAGCACTTATTTCTTCTATAGGTGCTAATAAGAATGCTAAAAGAGCTGCATTAGTTCATTTATATTTTAATTTAATTGGTACCATTGTATTTATGGTAGCTTTCTATTCGGTGAATATGTTTATTGATTTTGCATTTCTTAATGATTCTGCAAATGCTGCAGGTATAGCGGTAATTCACAGTATATTTAATGTATTTGCTACATTATTGTTATTGCCATTTGCTAATCTTTTAGAGAAGCTTGCATGTCTTACTATAAGAGATTCAAAAGAGGATACAAAGATTGTTGTAGACAGCGAGCTTCAGTTCCTTGATGCAAGATTCTTAAACACACCTTCATATGCGATTGACCAGTGTCGTAATGTTGTAGAAAAGATGGCTGAGATATCAGAAGAGGCGTTGTGTGCGGCTGTTGACCTTATGGGTAACTATAATGAAGAACAGGCTGAGTATGTAATAGAACTGGAAAATAAGGTTGACAAGTACGAGGATGAGATTGGCACTTATCTCGTAAAGCTTGGCAGTCAGGATTTGTCACAGAAGGACAGCAAGACTCTTTCTCTGTTGCTTCATTGCATTGGCGATTTAGAGAGAATTTCAGATCATGCGGTCAATATTATGGAAGCTGCTAAGGAAATGAATGATAAGAAAATTGTATTCTCAAGTAATGCTAAGGCTGAAATAAAGGTCTTCTCTGATTTGACCAAGGAGATAGTAAAGAACACAATAAATGTATTTGTTAATGAGGATACTGCTCTTGCAAGATCAATTGAGCCATTAGAAGAGGTTGCGGATCATCTTAATTCAGAGATTAAGAAGAGGCATATCAACAGACTCCGTAATGGTGAGTGTACAATCGAACTTGGATTTGTGCTTACTGACTTAATCACAAATTACGAGAGAGTTGCAGACCACTGTTCAAATATTGCTGTAGATATGATTCAGATAAATGAGGATGCTTTTGAGAGCCACGAGTATCTTTACAATTTGGACAAGGGCGAGAATTCATACTTTAGGGAGAAGTATCTTGAATATAGAGAAAAGTATGTTTTACCACAGATGTAGCTTTTATTTCAAATAAAAAGAGTGTATTATATTATGTAAGATACTCAGGTTATGCAATGCGTAGCAATCCGTAGGTATCATGGGGTCAAAATACCTTTTGCCCCCAACATCTTTATAACATTGTAGTAGAAGGCGGTGATAGAATGGCTCTGATTTATTTAGTGGAAGACGATGAAAATATTAGGGAAATCGAAAGCTTTGCACTAAAAAACAGCGGATATAGTATCGAAGATTTTGACTGTGCGAAGACTTTTCGTGAAAGACTTAAGACAAAGGTGCCGGATTTAGTACTGCTTGATATTATGCTTCCGGATGAGGATGGTCTTTCTGTGCTTAGAAGGATTCGTTCCCATCCGGAGACAAAGAAGATTCCGGTAATTATGGTTACTGCCAAGACCGCAGAGATAGACAAGGTAAAGGGCCTGGATATGGGAGCCGATGACTATATATCTAAGCCATTCGGAGTTATGGAGCTTATTTCAAGGGTAAAGGCGCTGCTTAGACGTACCATGGCACTGGAGGATGAGAAGTTCCTGACCCTCGGTCAGATATTTATTGATGGTGAAAAGCGTATGGTTTATGTTGATGATGAGCCTTGTGAACTCACCTATAAGGAATATGAATTGCTTAAATTGTTTATTCAGAATGTAGGAATTGTTTTATCAAGAGATATAATTATGGAAAAAGTATGGGGAGTGGACTTTGAAGGTGAGACACGAACCATAGACATGCATATTAAGACTCTCAGGCAGAAGCTTAAGGAATCCGGCTCACGTATTAAGACCATAAGAAATGTGGGATATATGATAGAGTGATGAAAATAGAGATTTATAGACATGATTTAAATGTTTCATGAGTGAAAGATGATAGCAACGAAGTTTCAATGATTAACGAAGATATAAAGGATTGTTAATGAAAAAGAAGATAAATGCCCATTTCTTAATTATTGCTGCATTGGCCATTTTACTGACATTAGCTTTGTCCATAACTATTTTTTATGATTTGCTAAAGAAAGAGGTTGTGGAGAATCTTAAGACATATGCTAATGTAATGGTGGATGCGGGGATAGTTGAGGATATTGAAAGTAATGAATTGGATATAAGCTCCGATGAGAACTTAAGAGTAACAATTATAAATGCTGATGGAAGTGTATTCTACGATAATAATGCAGATGTTGGTGGTATGGATAATCACGGTGAAAGACCGGAGATAGCTAAGGCTTTAGCAGTAGGTGAAGGCAAAGCTATAAGACATTCTTCTACAATGGATAAGAATACATATTATTATGCTGTAAGGCTTGATGATGGCAGGGTGCTTCGTGTATCTAAAGAGGCAGGCAGCATATTCAGTGTAATGAAGAGTGTATTTCCTATCATTGGTGTTATGACAATTGTTTTATTTGCCTTATGTCTGATATTGGCCAATTTACTTACAAAGTCATTTATGAAGCCTATTGAACAGCTTGCTAAGAATCTTGATTCGACAGAGATGGTGGTTCCTTATAAAGAGATGGTTCCATTTATTAATACGATACAGAAGCAGCATGAGGACATTCTTAAGAGTTCAAAGATGCGTCAGGAGTTTACTGCCAATGTGTCTCACGAGCTTAAGACACCACTTACTTCAATATCCGGTTATTCTGAACTTATTGCCAGTGGAATGGCGGCGGATAAGGATGTAACCCGATTTGCAGGAGAAATTCACCGTAATTCTAACCGACTGCTTACATTGATAAATGATATTATAAGGCTTTCGGAGCTTGATGTTATTGATGGGAATGTGCAGTTTGATATGGTGAACATATATACTGTGGCTACAAACTGTGTATCTATGCTTCAGATGAATGCGGAGAATCATGATGTAACCATTAGCGTTACAGGCAAGCCTTATGAAGTATACGCTAACAGAGAAATGATAGAGGAGCTTGTTTATAATTTATGTGATAATGCTATCAGATACAATAATAAAGGTGGCAGGGTTGATGTATTTGTGGGAAAGGAAGCTGATAAGATTGTATTATCTGTTAAGGATACCGGCATAGGTATTCCTGCCGAGCATCAGGACAGAGTATTTGAGCGCTTTTACCGCGTGGATAAGAGCCGTTCAAAGCTTACCGGCGGTACGGGACTTGGACTTGCAATTGTAAAACATATTGTTGCCCAGCACAATGCAGATATGGAGCTTCACAGTGAGACAGGCAAGGGTACCGAGATAAAGATTAGTTTTAGTAATTAAAACTCAAAAATTAAATTTCTTGACGAAAAAGAAATTTAACTATATAATTAGTAGCAGTAAAAACAGAAGGGGAGCTGTAACAGGCTGAGAGGAAGTTCGACTTCGACCCATATAACCAGATTCGGATAATGCCGACGTTGGGATAGCCAGGATAAAGTGTAGTATTTTGCAGGTATGCCAATTCGGTGTACCTGTTTTTGTATGCCCGCCATGGGCGGGCTCTTAAGGGTGAAAGTCCCTAATACGCCCAGATAACGGGAAGTATATAGCTCAACAGCAAGTGTGTTCATCGTGAGTAGGAATCTGAAACAAGCTGTATGCAAATCCTTGGTCCGACGGACAGAAATCACATATAAGGCTATTCTCCGAGAGATAAGCTTGCAAAACAAAGTGAAGTCTAATAGTTATCACATTTGTAGGAGCGTAGTAAATGTGGCGGACGTATGAGGAGAAAGAGCTCGCACCTTATGCGGGGAGGTCTCACAGAGGTTCCATTTGCCTAGTAACAACGAACTGTGAGAAGTCAGCAGAGCCCATAGTAGTGAAGAAGTCTCTGTAATGGAGATGGAGCGAAGGGGTGAGCAATCAAGCAGTTGGAGTTTGTCTCGTATTGCAGAGAAGACA
>JAZULV010000090.1:0-14058 GCA_045603305.1 Lachnospiraceae bacterium | reverse complement strand
GGCAATGTTGTCATCCAGAAGGTATTTTTCAGTATATTGTGTACCTACTATATAAAATAAACTATTGTTCATTTCAGTCGGATTCATTTGAAAAGAATTAAATAAATTCATAAAATCCTCAGATTTTTTAATAAACTGAGTTGTCAATTCATCAAAGATTGCCTGTTTGTTTTTAAAGTGATAATAGAGTGAGCTTTCTTTTATGCCTATAACTTTACCTATATCACGTATAGAAGAGGCTGAGTATCCCTTTGTAGAAAATAAATCAAGAGCTGTATTCAATATCTGTTCCTTTGTATTCATGAAAAACACCTCTAACCTAACACTTGTTAGATATATTTTACCTAACAAGTGTTAGATTGTCAATCCCTATAATTAATTTTTTAAATAACATTTTGTGCATTGCTTTCATAACTTAATAATATAATATGTAGTTTGAAAGGAGTTTGCAGTGGAAAGATGTAATTCTAATCGCTGTGGCTGCAATCGCAGAGGAATGATAGACAGTAATCGTTCCTGTCAGAATAATATGATGATGGATAATCATCGTCATGACGGCGGATGTGGCAATATGCGCGATAACCAGGATAAGAATGTCTGCATGAGAGATTCGGACAATATGTGCAGAGTACATGGTGATACGGATGCCCGAAAGCATAGGGACCATGTCATGCAAGGCGGTTGTACCGGAGAAAATGATATGAAAGGCGGCTGTATAAGAGATAATAATATGAGGAACAGTTGCAGAAGAGATAAAGATATGTCCGGTCGTTGCAAAATGGACAAAGATATGTGCAACCGTCGAGGTAATTTAAATGATATGGACGGTTTTGCTCTTGCAATGGCATATGTGCCTTGGCAGCAGTGGGGTGAAATTTATCCTTTAAATACAGGACTTCAGAGAGGAACTATTTTCCCTGAACTTGATAAACCATTTTTTAAGGGGAGGTGCTGTAAATTATGAGACAGGAATATCTTGCAATGCTGGAAGCCGGTTTTGCGGTAGTTGAGGCTAATCTTTATCTTGATACTCATCCGGAGGATGAAGAGGCATTAAAGTTCTTTCTTTGTATGAAAAAGCAGTATGTAAAGGCGAGACGTGAGTACTCAGAAAAGTTTGGTCCGGTGTGCCTTGAAGATGTAAATGAAGATAATAGCTGGGTATGGGCAAAAGCACCTTGGCCTTGGGAAGGAGGTAATTGCTAAATGTGGAGTTATGAAAAACGCTTGCAGTATCCGGTAAATATTACAAAGACAGACCCTAAGATTGCGATGATAATCATGAGCCAGTTTGGCGGTCCTGACGGAGAATTGGCTGCTTCAATGAGGTATCTTTCACAGAGATATTCGACACCTTATAGAGAGATTATGGGGCTATTGACTGATATAGGCACCGAAGAACTTGCCCATATGGAGATGATCTGTACCATAGTCCATCAGCTCACCAGAAATCTTACTGAGGAAGAAATAGTCGCATCCGGCTTTGATAAATACTATGTTGACCATACCTTGGGTCTTTGGCCACAGGCAGCAGGAGGTGTTCCTTTCAATGCCTGCGAGTTCCAGAGTAAAGGTGATGTGATTACTGACTTAGTTGAGGATATGGCTGCAGAGCAGAAGGCACGAACAACTTACGATAACATCTTAAGACTTGTAAAGGACCCTGAGGTATGTGACCCGATTCGCTTCCTTAGAGAAAGAGAAATTGTTCACTTCCAGAGGTTTGGCGAAGGACTTAGAAGAGTTCAGGAAGATTTGGACCCTAAGAACTTCTACTTCTATAATCCGGGATTTGACAGAGTAAACAGATAAAAATATCCGGGGGCTGCAGTTATGCAGCTCCTTTGATATTTGTACTTATGCAAAAACAGACTGTTGTTTTGCAATAAAGAATGTAGTGTTTTTGCATATATCACGGTGTTTCGACAATACATGTTAGGAACTTATAAAAGGTGTAAGGCATATAATACTGTAAAGGACAATAAAAATCCTTTTAGAATGGAGGGAATAGTATGGCAGTGTTTTTTAATCAGGCAACGCTTTCATATAATGATAATGTAACTAATTCAAATATAGTAACCGGTGAGATTTTAGAAGTATTGTCAGCTGCGAAAACTGCAGTAGTAAGTGAATACAGTTCAAATGATGTGGTAACTTATGTAATTAGTATAGTAAATTCAGGACCATCAGCTTTTAATGGTCTTACAATAACCGATAATCTTGGTGCTTATTCATTTGGTTCGGAAGAACTTGTTCCGCTTACCTATGTTGATGGCTCTGTAAGATATTTTAGCAACGGTGTACTTCAGGCTGCCCCTGCCGTTGCTTTTGGACCATCACTTGTGATAAGTGGCATAAGTGTACCGGCAGGAGGAAATGCGGTAATAATTTATCAGGCTGAGGTTAATCAGTATGCACCACTTGCTACGGATTCTGCAATTACTAATGAGGCTGTTATATCCGGTGGAGGTCTTTCAACAGATATAATTGTGGATGAAACTATTACTGTTTCCGATGAAGCTTTCTTAACTATCACCAAGTCTCTTTCACCGGATACAGTAGTTGAAAATGGTCAGATAACCTATACGTTTGTAATTCAGAATTATGGTAATGTGCCGGTGGTCGCAACTGATAATGCAACAGTAACTGATATCTTTAATCCGATACTGAATCCGATAAGTGTTGAATTTAATAATGGAAGCTGGTCAGAACCGGTTAACTATACTTATGATTCAGATACCGGAGAATTTGTAACAGTAGCCGGTCAGATAACGGTTCCTGCCGCAACCTACACTCAGGATCCTGATACCGGAGAATGGGTTGTTAATCCGGGAGTGAGTGTTCTTAGAGTTGTCGGAACTGTATAGTAAGGTGACGGAGGTGTGTATACTTTAGTTAAAAATGGCTGTATTATGAAATAGAATACGGATAGAATTAAGTATGCTTAAGAAGAGCAAAAGCCAGGTGTATGCCTGGCTTTAATAATTGGTATCATTTTTGTGGAGTAAAACACTTTCTTTTTTGAATTTATAATATTCATTAACAAGGCTTCTGTAGCCCCAGCCTTTCATCCGGTCATAGGTTATGCGATAGTTTCCCTTGTAATGACGGCCGGTTATTGTATAGCGGATATATTCCTGCATGTATGCATCAATTTCTTTTAACCCGGCATCTTCTGTTATGTTAGGGAAAAACCAGCGGTTCCAGGTGAAATCATGTGTGTCATCAATCCCAAAAAATTTTCGGTTCATGGCACGGATAAAACCAATGGCGGCTTTATCCGGGGATAGTTCTTTTTTACGCTGCCAGCGTCGGAGAGCGTCAGCCTTACGTCTGATTTTTGCTTTTATTTTACGCTTTGTGTTATCAGACAAATCAATCTTACCATAAGAATAGGAGAAACCTAAGAACTCCCAGGTCTCACCCGGCTCTGAAATATTAAACTTGGAAGGGTTGATTTCTAATTTATGCTCTTCAAGGATGTCATATAAATACTTTGTATATAAATCAAGCTGTTCTTTGGTATCTGCAAAAATCAGTATATCGTCAGAGTATCTGAAATAACTAATTCCCTCTGCTTCAAAAAATTTGTCTGCAATAGTTAAATATATATTGGCAAAGAAAGGCGAAACAGGAATACCCGCCATGGCTCCGTGAGTGTCGTGGATTAAGGTGTTCTGCTCATATACCCGGTCTTCACTGAGTATTTTTGTGAACAGGTTATAAAGCGGCAAATCTTTTTCTTTAAGGAAAGTCAGTTTTTCAATGAGCAGGTCAATGTTAATTGAATTAAAATAATTCTTAATGTCAACTTTTAAGCAGTGTTTTTTAGAGTATTTTTTGTTGCCCTTAAATTGGAGGATTGCGTCTTTTACACCGTAGCCCTGTCGAAAAGAGTAGCAGTTCTTGCTGAATTCGCTATCGAATACCGTCAATTGGTGAGCGATAAACTTCAAAATAATATTATCGTCTGTATCGAAGGAGTAAACAATTCTTTTCTTGTCAGAACCTTCTTTATTTACTATTTTTTTGTGTGGGAAGTCAGTAGGAAAATTTCCTTTCTGTATCATCTGATAGTAATCAAGATATTTTTTATCAGCAATAAATTTTTCAATGCCTTCAATCTCGTTTTTAGAGAGAAGATTATTCTGTTGCTTATAGAGTAAAAAATTCTTCCAGTATTCTTCATATTGTATATTGTCTAAAATGGACATTTATTAGAACCTCCCTGCTAAGGAACCATGGTAAATGCTGCGTTTAGTTGGTTTTAAAGAAGCATATCTGCAACTATCATGATGTGAACTGTTATGTAAAATAAAAAAGAAAGAGAAAAAGCTTTGAAGTGATAAAGCGTGCTTATCACACTAGACTGAACATGCTCCCATTACCCGCAAAATATCTTTAGAGCATGCTTCATCCGCCACGGGTGCAACTAATAGTTACATTTCTCTTTCTTTTAAGCAATATAGTATTACCTCAGTGCATTAAGTATGAAAACAGCTTCTATTATCATAATAAGCACTTTGATAATTTAGTATCAATATATCATAAGATGTTTTTAGTGTAAATATCAGAATGTATTAAATTGAGAACTTGAACAAGTTTGATAATTGTGGTATTTTAATCATGAGCATTATTCTTAGGAAAATGCATCATTTACAGGGACACTTAATTTTAAGGGGTTCCGGAAGGAGTGTACAATGGAATATAACAGAAACAGCAAGGTAATTTACATGGTTGAATTGGCATTACTTATTGCCATAATTCTTATCATGGCGTTTACACCTATTGGCTACATCAAGACACTGGGACTTGAGATTACTTTAATCGTAGTACCCGTAGCAATTGGTGCAACATTAATGGGACCTACAGGCGGAGCAGTTCTTGGAGCGGTGTTTGGACTTACAAGCTTTTACCAGTGCTTTGGTATGAGTCCTTTCGGCTCAGTGCTTTTAAGCATTAATCCGGTATTCACATTTATTACCTGTGTTCCGACCCGTATATTAGCCGGCTGGCTGGCAGGAGTTATTTTCAAGGTATTACATAAGAACGATAAGACAAAGAAGATATCATACTATGCCGCAAGTCTTGCAGCACCGCTTTTAAACACCCTGTTCTTTATGACATGTATAGTTTTATTCTTCTACAATACAGACTATATTCAGGGATTTGCAGCTCAGCTTGGCACATCTTCACCATTTGGATTTGTACTTGGCTTTGTAGGAATTAATGGTCTTGTAGAAGCGATAGCATGCTTTGTTGTAGCAAGTGCAGTATCTAAAGCACTGGCTGTGGCACTTAAGAGATAAGCTTTATATAGTTTTTTATATAACAACTGAATATTGAGATTATAGGAGCGTTTACTGATAGATTTAGAGTCTGTTATGTAAGGGCTCCTTTTTAATAACGAGAAGATTTATTAATTTTAAAGATTAAAAAAGACTCTGACCATTTCAGTCAAAGCCTTTAAATATATTAGATACACTTAATTATTCATGCTTACCTGTTGAGTGTTTTGCGTTAAACTCTTCGTAACCTTTCTAATAATAACAAAGAACGCCGGTATGAGGAATATATCTGCTAATATCCAGGACAGTACATTTGAAGCACAAAGACCCACATAGCCGAATACCGGTATGATGAAAATTGCAGATATAATCCGTGCAAGCATTTCGCCAAATCCTCCAAGGAGAGCGATGTTGCTATAGCCAAGTCCCTGTATCAGGTTTTTAAATATATGAAGCCATGACAGGGTGATGAAGAATATAGCACACCAGACAAGATATTCATTAATATAAGATATAAGCTCTGCGCTTGGTTCTTCTACAAAAATATATGCCATGTTCTTGCCGAATAAGAATATTACGACAGCTCCGACTATTGATATTACAAGTCCCATAAGGAGACAATCTTTAAGGGCTGTCTTTATTCTATCCAGCTTGCCGGCACCGAGGTTCTGGCTGGCAAAGGTTGCAAGTGCCACACCTACGGAATCGAAAGGTCCTCCCAGTATAAAATATATCTTGGAGGCAGAGGTAACGGCTGTTATGTAAAGTGGCTGCACGAGGTTATTTACCGCGGTCTGCTGAATAACACTTCCAAGGGAAATAAGTGAGCACTGGAAGCCCATTGGGAAGCCCATATAGCAAAGGGTTTTAATGTGTCTGCCTGATACAGCACGCTCTTCCTTGGTTATCTTCATAACCTCGAATCGTGAAAGATAGATGAGGCACATAATTCCGGATAAAGCCTGAGAGGATATAGTTGCAATGGCTGCACCACGCACGCCTAAGCCTAAGGTTTGAATGCAGAATAAATCAAGGAATACATTAATTACGGATGATATTATCAGGAATATCAAAGGCATCTTGCTGTCGCCTAATGCTCTGATAATGGCAGCGCACAGGTTATAAAGCATGGTAACCGGTATGCCCAATAAGATAATGAAAAGGTAGGCATTGGCATCCTCAAAGATACTTTCGTTGGTGTTCATTATCTCAAGCAGCTTTCGGCAGAAGATAAGTGAAACAGTTGTAAATACTACCGCTATGGCTACTGATACATAAATACAGTTTGCAGCATATTTACGCATATCACTGTAATCTTTGGCACCGAAGCTTTTTGCAATAGGAATTGCGAAACCACTGCATACTCCGGTACAGAAGCCGATAATCAGGAAGCCGATGCTTCCGGTGGAGCCAACTGCTGCAAGAGCATCGCCATCAATGCAACGGCCTACAATTATAGTATCAGCAAGATTGTAAAGCTGCTGAAAAATACCTGCAAACATAAGTGGTACAAAAAAGTTGAATAATATTTTAAATGGCGAACCGGTAGTCATGTCTTTGGTCATGGTAAGCCTCCCAAATTTATAGTCTAACATTAAATTATCACAATAATATAATTTGTCAACACGTTTTACTAAAACTTAATATCTTGTATATTTTAATAAAAGTGGTAGAATAGTAAATTGCATAGAAAATATTAGTGTTACAGAGAGAGGTCTCAATATGGAAAATAAAATTGGTAAAGTTATAGCTGTTTCAAGTGGTAAGGGTGGCGTTGGTAAGTCATTTGTGTCAGCACTTACTGCTATTTCACTCAGCAGACAGGGTTATAAGGTAGGTATTCTTGATGCGGATATTACTGGTCCGTCTATTCCTAAGATGTTCGGAGTAAGTGACGGACTCTTTGCAAATGAAGACATGCAGCTTGTTCCTGTAGAAACCGCTAAGGGTATTAAGATTGTTTCGGTTAATCTTATGCTTGAAGAAGAGACAACACCGGTGCTTTGGAGAGGTCCGGTGCTTGCGAAGATGATTGGCCAGTTCTGGAATCAGACTTACTGGGGCGAGCTTGATTATCTTATAATTGATATGCCGCCGGGAACAGGAGATATTCCGCTTACAGTTTATCAGAGCATTCCGGTGTCAGGAGTAGTTATAGTTTCATCTCCTCAGGATTTGGTAAGACTGATTGTGGCCAAGTCAGTGAACATGGCACAGCACATGAATATTCCGGTAATCGGCATCGTTGAGAACTACAGTTACATGGAGTGTCCTGACTGCGGCAAGAGATTATATCCATTCGGTATGAGTGATATAGACGAGGTGGCAGCATCAGTTGGAACTAGTGTAATCGGCAGACTTCCGATTATGTCTGAATTTGCAGCTCTTGCAGATATGGGCATGTTTGAGAGTGTGGATTTAAGAGGTGTGGATTATAATATTTTGGATTATGTAAAATAGTAATATGATAAAAAGTACCGGTTTATATTAGCCGGTACTTTTAGTATTATAGTATGCAAAAAAACTGACGTTGTCGTTTTTTATATATGAAAATATGTTGTTTATAGAAGTAAAATATGAATAAGGCTACTGCATATACCTATCAATCGCCTTGCTCAATTCATCCAGCATATCCTGGTCACCTTCTTCGACAGCGTGTACTATACAGTGCTCAATGTGATCCTTTAAAATTAATTTGCCGGTGTTGTTGAGGGCAGACTTAACTGCGGAAAGCTGGATAAGTACAGCACTGCAGTCTTCACCGTTTTCAACCATGGAGCGCACCTTCTGCAGGTGACCGGTAGCTCGTGCCAGGCGGTCTAACACCTCCTTGGTGTGAGCGTGGGAATGATGGTGATGGTGGTGTACTGTCTCATTGGATGTAATATTAGCTTCTTTTTTATCTGAAGGGTTCATAATAATTCTCCTGTGTTTTGTAGTCAATGCAAATATATCTGCATATTATGATAACGGATGTAAGCGTGTGTAGCACGTAACAATCTCCGGATATCATCTTAATATAAAAGCAAAAGAATTATAGCACGAATTTAGATAAGGGGCAATAAAATCAAAATTCATAAACGTTTAACTTAAAAGGTGTGCTTGACAAACTGCAAAAACTACTGTATAAAATACTCTGGCAATATTGAGATACATATTTTTAGTAGGATGTAAATAAGTTGTTTAAAAAGAATGTGGAGGCTTATTATGTATTTTGAAGGAGTAGCGAGGATGAAGAAGACCATTAAGTTGTCACAGTTTGAAGATGTAAAGAATTTTGTTAAGGCAGCAGGCGGATGTAATTTTGATGTAGACTTATGTTATAACCGCGTTGTAGTTGATGCAAAATCAATACTTGGTGTATTAAGTTTAGATTTATCCAAGGTTCTCACAGTAGAATACTACGGATATAATGACAAGCTTGAAGAGATGATAGATACTTACGCTGTAGCGTAAAAATTAATTAAAGATATTATGAAAGCATGGAGATGAAGGTTTCCATGCTTTTTGATTTATCGGAAGCTTGCTATGAAAGGCTATACTTGTATATAATAAAATTATTATTTGTGTATATCGGTACTGTAATCAATGTTGTATAATTTAAAACTATAGTATATATAAAAAACAAGCAGATAATTATCGGAGAAAAAGTTTTGAAAGGAGGCCCACCGGATGTACAAGCTTAAGGAAAACAAAATAAATATTTCCGTGCGAAGTCTGGTGGAATTCATTCTTCAAAGCGGAGATATTGATAATAGAAGAACAGCATCCCAGGATAAAGAAGCTATGCTTAAGGGTGCGAAGCTTCACAGAAAGATTCAATCGAAGATGGGGTCAGATTACAGTGCCGAGGTACCACTTAAGGCTGAGTATATAAGAGATGAGGTAGTTATCTGTCTTGAGGGCAGAGCCGACGGAATTATTGATGATAATGGTGAGATAACCATTGATGAGATAAAGGGAACCTACACAGACTTGGAAAAGTTTACTGAGGCATTAGAGATACATAGAGCCCAGGCGATGTGTTATGCCTATATGGTAACACAGGAGAGAGGTCTGGAGCAGATAAGTGTACAGCTTACCTATGCAAATCTTGATACCGAGGAAATTAAAAGATTTAAGAGCAGGTACACTAGAGCTGAGATTAGTGAATGGTTTGAAGAGCTGCTCGATAAATTCGGTGTGTGGGCAAATTTTATATATAAGCATAAATTATCGCGAAATGCTTCTATTGTGAATTTGGAATTTCCTTTTGAATACCGGAAGGGACAGAAGGAGCTGGCGGTTTATGCTTACCGTACTATTGCCAGAGAGAAGAACATGTTTGTGCAGGCACCGACGGGCATAGGTAAGACTATGTCTATGATATATCCTTCAGTAAAAGCTATGGGGGAGGATAAGGCGGAGAAGATATTTTATCTTACGGCAAAGACTATTACAAGAACAGTGGCGGAGGAGAGCTTTACTGCTTTGCAGAGCAGAGGCTTAGATTTACTTGCTGCTACGATTACAGCCAAGGAAAAGGTATGTGTCTTAGAAAAGCCCAACTGTAATCCTGAGAGCTGTCCCAGGGCAAATGGACATTTTGACAGGATAAATGATGCGGTGTTCTACGCCATAAATAATTATAAGAGCATTGGCAGAAAAGAAGTATTAGAGGTTGCTGAAAAATTTAATGTGTGTCCGTTTGAGCTTTCGCTGGATATCAGCAGTTTTACCGATGCAATTATATGTGATTATAATTATGTCTTTGACCCAAATGTCCGGCTGAAAAGGTATTTTGCGGATGATAACAAGGGTGAATATGTATTTCTCATAGACGAAGCTCACAATCTGGCAGAGCGGGCAAGGAAGATGTACAGTGCAGCACTTATTAAGGAAGATTTCCTTGCAGTTGGCAGGATGGTTAAGGAGTACAGTAAAAGACTGCATAAACGTATTAATGCCTGCAATCGTTCGATGCTTGAATTAAAGCATGAGTGTGAGGACATAGAGGTGCTGGATAGCATATCCCATCTGGCACTCAACCTTATGTCACTTCAGGAAGAGATGAATAAGTTTTTTGAGGATTTTCCACAGATTGCGTCGGATGAAACTTATAAGGAACTCTATTTCAATGTAAGACACTTTTTAAATATGTATGATATTCTTGATGAGAATTACAGGATATATTCAATGCATATGAATAATGGCAGCTTTATGGTGAAGCTTTTGTGTGTCGACCCTTCGGCAAATATTACTTTATGCACTGAACAGGGCAGGTCAACAATATTTTTCTCAGCGACGCTTTTGCCTATGAAGTACTATTGTGAGATGCTAAGCAGTAACGAGGATGATTACAAGGTTTATGTGGATTCGCCTTTTGACAGCAGGAATCGTCTGCTTGCAGTAGCCGGTGATGTGTCAGGACGGTACAGCAGGAGAAATGAGAGAGAGTACCTTAAGGTAGCAGACTATATTTCCAATACTATAAAGGCACATAGCGGTAACTACATGGTGTTCTTTCCTTCTTATCAATATATGAATGCGGTAAAAGCACTTGCCGGGGAAAATGACAGCTTTGGACATTATACTGTTATTGAGCAGTCGTCAGAGATGGATGAGAGCATGAGGGAGGATTTCCTTTCAAAGTTTAGGGAAAATAGTGACAAGCCGGTGCTTGGACTTTGTGTGCTTGGAGGAATATTCTCCGAGGGAATTGATTTAAAAGGAGAAAGTCTGATTGGAGTATTTGTTGTAGGAACCGGTATTGGACAGATAAGTCGTGAAAGCAAGCTTATCAGTGACTTTTTTGAGGCTAGAGGAGAGAATGGCTTCGATATGACCTATTTGTATCCGGGAATGAACCGGGTGCTTCAGGCAGCAGGCAGGGTAATACGAACTGAAAGTGATGAGGGTGTTATTGCACTTTTAGATGACAGGTTCTTAAGACGTGAGTATCTTGAATTGTTCCCTAAGGAATGGACTGATTATAAAAGGGTGAAAGTGTCCGATATATCTGAACAGGTTTTAGAGTTTTGGACTAATAAAGACAGGTAGAGTTTAAATTATACTGAGGCAGAGAGTATTATTTATTCTCTGCCTCTAACATATTAAGAAACTGTCTTGCCGCCGGAGAAAGAGGCAATGTGTCACTGAAGGCTGCCACTAACTGTCTTGCCGGAAGACTTTCTTTAGTTCGGATTACATACATTTCGTTATCATCTTTTGGAACACAGTAGTCCGGTATAAAGGCTATGCCAAGACCAATGCGCGCCAAATCAATTAAAAGATCGTTGCTGCTAAGTTCAAATTCCGGGATAAGCTCAAGATTGTGCTGGCGGAATATGTTGTATAAAAACTCACTGGTGGTACTCTTTTTTGTGAGCATAAGCAGGGGCTGTTCACAGAGCTCTTTTAAAGTTATTTTCTTATTACCAAAATCAAAATATCTGCGGCTTGCAAGGAATACGTCAGAAAACTCTTTAATAATATGCACATTTGAATAACCGAGGAGTGCAGAGTTTGGGTGATTAGTGATAATTAAGTCTACAAGACCTTTTTTCAGCAGTTCTACACACTCTATGGAAGTGCGGTTTGTAACCTTGATGTGCACATCGGGGTACTTCTTATGAAAACTGTTTAAGAAAGGCACAAGGTAGTAGCGGCAGATAGTATCGCTGGCACCAATGCGCAGCTGACCGCCTTCTAAGGTGTTGGCATCAAGCATCTGGCTTTCGCCACGCCTGATAAGATTAATTGCCGGTGATATATGTTCAAAAAGCATCTCGCCTTCGGCGGTGAGGCTTATTTTCTTTGTGCTTCTTACAAAGAGCTGCTGTCCAAGCTTTGCTTCAAGTGCTTTTACAGCCTGGCTGACCGCCGACTGGGAGATATATAAATGCTTTGCTGCTTCGGAAAAGCTTAAGGTTGTAGCAACATAATAAAATACTTTATATAATTCATAATTGATATCGCTCATAGTGCCTCCGGATAAATAATAAGCATATTTTCGATATATATTGTATCAATATTTATAAATTAACACAATAATACAAAAATAATCATTCAGTTTACTTTACAATTTACCGAAAAATTTATATTATAGTAATGTTGAGTTTATAATCTTTTAAGTTATAAACTGTTTAAAAAAGATATTAAAGATTTAATTACTATTTATGTTTAGATAACAGGGAGGACGAAATGGGCAAAAAAGCTACAAAAGCAGCAGACAATATGTATTGCATGGCACGTTATGAGGCGGCAGAAAGTGATGAGAGATTTTCCAGTAGGGAGAAAGCAAGCGAGGCTACCGGTATCGACAGGACAAAGCTTGCAAGAATCGAGCTTGGCAACGTAACACCATATCCTGACGAAGTGCTTAGTATGGCAGAGGCCTATAACACACCGGAGATATGTAATGCTTATTGTGCAGAGGAATGTCCTATTGGAAAGCGAACCGTTAAGAAAGTTGTTATGGACGATTTCGACAGACTTTCCCTTAAGATGCTTGGTTCTCTTAAAAATGTTGATGATGTTATGAGTGGTCTTATTGCAATATCTGAAGATGGTGTTGTAGATTGTGATGAAGTTGGCAGATTTAATGATATATTAGATGCGTTAGATAAGATTGCCACAAGTGCACAGGCGTTGAAGATATGGGCGCAGAAGAATATATAGAGTTTAAGGAGAAGCGTTAATGAGATTATATAAGGTCGAGTAATAAGCTGCTTTCTACATATTGAATGTAAGATGCCTATCTTAATTAGTGGAGACTAATGAAGATAGGCACTATTTTTATTTGGTATTATTATTTTGACAATATTTATTTTAGTTTAATCTCAGATTTTTAAGAGGTTGCATTAGTATCTTCATCCTGAGCAGTGTTTTCATCAGTGATGTTTTCTGTGCTCTCGTTTTCTTTGGCAAGATATTCATAAAGAACCTCTCTTACATAAGCAATCTGTTCAACACTCAGATCTGCCTTTGCAAATGTAAGGATTCTTTTGCTTTCTACCATGAGTACAAAGTAGTTTGCTGTTTCAAAGATAGCTTCCATATACTTATAGGCTACGCTGACGTTCTTCTTGCCAACAGTAAATGATGCTTTATCAGCACAAATGACAACTTCGCCTGCTTTGTCAGATGTGGCGGCAAACTTGCTTAAGCTTGTCATCCAGCCCATTCTTGAGATGAAACACTGCATTGGCTTTGGAATAAAAAGAATAGCAATAATAGCATAGCATACAAAACATATGTAGTTTATTGGGGTGATGTTGTTGTAGCGCAGGCACTGATACAGCATGATACCAAAGCATACAATAGCAAATACTCCGATGGCGGTTAACAGCCAGTCTGTTCGTGTGTCTTTTCTTACTGTTTCAGTGCTGTGATTAAAAGTGCTGCCGAGTAATTCTTCTTTATCCTCCGGGTGCCAGATTAATGGAAGGGTAACACCTTCGTTAGTTTCTTTGGTAACTGTTTCTTCTGTTACAGTATCCTCAGTGGTTGTCTCATCAATAACAGTGCTTTCATTCTTTAATTCGTTCTCGTTCATAGATACTCCTTACTTATGAAATTAATTAATAATTGTGAATATTTATTTAGTTTGATATATTATAGCATATTATTGTGAAAAATAAGTGAGATAGAAGAAAAATATTTTTAGTGAAAAAATGTATTAATAAGTTTAAAAGGGATTATATTTGTAAGTGAAATATTAAACACATTGAACGTATCATAAAGAATATATTAAATGAATAATAAATAAATATACCTGCCTTGATATATC
>JAZULV010000089.1:0-8516 GCA_045603305.1 Lachnospiraceae bacterium | reverse complement strand
AGCTGAATCACCGTTTCCGATGGAGTTGATGAACTGTGAACCCTCGTATACCTTTGATGCTATCTCAATGCCTGACTGGCTTGCAAAGTCCTCAGCCTCGATGTGTACTGTAGGACACTTATCTGATGAAGGTGCCTGTGTAGGTGCCTGGGTTGGTGCCTGAGTAGGCGCCTGGGTTGCAGGTGCCTGGGTTGCAGGCACATATGGTACTGTAAGGTTTATTGTGTACTGGTTGTTTCCTTCGTTAACTTCATTAGGGAATCTGTTTACATCATCAACCCATGCCATAATTGAATGTGTGCCATTTGCTGCGGTCCAATAGCTTGTAGGATTTCCACCGTTACATTTAAGAGCAACAGACTGTCCTGCCTTAAGACCACTGCTGTAAGAATCGCACCATGTAATGTTTGATGTATCCCCGTTAACCTGTACCTGGTAACCGATTACTGTTCCTGCCGGAATGTCTGTATCACCATTGTTCTTTAATGTAACTGTCCATGTAACTAAAGTTCCTGCAGATATAGCAGTATTGCCCCATGAAATATCTGTAACGATTAAGTCATAACCACCGGTTTCTGCTGCTTTTGCTGTGTCCATTGACATATCAACAAATGACATCTGAAATATCATGACAACTGCAAAAATAACTGCAAGAATTCTTTTGATTCTTTTCATCTTTTTTCCTCCCATATAATCATTTGGATTACTTATTTTTAGTGGTCATAACTATGTATTTGCAATTACACCCCTTACTAATATCAATATTAGCTCATATAACCACTATAAATTAAATTATATGTACAACTTGACAGTATGTCAACTAAAAAAAGCAATTTTGACCTATATGTTTTGTATATTATTTATTAAATTTTCTATGACAAAACTGTTATTTACTCTAAAAAGCTTTCTCTATGCAAAAAACACTACCAAACAACTGCACTAATTAGTTGTCTGATAGTGTCTTTACTAATAACTATAAATAATTAACAGTAAAATGTGCCTCTCCCTCATCATCAATCTCCATAATAATATACGAAGGTCTTCTGTCTGCCTGCCTTGGATAAGACAAGCTTCCCGGATTTATTAATGTAATATTATTGTGTTTTTCAAATACAGGTCTGTGAATATGTCCAAACATTACTATATCCACGTTCTTATACTCAGCCTCTCTTATAATTCTGTCATAAGTAAAGGAAACATTGTAATAATGACCATGAGTAAGCCACACATTATACTTTCCGATAGAAATTATTTTCTCTCTTGGAAGTGTGCTGAAAAAATCATTATTGCCACTTACAATCTCAACAGGACAATTAGCAATTGCAGCAAAGTAATCTTCACTTCCTTCTGCATCACCTAAGTGTACCAGTAAATCAATGTCCTTAACCATATTAAGAACTGTACATAAATTGTTATCTCTTCTATGCGTATCACTTACAATCAGTACTTTCATATTACCCCATTGTCTTTCTAATAATTTCTTTCATCTCTCGTAACGCTTTGCCTCTGTGACTGATTAAGTTCTTTTCGTCAGCACTTATCTCTGCAGAGGTCTTACCTAGTTCAGGAATATAAAATATCGGGTCATAACCAAATCCCCCACTGCCACATATCTCATATCCGATCTGACCTTCAATTGTTGCTTTGGTAACTTCGACCTGTCCATCAGGAAATGCTGCCGCAATAGCACACACAAATCTTGCACTTCTTTCGTCACCCTTAGCATCTTTTAACTGGTCAATGATAGCCTGATTCTTAATATCATAGGAGGTATCTTCACCCATGTATCTTGCAGAATAAATACCCGGTGCTCCACCAAGATAATCTACTTCCAGACCGGAATCATCTGCAAGCACTAAACAGCCGGCAAGTTTCCCTATCTCTGATGCTTTAATCACAGCATTCTCTTCAAAACTCTTACCATCTTCCACAATATCAGCAACAATTCCTGCTTCCTTTAAGGACAATATCTCCATCCCTAAATCGCCAAGAATCATTCTTATTTCCTTCATCTTACCTTCATTACCGGTTGCAAAAATAATTCTATTCATAATTCTCCTTATAGTTCCTTAATATTCTTATCTAATTCTGACATCATCTATTAATCTTCATATTGGGTAAACACCAATAATAATGAAACTCGACTGCTAAGCTTATGTTTCACACTAGTTCTTCCTCTTAGGCGGTTTCGCACCCATAAACTGATAAAAATATGTTTTCATCATTCCATTATATATCTTACGGTTCTTATCCGCTTTTCTACCGAAATACTTTTCTGTCTCTTCACAGGAAGTAATGATATAAGCAGACCAGGAATCCAAAGCCTTAAACCGTTCACCAAAGGTTCTGTATATCTCAGGAACAGTCTCCTTATCTTCAATTCTTTCACCATAAGGAGGGTTCGTAATAATAAAACCATACTTCTTAGGGTGACTTAAATCACATACATCTCTCTGCTGAAAATGAATCATATCGCCAACACCGGCTCTCTTTGCATTCTCTCTGGCCGCTTTTACAATATCACCGTCAATATCATATCCCTGTATCACCATCTGGGCAGACAAATCAACTATGTCCTTAGCCTCCTCATAAGCATCATCCCAAATCTTTCTGCTTATAATATTATCCCAGGCTGTTGCAGTGAAGTTTCGATTCATACCCGGAGAAATATTAGCCCCAATCATGGCAGCCTCTATAGGAAATGTACCGCAGCCACAGAATGGGTCCACTAAAATTCTGTCACTTCTCCAAGGCGTAAGCATAATAAGTGCCGCCGCCAAAGTCTCTGTAATCGGAGCCTTGCTGGTAAACTGGCGATATCCTCTCTTGTGAAGCGAATCTCCGGTAGTATCTATCGCCACGGTAGCCTCGTCCTTCATAAAGGATATTCTTATAGGATAAGAATTACCATCCTCTTCAAACCAGGTAACACCGTAAATATGCTTAAGTCTGTCAACTATCGCCTTCTTAGCAAGTGATTGAAGATCTGATACACTGAATAACTTGCTTTTTACGCTGGATGCCTTGGTAACCCAGAACTTACCGTTCACAGGAATAAAATTCTCCCATTCAAGAGCCTTGATATTCTCAAAGAACTCATCAAAGGTATATGCCTTAAACTGACCAACCTTTATCATTACTCTTTCAGCAGTTCTCAAACCTATATTTGCTCTTGCTATAGCCTCATCATCACCGTAAAAGGTAACTCTTCCGTCTTCGACCTTGGCAATATCGTATCCTAAATCAATAATTTCCTTTTTAAGCACTGCTTCAAGCCCAAAATGGCATGGTGCAATAAGCTCGTATATCTTCATGTATCTAACCTCATAATTTATATTTATTCAAAACAGTCTCCATGCTATATTAACACATGTAACAATACAAATAAGTTACGCAACTTTCAGCTTCACATTAACTTCTACTATATAATATATTTTAAGTTAAGCTATGTCAATGAGTAAATCTATCAGCAACTGCTATTGTCCTATATCCAAGCTTATTCATGTTTCTTGCTGTTATAAGAGCTCTCTTACCACTATCGCAATAAAAAATAAGCAGGCTGTTTCTATACTCGTAGGGTACCATGATGCCACTGTCGTTATACTCAATATTTATTGCACCTCTTACGTGAGAACGTTTATATTCTTCCGGTTCTCTCAAATCAATAATAAGGCAGTCCCTGCATTCAACATATTTTTTTATATCTTTAAAAGCAATTATATCTACTTCGTCAAACTCACATTTGCATAGTTTTTTATATCTATAATCCGGCATATAATTAATTGCCTCCTATATGCAACAAAAATTATAGTATATTATATGCTGAAAATATTGCTGTTGAGCAGTTAATTATATTGCAATATTAATTCAATCTGCTCTTTATGTACATTTAGAAAATAAACATACTTTGACATAATAAAGGCTCCGGATATCCGGAGCCCTTATACTAACAAATACTATTAGTTGTTTCTTGAATTGTTCTGTGCGTTACGGCAATCTCTGCTGCTATTCTGTGAATCATTCTGTGAATTACGGCTGTTGTTCTGTGAATTACGGCTGTTGTTCTGTGAATTATTCTGTGAGTTACGGCTGTTGTTCTGTGAATTATTCTGTGAGTTACGGCTGTTGTTCTGATTATTGTTCTGGCTTGAACCATTTGAATAATTGTTATTCATATTAACATACCTCCTAAGATATATAATTTAGTTACATAGCTAGTATGCCAAACAAATAACTTTTTATTCAAAAATCAAGTAACAATAATAAGCATTTATATTAAACTAATCTTCTCACTGAATTACCGGTCAAAAGCTTTCCTTGAATTATAATTTTTTCAACTTCAAAATTATCAGGATCTTCAATCTGTTTAATAAGATGTAACGCAGCTTCTCTTCCTAATGACTCAGAATCCTGTTCGATAGTTGTAAGCTTTGGCTCCACAATCTTCGCAATATTAAGACCATCATATCCGGCAATAGATATATCGTCTGGAATGGACAAGCCAAAACTCTTTATCATATTGATGCCGCCAAAGGCTGAAAAATCATCAGGATAAATAATACATGTCGGTCTTTCCTTAAGGCTTAAAAGTTCTGCAGTAAGTCTTGAAGTTATCTCTGCATCTCTATAAGCACCACGCTTTAAATATTCCGGCGGAACATCCAGACCATATTCCTTCATGGTATCCATAAAACTCTGTACTCTGACCTTAGTAACCGCTGTATCATTACCACAAATATAAGCAATCTTACTATGTCCCAGACTATGAATATAAGAAACAAGCTGTCTCATACCTAATGCATTATCTGACATAACAGCAGTTCTGTTATTAAATACATAGTCTATGGTAACTACCGGAAGTCTTCCATTTGCAAGTTCTATAACCTCACTATTGCTAAAATTAACGGCTGCTATAACAACTCCATCAATACCTCTGTAAAGACTGTGCTCATAATATGTCATATAACTTGCCGCAGTCTTTCTTCCGATAAAAGTAATATCATATCCCTTATCTTCTGCTGTAACCTTAAAACTATTAAGTATATGCGAAAAATAGTCATGACGAAGTCCACTGGCATCATCATCAACAAAAAGCACACCAATATTGTAAGTTCTATTAGTTTTAAGTGCTCTGGCAGAAGAGTTCGGCAAATATCCCAGTCTCTTGGCGGTATCACACACTAATTTCTTAGTTGCCTCACCTATGTCACTATGATCATTAAGAGCCTTACTTACGGTAGCAATCGAAACACCGCATTCTTTTGCAATATCTTTCATGGAAATCATGACATTTCCCTCTTTTCTTTTCTCAATCGTTTTCGTATAATGATTATATATGAAAATTACTAAACATGCAAGTAACTTTCATTCTCTTTTGTACAATATCACAAAAGAAATATAAAAATAATTAAATTTGTCAAATACGCTTCTCTTATATCTATTTTGAAAGGAGGACCAGAAATCATCTGGTAACTAAAATATGAAAATAATTATTCAAAGAGTCAGCAGTGCATCTGTATCCGTAGATTCACAAATAACCGGCAGTATAGGTAATGGCTATCTTGTATTTCTTGGTGTAGGTCAGTCAGATACTAAAGAAACTGCCGACAGGCTTATTAAAAAAATAATCAATCTCAGAATTTTCGCTGATGAGAATGGTAAGACCAACCTTTCCATAAAGCAGGTTAACGGTTCACTTTTAATTGTATCCCAGTTTACACTTTATGCCGACTGCAGTCATGGAAACAGGCCAAGCTTTGTAAACGCTGCTCCACCAGCATTAGCTGAAGAACTCTACGAATATTTTATACAGAAATGTAAAGAAGAAATCGCCGTTGTAGAGCATGGTATTTTTGGCGCAGATATGAAAGTTGAGCTCACTAATGATGGTCCGTTTACTGTTATCTTAGAGTGAGCCTACCACATCAAATATTTGCTCTGGTAATTTATAAATTTATCATACCCAAAAACTATTATAAAACAGCAGTAAATCATTCTTTAAATTATCATGATTTAACTGCTGTTTTAATACTCTACTTAAAAAGCCACAAAATTAACATTAATCATCAATGTTTTAATTAACACCAATAGTGATAAAACTCGGTTGCTCAGCTCTTGTTTCACACTATTCTTCTGTATCAATAACCGCCACCGGACAACTTTCAGCAGCTTCCTTTGTCTGATCATATACATCCTCTGTAGGTTCTTTGTACACCTCTGATAAACCATCCTCTGCAAATCTAAATACTTCAGGGCATACCTCAATACATAAACCACAAGCTATACAACCTTCACGATCTATTCTGACCTTCATTACTCTTTCCCGCCTTTCAAAAACTAATCTTCAATTATTCTTCCGTCAGTAGAAATTGTAATGACTCTCCATGGAATCATTTTACCACTGTTCTGCAGTGCTTTTATTGCAGCATTTGCTATACCGGCACAGCATGGAACCTCCATACGCACAATGGTAATACTTTTTATATTATTATCTTTTATTATAGCCGAAAGCTTTTCAGAATAATCAATTTCGTCTAACTTAGGGCAGCCAATTATAGTAATATGATTTTTTATGAATTTCTGATGAAAATTAGCATAGGCATATGCGGTACAATCCGCTGCAATTAAGAGCTTTGCTCCATTAAAATATGGTGCATTAACCGGGACCAACTTTAGCTGTACCGGCCACTGCATTAACTGACTATCGTTATTTATCACACTTGTATTGGTTGTTTGTGCAGACTCATTTCTGGCAAATGTCGATATACTACTTCCCGGACATCCACCTATATGTACTGACTGCCTTCGCTTCTCCATATTAACCTTTACTGCCTCTTCATCATAATCGGCGGCCTCCCTTTCTTCAAATGAAATGGCACCTGTTGGACATACCGGAAGACAATCACCTAATCCATCACAATAATCATCGCGAAGCAGTTTAGCTTTCCCATCTATCATCCCTATTGCACCTTCATGACAAGCTTTAGCACAAAGTCCGCAACCATTACATCTTTCATCATTAATCTTTACGATTCTTCTAACCATAAATATCACCATTCCTCTCTTTTTTATATAAATAAACTATTTACTAATATCAATTTACTATTAATAGACGTCTACATTAGGATATAGTTGAAATCGTTTTTTAAGCATCAATTCACTGCTAATTGACGTCTCCTTGACACTACACAATAAGTTTATTATACTTTATACAAAAAATCTGTTGTAAAAACAACGAAAGGTGTTTTATGAAAGAATATATAAATATATTGAAACAATGTCCGCTGTTTGCGAACATCCAAGAGGACAACATCACTAATTTACTTAGTTGCTTAAATGCTAAAGAAAGAAAATATCAAAAGGATGAATTTATTTTTATTGCCGGACACACCTCTGACTATATGGGTATTGTTCTCTCCGGAAGTGTTTATGTTATACACGAAGATTACTGGGGTAACAGAACAATCTTATCTTCAATAGAATCCGGAGGTTTATTTGGGGAAACATTTTCGTTTGCACACACGGATGTGTTGCCGGTCTCGGTAATAGCACATGAAAATTGCACTGTTTTATTAATAAATTGCAAAAAACTCATCAACACCTGTTCTCCCACCTGCATATTTCATGCAGAACTAATAAAGAACATGATGATGATTTTAGCCCTTAAAAATGTTTCTCTAACAAGGAAAATTAATCACATAACTAAAAAGACTACCAGAGAAAAGATTTTGTCCTACTTATCAGAATGTGCTGTAGAAGCCGTAAATAATACATTTACAATTCCTTTTAATCGTCAGGAACTTGCAGACTATCTGTCGGTTGAAAGAAGTGCCTTATCTAATACATTATGTAAAATGAGAGATGATGGGATAATTGAGTTTCACAAGAACGAATTTCGTATTTTAAGCAACAAAAAATAGCCGCTCTCGCGACTAAGATTAAACGCGGCGGAGAAGATTCGAACTCCCGACACCATGGTCCGTAGCCATGTGCTCTATCCAGCTGAGCTACCACCGCAAAAAGATATGCCGGCGACCGGAATCGAACCGGTACGGGAGATTAGTCCCGCAGGATTTTAAGTCCTGTGCGTCTGCCAGTTCCGCCACGCCGGCATATATGGGACCTACAGGGCTCGAACCTGTGACCCTCTGCTTGTAAGGCAGATGCTCTCCCAGCTGAGCTAAGATCCCCAATGCTGAAATATTAAATTTATAGTTAAAACTATAAAACGACCCGGATGGGATTCGAACCCACGACCTCCGCCGTGACAGGGCGGCGCTCTAACCAACTGAGCCACTGGGCCAAAATGGACCTTCGGGGACTCGAACCCTGGACCGACCGGTTATGAGCCGGATGCTCTAACCAACTGAGCTAATGGTCCCAACCCCTAAGGAAGGGTACAAAGCCGATGATCGGACTCGAACCGATAACCTGCTGATTACAAATCAGCTGCTCTGCCAATTGAGCCACATCGGCATGTGGACTTTGTAAAAACTACTGTCTTACCCAACTTTGAT
>JAZULV010000088.1:0-4336 GCA_045603305.1 Lachnospiraceae bacterium | reverse complement strand
TAGTAGTAACAGAGCCAACAACAATCGTTGTTGACCTTGAAGCAAGTGGATTTGCAGCAACAGGCTCATACAGTGGATACCATATGCACTATGGTGATGCAAACCCATCAAACGGATTTGTATTCACAGATGCAAGACTTACAAAGAGCGCTACAGTTATAGTTCCTGAAGAGACAACAGAGGCTTCAACAGAAGAGACAACAGAGGAAACAACAGAAGCTACAACAGAAGAAGAGACAACAGTAGAAGAGACTACTATTGAAGTTGGTGGCGGTACTATTTCTATGATCATTCTTGATGGTGATGATGCTGGCGATTCATCAATGATGGGTGATTATAGTGACAAGACAGGAACAGGTTATAAGTATTTAGGCTTTGCAACAACAAAGGATGCTACAGATGATTACAAGTATCTCGTAATCGAGTATGTTGGTGATGTTAGATTCTTACGTTTAGAGGCAGATGGTTCAGGTAAGGCTATATGGTTTGATCCTGCACAGGCAGATCATATCGTACCATTAGCTATCGTTAACGAAGATGGAGAATTGCTTGATGAGTTGCCATTAGAGACAGATGAGCCTATTAGCATTATCATTGACTTAGAGGCAAGTGGATTCCCTGCAACAGGTTCATACATCGGATACCATATGCACTACTTAGATCCAGCAGTTGAGTCAAATGGTTTCGCTGTTTTAGCAGCTGCACTTATCACAGATATCCCTGAGGAAGGTGATGAGATCGAGACAGTTGCTCCAACAACAGAAGCAGCATCAACAGAAGCAGAATCAACAACAGCTGCTGCAGGTAACACAAAACCACCTGCAACAGGTGACGTTACACCAGTAGCAGTAGTTATGATGGTTTGCTTATTATCAGTAGTAGTTCTTGGCGGAACATTAGTTGTTCGTAAGAGAAACTTCTAATTTGATACTAAATTAATAATTAAGGCTGTCGCTTATGCGGCAGCCTTTTTGTACAAAAAAGCATAAAAGAAACTTTTGCTATAGTTCTTTTATGCTTATCTGTTTACTCTATTCTTATTAGTGTTACTTCATTTACAAGCATCTCTACCAGCTCTTTGGTAGGCGGTTTTGTACCGATTGTAGTACATGCACCGGCGGACGCCGCAATGGATAATTTACAGCTTTCTTCAAAAGACATGTTCTTATTCAGTCCATAGGTTAATGCTGCAACCATAGCATCACCGGCACCTACGGTAGAGCGTGGATGAATATCTATTCCTGAGCTATAGTAAATCAGGTCTTTGGTTAAGAAATATGCACCATGATTCCCACATGAAATAACTACAATTTGAGGACCTTCATTGATAAGTTCCCTGCCCCGTTCAATTAGAGCTTCGTTACTTATATCATTGCTAATACCAAAATATCGTGTTAACTCTGTTTTATTTGGTTTAATAATAAATGGCTTGGCTTTAATAGCTTCAGAAAGAAGCAGGCCGTCTGCATCAACACATACTTTAGCTCTTCTTTTTTTGAGCTTTTTAACAAGCTGTCCGTATATCGTCGGATTTATACCATTTGGTATACTGCCAGAAAATACAAAAATATTGTCGGCAGAGGCATACTGTTCAAGTTTGTTACAAAGAAGCTCAAGTTCATTGTCTGAAATATCCGGACCCGGTTCATTCAGTTCCGTAACAAGATTGTTGTGTGAAGTGTCAACAATCTTGGTGTTTGTTCTGGTCTCTCCTTCTATAGTGACAAAATCATGATTAATACCTGCCTGAGAAAGAGAATACTTAATCATTCTTCCTGCGTCTCCGCCAAGAAAGCCGGTGGCAAGAGTATCGCCACCAAGAGCATGAATTGTCTTTGAAACATTAATACCTTTGCCGCCTGCATCTTTTACGATGCTTTTAGCCCTGTTCAAACCACCTATATTCAGGGAGTGAACGTCTACAGTTTTATCTATCGCCGGATTCATAGTTACTGTTATTATCATATGCTGTCTCCATTCTGTGTCTCTATAGATATATATACAAATGTTGTATTGCTGGCTAGGATAATTTTAATATGTAATTAAAAATATATCTGCTTATATATTAACACATAAGGTTATTTGTTTAAAGGAAAAATAAAAAAGTACTAGACTATTTTGTCGTTTTGTGAGAGAATACCTTTTAGGTATGGCGTTTTATAAATAACCGCCATGGATTCAATACATATATTGAAAGGAGTTTTAACATGATTTATTCAAGAGAAGTAGAAGAAATGTGTCCAGTAGCTCAGGGCGTTCATCATGGCGCAGCTCCGATTCCGGAAGAAGCAAAATGGGTTCAGGCAAAAGAAGTAAAAGACATCTCAGGCTTTACACACGGTGTAGGCTGGTGTGCACCACAGCAGGGTGCATGTAAGTTGTCTCTTAATGTTAAGGAAGGTATTATCCAGGAAGCATTAGTTGAGACTATCGGATGTTCAGGTATGACACATTCAGCAGCTATGGCATCAGAGATTCTTCCGGGCTTAACAGTTATGGAAGCTCTTAACACAGACCTTGTATGTGATGCTATTAACACTGCTATGAGAGAGTTATTCTTACAGATCGTTTACGGACGTTCACAGTCAGCATTCTCAGAGGATGGACTTCCAGTAGGTGCAGGTCTTGAGGATTTAGGTAAGGGTCTTCGTTCACAGGTTGGTACTATGTACGGTACACTTGCAAAGGGACCTCGTTACTTAGAGATGGCAGAAGGTTATGTAACAGGTATCGCTCTTGATGCTGATGACCAGATTATCGGATACCAGTTCGTATCTCTTGGAAAGATGACAGACTTTATCAAGAAGGGTGATGATCCTAACACAGCATGGGAGAAGGCAAAGGGCCAGTATGGTCGTGTAGCAGATGCGGTTAAGATTATTGACCCACGTAAAGAGTAATTCGAGGAGGTAGACGTAAAATGGCATTATTTGAATCATATGAAAGACGTATTGATAAAATTAACGCTGTATTAAACAGCTATGGTATAGCTTCCATCGAAGAAGCAGAGAAGATTACTAAGGATGCCGGTCTTGACGTATATGGTCAGATTAAGAGCATTCAGCCAATTTGTTTTGAGAACGCTTGCTGGGCTTACATTGTAGGTGCTGCAATCGCTATCAAGAAGAACTGCCGCAAGGCTGCTGATGCTGCTGCTGCAATCGGTGAAGGTCTTCAGGCATTCTGTATTCCTGGTTCAGTTGCAGATACACGTAAGGTTGGTCTTGGTCACGGTAACATAGGAAAGATTGATCTTGAGGATGAGACAGAGTGTTTCGCATTCCTTGCAGGTCACGAGTCATTCGCTGCTGCTGAGGGTGCTATCGGTATTGCTGAAAAGGCTAACAAGGTTCGTCAGAAGCCACTTAGAGTTATCTTAAACGGTCTTGGTAAGGATGCTGCTCAGATTATCTCAAGAATCAACGGATTTACATTTGTTGAGACAGAGTATGATCCATATACAAACGAAGTTAAGGAAGTATCTCGTAAGTCATATTCAGAGGGACTTCGTGCAAAGGTTAACTGCTACGGTGCTAACAGTGTTCCGGAAGGCGTTGCTATCATGTGGAAGGAGAATGTAGACGTTTCTATCACAGGTAACTCAACAAACCCAACACGTTTCCAGCATCCGGTTGCAGGTACATACAAGAAGGAGAGAAATGAAGCCGGCAAGAAGTATTTCTCAGTTGCATCAGGTGGTGGTACAGGACGTACACTTCACCCAGATAACATGGCTGCAGGTCCTGCTTCATACGGTATGACAGATACATTAGGCCGTATGCACTCAGATGCTCAGTTCGCTGGTTCTTCATCAGTTCCTGCTCACGTAGAGATGATGGGCTTAATCGGAGCTGGTAACAACCCGATGGTTGGTATGACAGTTGCAGTTGCAGTTTCTATTGAAGAGGCTGCTACAGCTGGTAACTTCTAGGTTGAAAGCAACTGATTATTTAGCTTGAAATAATTGAATAATATATATTATTATGTTATATTAAAAATGAGAAAAGGAACAACCGCCCTCAAGGTGGGTTGACCTAATGAATAATGATAGAAATTCCACCCTTCTTCTGGTCAAAGTCAAAGGGTGGTTTTTCTATGCAGAATTACTTACAAAACGTAAATACGAATGTAAGTAATGCTAATATAAAGAGTCCAAAAGTCATTATGTCTTTGAAATCATAATTGTTCTGATTCTTCATCTGCACCACCTCCATTCTATGTAATAAAATGAAGGTCAACACACCCTGTAACACGATTGTTCCATGATAGTAATATAACATGACGCATATAAATGTTCAATGTAAGTGGCTGCTTAAAAGTGTCACAATTTGTTACC
>JAZULV010000087.1:0-37069 GCA_045603305.1 Lachnospiraceae bacterium | reverse complement strand
CTCAGAAGAAATAATGAAATACCTTGACAGTGACTATACAATACCTTATGAATATCCGGGTGATGGTGTGGATTATACTATATATGTAACAAATTCCTTAGGATAGTAAAAACACGAGCTTTTTCTGAAATCATCGCTACTGAGTATGAAGTTGATTAATGAGCTTTATTATAATATAATAAATATTTTGATAAAAATGAAAAAAAGAGGTTGGAATAATGGAAGAGTATTTGCGTACCTATGTGGAGATTAATTTAGGGGCGGCGCTTCATAATATAAAGGCGATTAGAAACAGAATAAGCGATGATGTGAAGCTTATGGCTGTTATTAAGGCTGATGGCTACGGTCATGGTGCGGTAGAGTTAGGCGAATTGTATAAGAATGTTGCAGACTATTTTGGTGTGGCAACTATTGATGAGGCGATAGAGCTTCGCAAGGCGGGACTTGATACACCGATGCTGGTTCTTGGTTACACCTCGCCTAAGCAGTTTGACAAGCTTATTGAATATTCGGTGGAACCAACAATTTATACTTTAGAGGCTGCGAAAGCACTTTCCGAGACTGCTGTTAAGGCAGGTAAGGAAGTTAAGTATCAGATTGCCCTTGATACCGGAATGACCAGAATCGGCTTTCAGGCAGTTAAGGAGAGTGTAGATATTGTCGAGGAGATTTCAAAGCTTCCGATGATTAAGCTTAATGGAATGTTTACTCACTTTGCCTGTGCCGATGAGTGTGATAAGACTTACAGTTACATACAGATGGAGAAGTACGACTGGTTTGCAGGTAAGCTTGCAGAGAGAAATATACATGTGCCGGTGAAGCACATGTGTAACAGCGCCGGAATTATGGAATTTGACGACCACAGATTTGATATGGTGCGTGCCGGAATTGTGCTCTATGGCCTTTATCCGTCAGAAGAGGTGAATAAAGATGCTCTCGATCTTATCCCTGTTATGAGCTGGAGAAGTCACGTGGTAAATGTATTTACTGCGGGGGAGGGGGTTGGTGTCAGTTACGGAGCGACCTTTAAAACCGGGACAAATACAAAGATAGCTACAGTGTCAATCGGCTATGCTGACGGTTACCCTCGTGCCCTTTCAAATAAGGGAAGGGTTATTATAAAGGGACATTCGGTGCCGATTATCGGCAGAGTGTGTATGGACCAGATGATGGTGGATATAACCGGGCTGGATGATATTGAAGTGGAAGACGTAGTTACTCTTGTGGGGCGAGACGGTGACGAGCATATTTCAGTAGAGGAAGTTTCAGAACTCGCAGGAAGCTTTAACTATGAATTTGTCTGCGACGTGTCAAAGCGAGTGCCAAGGGTTTATACAAATCATAGTTAAATACACATATATTTAGAATTGAGGAGAAGATATTATGAATGTAGCAATTATGGGAGCAGGCGGCATAGCACATGCTATGGCACGTACAGTAAATGAAATGGAGGATGCAAATCTTTACGCAATCGGTTCCAGAAGTCTTGAAAAAGCACAGGACTTTGCAGCACAATATAACATCGAAAAGGCTTATGGAAGCTATGAGGAAATGGCTGCTGATGAGAATATTGATTTAGTGTATATTGCAACACCTCATTCTCATCATTTTCAGCATGCAAAGCTTTGCCTTGAGAATGGCCGCGGGGTGCTTTGTGAGAAAGCGTTTACGGTAAATGCGTCTCAGGCAGAAGAGCTTTTTAGGATAGCGAAGGAGATGAATGTATTTATTACTGAGGCATTCTGGACTAGATTCCTTCCTTCCATGAAGATTATTAAAGATTTGCTTGATAGAGGAGTAATTGGTACACCTATGATGCTTACCGCCAGTCAGGGAGCCTCTATTCTGGATGTTCCACGTATTGTGGAGCCGGAGCTTGCAGGAGGAGCACTTCTTGACAGCACGGTATATCCTATAAATTTTGCGGTAGCAATGTTTGGCTGGGATTTTGAAAAAGTTGATGCATCAGCAACCTTTTATAAAACCGGTGTTGATATGATTAACAGTATTTCTCTTATGTATCCTGACGGCAGGATGGCAGTAATCAATGCCAGCATAGCTTCGTCTATAGACAGCCAGGTCATTATAAGCGGTACAGAAGGAAGAATGGTTATCGGAGGCACTAACAATCCTCAGACGATTAAGATATATGGTAAATGGGGAGAGTTTGTAGAAGATATTGATGTGCCAAAGCAGATAACCGGTTACGAGTACGAGGTACGTTCTTCTTTGAAGGCAATAAAGGAAGGCAGACTTGAGTGTGAGGAGATGTCCCATGAGGAGACACTTAAGGTTATGCGTTTCATGGATAAAATAAGAGATGAGTGGGGATTTAAATATCCATTTGAAGATTAGAAAGGAATTGTGTTCATGCAGGTTTTAAGGCAGGATATAAAAAGCAACGAATTCAAAAGAGTGTACCTGCTGTTTGGCGAAGAGACATTTTTGGTGAACAGCTATAAGCGTCAGCTTAAGAGTGCAATCATCGGTGATGACACCATGAATTTCAGCCTTTTTGAGGGCAAAGATATGTCTGTACAGGATATTATCGGGGCAGCGGATACCATGCCTTTTTTTGCAGAACGCAGACTTGTTTTAGTAGAGGACAGTGGATTCTTTAAGAAAGAGGCCGAGAACCTTGCTGAGTATATAAAAGATATTCCTGATACCACGACTATAGTATTTGCTGAGAGTCAGGTTGACAAGCGTAACAAGCTGTACAAAAAAGTTAAGGATAGCGGACATGTGGCAGAGTTTGGCCGACAGACGGAGGCAGAGCTTAAGAACTGGGTGGTCCGATACCTTAACAACAGTGGTAAGAGAATATCCAATCAGGCGCTTCAGCTCTTTTTGGACATGGTTGGAGACGATATGGAGAACATTGTCCACGAATTAGAGAAGCTTATGGCCTATATTGGGGATAAGGCGGATATATATCCGGAGGATGTGGACAACATATGCACCAGACAGGTTGTGAGCAGAATATTTGATATGGTTGGCGCAGTTTCAGCAGGAAATCAAAGCGAAGCTCTCAGGCTCTATTATGATTTGCTTGCTAATAAAGAACCGGCTATGAAAATACTCCGACTTATTTCAAATCAGTTTAACCAGTTGCTTTTGGTGAAGGATTTGCAGACTAAAGGATTAGATAAAGGCGAGATTGCTAAAAAGCTGGGCAAGTCTCCTTATATTGTGGGCAAGCTTTTAGACCAGGCGAGAAGATTTAAGATGTCAGAGCTTAAGAAGAATGTAGAATTGTGTACTGCTTCAGATGAGGATATCAAAAGAGGTCGTATTACTGATACCATGGCGGTGGAGCTTCTGATTGTTGAGGGAAGCAGCAGAGGATAAGATTTTGTTGATAGGATTAATAAAAAGACCTGTACGTCACACCCACGTACAGGTCTTATAAATTCTTATAAAGTTTCTATATTATGTTCGTACTAATGCAACCGTTATAACTGCAATAGGAAGGCGATTAAGCCATACCGTTAACAGCCTTTGCTAAACGAGAAACTTTTCTTGAAGCTGTATTCTTGTGGAATACACCCTTTGTGCAAGCCATATCGATCTGTTTTGTAGCAGCGCTTAATGCTTCCTGAGCAGCAGCCTTATCACCAGCAGCAATAGCAGCGTCTACTTTCTTCATGTAAGTCTTAACCTTAGACTTGATTGCTTTATTTCTCTCAGTCTTTGTTGCAGTAACTAAAACTCTCTTCTTAGCAGATTTAATGTTAGCCAATTTGTACACCTCCAAATTCAATAATTGTAGTTATAATATTCATTTGGTTTGCATTAAAGCCGGACACGGACATTCTATAATGTAAACATACTATAGTATTTTATAAAACTTCGTCGCTAATGTCAATACATATTTTGATATATAAATGAAAAAATAATTATAAACTAATTATGTTTTTTGGAGGTGGCGTAAAATGAATAAGATGTGCTTTAGGACTGACCTTGCTTTGGAGGCTAAGGAGAGTTTTGAAGGAAATGGTGGAGAAATAGCCGGTGTTGCACTGGAGGAGTATAAATTAAATGAGCTTGATGGCAAGGTTACAGTGGTTGATATTATGAATGAGCGCGGTGCCGGTGCGATGAATAAGCCGGTGGGAAAGTATATTACCATGGAGTCGGATTATATGGATGTAGACGATGAGCAAACTATTGAGAAGCTTGCAGATGAACTGGCTGTTCATATAAGTGAACTTATGAAAGATTGCGGTAAACATAAAAAGGCTTCTGTACTTGTGGTAGGACTGGGTAACAGAGATGTTACTTCCGACTCGTTAGGACCTATGGCAACGGAGAAAATAAATATTACCAGACATTTGAAAAGCGGAGCGAGAGATGTAAGCGGAATTATACCCGGTGTTATGGCTTTTACCGGAATTGAATCGGCTCAGATTGTAAAAGGTGTTATTGACGAGACTAATCCGGATTTGATTATTGCCATAGATGCTCTTGCTGCAAGAAGTGTTACCAGACTTGGCAATACTATTCAGCTTACTAATACCGGCATTCAGCCCGGCTCCGGCGTAGGAAACCATAGAAACAGCCTTACGAAAGAGTCCTTAGGGGTGCCTGTAATTGCTATTGGCGTTCCTACGGTTGTTACTGCGGCGGCACTGGTATATGATACCGCAGAAGCTTTTTCAGAAGCACTTAAAACTTCGGCACTCACAAGAACCATGAGTGAAATGGTAGAGGCTTTGAGTGATATGGAGAGATATAATCTGATAAGAGAACTTATTGAACCAAAACTTGGACCGATGTTTGTTACTCCAAAGGATATTGATGAAAAAATAAAGGTTTTGAGCTTGATTGTTTCCGGGGGGATAAATCAGGCATTGGCATAAGATTAATAACATCTGTATATATTGAAATAGAGCCTGACGTTGCCTTAATTGGTGGTTGGGCTCTAATAGGACAGATAATTTTTGTGTTGGAAAATACATATGGTTTGTATACAGGTGGTATAGAGTGAAGATTAGAAAAATAAAGAATAGAAAAAAGAAAACAATAACTCCGGATATGGAGAAAAACTTTGGCAGGAGATTTGCTTCCGGTCTTTTTTTGCTTATTGTGACCGGTGCGGTAGTGCTTACAGGATACAATTCAGTATTTACCGGATATGAGATACCTAAAATAGTATGCTCGTTGCTGGAAGGCAGTGCCTTCAGAGTGCTGTCTCCGGCAGTGTGTTTTGATAGTGACAGAGAGTTTTTATATGATTTAAAGGAAAATGCAGCAGATAATGCGGTAAAAGCATCTTTGTGGGTAATATCTCCGGGCGGAAATATAGATGTTTCATTGGAAGATAATTATTCGTTGAGTTCAGATCCGATGTATGCAAATTACGTTGAGCTGAAAAAACAGTTGAACGATGTAGCAGAGGGTGATGAAAGTCCTGAAAGTGTGGCAGAGTCAGAGTCCGAAAGTGAGGCCGAAAGCATGTCAGAAACAGTCACCGAGACGGAAAGTGTAGCAGAGACTGTTACTGCAACTGAGGCAGTGACAGAGCAGCCTGTAAACGGTCTGCCGGCAGCGACAGGCAATGTATACAGTCTGGAGCAACTTAAAGATTTTGATTTTCTTAAAAACAGTTTTTACTATGTACATAATTCTACAACAGTAACGCCCGCACAGCTTAATGCAGAGGCACTTCTTGCTAAAGATTTGTCAATAGAAAAGGATGCAACGGTTCCCCAGATACTGATATACCACACCCATGCTTATGAGGCTTTTGCGGACAGTGTGGAGGGCGGTGAGGATATGACTATAGTAGGTGTTGGTAATCATTTAACTGATTTGCTTACAAACGTATATGGTTATAATGTAATTCATGATGCTACCTTGTATTCTTATAATGATGCCTATTCGCTGGCACTGGCCCATGTATCTGAAATACTTGAGGCAAATCCTTCAATTCAGCTGGTTATCGATTTGCACAGGGACGCAGCGGGGGAGGGTACGAGACTAGTTACAGAGGTCAATGGAAAACAGACTGCAAGAATAATGTTTTTTAACGGAATGTGTCAGACTGTAGACGGGCCTTTGGATTATGTATCGAATCCTTATCTTGAGGGGAATCTGGCTATGAGTTTGCAGATGAAGCTTCTTGCAGAGGAATATTATCCGGGGCTTACAAGAAAGACTTTTCTGAAAGCGTACCGTTATAATCAACATCTTATGGATAGAAGTATGCTTATTGAAGTCGGAGCAAATACAAATACATTTGGCGAGGCAAAAAATGCAATGGAGCCTTTGTCAGCTCTCTTAAACGAAGTGTTAAGCAAAAAATAGTAGTTAATGATATTAATAGTAAGATAATAGAATTAAGTATGCTTGCGAATGATAAAATCATATGATATACTTTCGAAAGCAGGTTTTGACAGGAGGAAGATTAGGTGAGTACCGATCAGAGTAAAATAAGAAATTTTTGTATAATTGCACATATAGACCATGGTAAATCTACACTTGCGGACAGAATCATTGAAAAGACCGGTCTTTTGACCAGTCGTGAGATGCAGGCTCAGGTTTTGGATAACATGGATTTGGAGAGAGAGCGTGGCATCACTATAAAGTCTCAGGCAGTTAGAACTGTTTATAAGGCTAAGGATGGTAATGAATATATATTTAACTTGATAGATACTCCGGGGCATGTGGATTTTAATTATGAGGTTTCAAGAAGTCTTGCAGCCTGTGACGGAGCTATTCTTGTAGTAGATGCGGCTCAGGGTATTGAGGCACAGACACTGGCTAATGTTTACCTTGCCTTAGATCATGATTTGGATGTGTTCCCTGTTATTAATAAGATTGACCTTCCGAGTGCCGAGCCTCAGATGGTTATTGATGAGATAGAGGATGTTATCGGTCTGGAAGCTCAGGATGCACCTAGGATTTCTGCTAAGACCGGTTTGAATGTTGAGGATGTATTAGAGCAGATTGTAGCGAAGGTGCCGGCTCCTAAAGGAGATCCGAATGCTCCGCTTCAGGCACTTATATTTGACTCTTTGTATGATTCCTATAAGGGTGTTATAGTATTCTGCCGTATTATGGAGGGTACTATTAAGAAGGGTACAAAGATGCAGATGATGGCTACCGGTGCGAGTGCCGAGGTAGTAGAGGTCGGCTATTTTGGTGCTGGTCAGTTTATTGCCTGCGACGAGCTTAGTGCAGGTATGGTTGGATATGTTACCGCAAGTATTAAGAATGTTAAGGATACCCGTGTAGGTGATACTATCACTGATGCGGACAACCCTTGTGTCAAGCCTTTGCCTGGTTACAAGAAGGTTACTTCCATGGTTTACTGTGGTCTTTATCCGGCAGACGGTGCGAAGTACAATGATTTAAGAGATGCGTTGGAGAAGCTCCAGTTAAATGATGCATCTTTATCATATGAGGCGGAGACTTCTATAGCTCTTGGATTTGGTTTCAGATGCGGATTTTTAGGTCTTTTACATCTGGAGATTATTCAGGAGAGACTTGAAAGAGAGTACAATCTTGATCTGGTCACAACCGCACCGGGTGTAATATACCGAGTACACAAGACCAATGGTGAGATGATTGAGCTTACCAACCCATCAAATCTTCCGGACCCAGCAGAGATTGAGTATATGGAAGAGCCGATGGTTAGTGCAGAGATTCTGGTAACTACTACTTATATTGGTGCGATTATGCAGCTTTGTCAGGAGAGACGAGGTGTGTATATAAGTACAGATTACCTTGATGATACCAGAGTTATGATTAAGTATGATTTACCGCTTAATGAGATTATTTATGATTTCTTTGATGCTCTTAAGTCCCGTTCAAGAGGTTATGCTTCTTTTGATTACGAGATGAAGGGCTATGAGGAATCTAAGCTTGTTAAGCTTGACATACTTATTAACAGAGAAGAAGTGGATGCTCTCTCCTTTATTGTTCATGCAGACTCTGCTTACGAACGTGGCAGAAAGATGTGTGAGAAGCTTAAGGACGAGATACCAAGACATCTCTTTGAGATACCTATCCAGGCTGCTATCGGCAACAAAATTATTGCCAGAGAGACTGTTAAGGCTATGCGTAAGGACGTGCTTGCCAAGTGTTACGGCGGCGATATTTCAAGAAAGCGTAAGCTCCTTGAAAAGCAGAAGGACGGTAAGAAGCGTATGAGACAGATTGGTAATGTGGAGATTCCACAGAAGGCATTTATGAGTGTATTGAAGCTTGATGAGGAATAACATGGATGCTGTGAAAAAGCCTTTGATGATATATATTCACATACCTTTTTGTATAAAGAAGTGCCTGTACTGCGATTTTTTATCCTTTGGGGCAGATACCGAAGAAGCAGCGTGCAAGGATGCGTATGTTGATGCGTTATGCCATGAGATAGAGAACGCTAAGAAGCTTGCAGCGGACAGGCTTGTAACCTCTGTGTTTATAGGGGGCGGCACACCGTCGGTGCTTTCACCTGAGAGTATAAAGAAAATATGTGATGCTCTTAAGAATACTTTTGATATTAGTTTGGAGTGTGAATTTTCAATAGAGTGCAATCCGGGGACGGTTACTAAGGAGAAGCTTCAGACTTATAAGGCGTGTGGAATAAACCGCATAAGCTTCGGGCTTCAGTCGGCAAACGACGAGGACTTAAAGGTGCTTGGCAGGATTCACACCTATGGAGATTTTCTTGAGAGCTACGGGCTTGCAAGAGAGGCGGGATTTGCAAATATCAATATTGATCTGATGAGTGCAATACCGGGGCAGACTGTGGATAAGTGGCAGGATAATCTTAAGAAGGTGATGGCATTAGAGCCTGAGCATATTTCCGCCTACAGCCTTATTATTGAAGAGGGTACTTACTTTTATGACATATATTCCGGGGGGAATGATTGTGAAGCAACAGCACTTCCTGATGAAGATGATGAACGTAAGATTTATTATATTACCAGGGATGAACTTCATAAGAACGGCTATGAACGATATGAGATTTCTAATTATGCGAAGCAGGGATTCTCTTGCAGGCATAACTGTGGTTACTGGCAAGGAACTGAATATTTAGGTTTTGGGCTTGGTGCGGCTTCCTTGTATGAAGATTATAGATTTTCTAACATCACAAATCTTCACAGGTATATAGGGAGTCCGAATAAGTCCTCAGAGGATATTCAGGATAAATACGAAGATACAGAGTCTTATCTTGGGGTTAGTCAAACTGTAGATACAGAGACGATTTTAAAGCTTTCGCAGAATGAAAGAATAGAAGAATTTATGTTTCTGGGACTTCGCATGTGCGAGGGTGTTTCCGGGGAAGAGTTTGCAAAAAGATTTGATAAAGATATATACAGTGTATATGGACAAGTTTTAGATAATTTATCTAAAGAAAAGTTGATTGTTAATAATAATGGCAGATGGAGACTGACAGATTACGGAATAGATTTGAGCAACAGGGTGTTGGCTGAATTTCTGCTTTAAGTAAAATGTGAGGTGTGCATATGAAGAGATCAAAGATTAACGAAGTGATTAAAGAGATGGAGGCTTTGATAAAGGAACATGGCTTCAATCTCCCGCCATTTGCCCATTGGACAGTGGAAGAATGGCAGAACAAGGGTCATGAATATGACGAGATAAGGGATACCATGCTTGGCTGGGATATCACCGATTATGGACTTGAGGACTGGGACAGGGTAGGTATGGCTCTTATTACCCTTAGAAATGGTAAACAGAACAGCAGAGTTTATACTAAGGAGTATGCAGAGAAGCTTCTTATGGTTAAGGAAGGACAGCATTCACCTATGCATTTCCACTGGTATAAATGCGAAGATATAATTAACAGAGGCGGCGGTACACTTATTATTAAAGTGTATAACCGTACCGACGATAATGATTTGGCAGATACTGATGTGTGCGTACACTCTGACGGCCGCAGATATTATGTAAAAGCAGGTACTGAAATTTATCTTAAGCCGGGTGAGAGCATTACACTGTTACCATATACATATCACGATTTTAACGTGCTTAGTGGAACAGGCGATGTTCTTATCGGTGAAGTTTCAATGTGTAATGATGATAATATTGATAATCATTTTTATGAGCAGGTAGGCAGATTCCCTAAGATAGAGGAGGACGAGCCGGTTTACAGATATTTGTGTAATGAGTATCCAAAGGCTTAAAGCAGGCTTTAGATACCCAAAGTATGAGAAAGAAGTTGCCTGTGGCAGCTTCTTTGCATTAGATTATTATGGAGGCATGTTATGCAGAATGGAATGGCACAGATAAAGAAAATGCTTATGCAGAAGGCTGCAATTAACAGAGTGCCAATCAGCGGAACCTTTGAAATAACACCTTTATGCAATATGAACTGTCGCATGTGTTATATAAGAATGACTGAGAAGGAAATGAATGAGCGGGGTACTATGCTTTCTGCAGAAGACTGGATTGAACTGGGTAAAGAATGTGTGAAGAGGGGGATGCTCTTACTGCTGATTACAGGAGGTGAGCCTTTTGCGAGAAAGGACTTCAGATATATTTACGAGGAACTCACGAAACTTGGTCTTTCCATATCACTGAATTCAAATGCTACACTGATTGATGAGAATATTATATCCTGGCTAAAGGAGAATCCGCCTTCAAGGGTTAATGTAACACTTTATGGTGGTAATAATGAGACCTATGAGAAGCTTTGTGGGCTTAAAGATGGTTATGACAGGGCAGTCAGAGGAATAAAACTTTTAAGAGATGCAGGCATAATGGTATGTATAAATGCAAGCTTTACTAAATATAATGTCAGTGACATGCAGGAGATTACCGATTTTGCAAATGCGCATGGATTAAAGGTAAGGTCAACATCTTACATGTTCCCACCGGTAAGAAATGCAAAAGAAGGTGTTACTGATGATGAGGTAAGGTTTACCCCAAAGGAGGCTGCAAAAGCGAGAGCTGCCTGTGCAAAGCTTACCATGAGTGAGGCAGAGTATACTCATTATCTTAAGCTTGCCCATGCAGGAATCTGTGAGGCAGAGGACAATGATGATGAGTGTGTGCGTATTGAAGATGCAAAGATGAGATGTACAGCCGGCAAGTGTTCTTTCTGGGTTACCTGGGATGGAAGGATGACTCCTTGTGGTATGATGAATGAGCCTGTAATAACATGCAGGGCAGAGAGTTTTAATGAGGGCTGGCAGAGAATTGTATCCGAAACAGATAAGATTTATACACCGGTAGAGTGCGAGAATTGTAAGATGAAGTCTGCCTGCGTAGTGTGCGGTGCATTGTGTATTGCAGAGGGAGATGGTGACAGCACCAAAAAACCGGAATATGTATGTCGTATGACGGAGCATTATCTTGAGATTTTAGACCAGGAATACAATGAACTGGAAGAATGATGCATTGGTTAATTTGTCGTATTCTGAAACTAAAAAATATATAATATGATGATATTGTCAAAGGCACTAAAACGTATAACTAGCACAGATGCATAAAAACGAAGCTGTATCTGTGCTATAATTATGTCAAAAACGCTAAATACATATCCTGCAAAAAGTGTTGACATAAGTTTTCTCAAATGATACAATTTACATGAGCGTCAGATTAGAGGAATTACTAAGTTCATAAATATGTTCAAGGTCATGAATCTGGTTTGAGGCAACAAAAATATTCAATCTCAGAAGGGAGAAAGAAAAATGAAGAATTTAAAGAAGATTCTTGGTCTTCTTCTTTGCCTCGTTATGGTAGCTTCAATGCTTACAGCTTGCCAGGACGATACAAATGAGCCAGAAGACACAACACCAGCTGTAGAGGACACAACACCAGAAGCTGATGAGACAGAGCCTGCAGTTGAAGACGTAACTATTACAATCGGTATCTACCCAGAAGAAGGCGACACAGAGAACATCGCTCTTCACGAAGGTTATATCGCAAAGATGGCAGAGCTTAACCCTAACGTAACATGTGAGCCAGCTCCATATACATATGCAGTTGACACATTCGTTCCATTAGCAGAGTCAGGAAACTGCCCAACATTCTTTGAGACATGGTATACAGAGCCTGCTAAGCTTATCAAGGGTGGTTATGTAAGAGATATCACAGATATCCTTGAGGCTAGAGGATGGCTTGATCAGATGGCTGATTCAGTTAAGAAGCTTCTTTCAGATGCTGATGGTAAGGTTTATGGTATTCCACGTGATGGCTATGTACTTGGCCTTATGGTAAACATCGACATGTTCAAGGATGCAGGTCTTGTTGATGAGAACGGTGTTCCTATGTATCCAGAGACATGGGATCAGTTAGCTGAGTATGCTAAGAAGATTAAGGATGCTACAGGTCAGGCTGGTATCGTACTTCAGGGTATGGATAACGGTGCTGGATGGCATTTCTCAAACATCTCTTGGGCATTCGGTGCTGAGCTTGTACTCGTTAACGAAGATGGTACATACAAGTCAAACCTTGGTTCAGATGAAGCTATCGCAGCTATGGAATATGTTAAGTCTCTTAGATGGGAATATGACGTATTAACAGCTGACCCTACAGTTGAAAACTGGGGAACAGGTTTTGAGCACATTGCAGCAGGTACAGCAGCTATGTACATTGCAGCTAACGATGCTGTTAACCAGCCAGCTAACATGGGACTTTCACTTGACAGCTTTGCACTTGGTGCATTACCAGCTGGTCCAAGCGGAGAGGCTTATGGTTTAACAGGTGGTACACCTTACATGTTCGCAGCTGATGCTACAGATGCAGAGGTTGAAGCAGCTCTTGATTACCTTCAGATTATGGGTAAGTCACCAGTTATGGATGACGCAGCTAAGGAAGGTATCATGGAAAGTGCTAAGTCAAACAACGAGCAGGGCATTCCTGTAATCAAGTCAGTTAGCGGTTGGGTAAGTGAAGATCGTGAAGCAGCAGAAGATGCAGCTATCGCTGAGTACGGTAACGTAAACGAAGCTCTTTACGCTGATTACTTCGATTTCATCGCTAATGGTAACATCAAGGCTGAGGAGCCAGGTAAGACACAGAGCATGTATGGTTGCCTTACAAAGGTTCTTCAGGAAGTTTACACAAATGAGAACGCTGACGTTCCTGCACTTATGGCAGCAGCTCAGGAAGAGTATCAGAAGATTCTTGATGATCCTAACGCTGAATAATTAGAATCTGATAAAGATTAATTAAATAGCATTTAATTAGGTGGTGGGGTTCTCCGCAAGAGAACCCCATTTACTTTAGGAACTATTATTGTATTTTTGATTTTGGTATTACGTTTTTACTATATTATATTTAGGATGGAGGAGGTGCCGACATGAAAAAGACAGCAGTCATTAAGAGAAATTTAATTTCATGGTTAATTATGACTCCTACAATCATATTGTTTGCTTTTTATGTTTGGATTCCATTGGCAGAGAGTATTTTTCTTTCACTCTTTGATGCAGACGGAATGAGAATTAATAAATTTGTTGGTTTAGCTAACTATGTTACAGTTGTTAAATCAGCGGATTTCTTTCCGGCTTTTCAAAATACTTTTGTTTATATTTTTTGGTCATTAATTATTGGTTTCTTTGTACCAATTCTTTTGGCTGTTATGATTTCAGAAACCATTCATCTGAAGGGCTTTTTCAGAATAGGTGTATATTTCCCTAATATAGTACCTGGTATTGCAACAGCTTATGTATGGTTAAACCTTTATAAGTCAGGCCCTACAGGTGTTTTGAATATACTTATTAACAATGTTACTGAAGGGTTGGCGAAGTTATTTAATGCCATAGGTGTTGAAGGTTTTGCACAGACTCTCGCTAGTTTTGAAGGTGTAGCATGGCTTCAGAGCAGAACTTGGATTATTCCGCTTATAATTATTGCCATGACATGGAAGGGTGCAGGTTCTACAGCACTCATTTACATGGCTGGTATCAGCAGTATTAATGCTGAGCTTTATGAAGCAGCTACTATCGATGGTGCTGGTATTTTCCAGAGAATTATACATATTACATTACCTCAGATATTCTCATTAGGTAAGACTATGCTTATTCTCCAGATTATTTCAGTGTTCCAGATTCTTTACGAGCCAATGATTATTGCAAATGGTGGTCCGAATAATGGTAGTATTTCTATCTTGATGTTGGTATATAGATTAGCATTTGAACGTTACAACTTCCCACAGGCTTCAGCTCTTTCTGTTATGGTTGCTATTGTTCTTATTGCTCTTAGTGCTCTTTATACTAAGCTCACCAAGGGAAAAGAAGAATAAGGAGGTACGGATATGGATTTTAAGAAATTATTTAAAAGAGAAGAAAAATTCCGTGGCAAAGGTATATTCTTTGGTAAGTACCTTCAGAAGTCAGACGGTGTTATCAGATATTTCGACGTACGTGCACCTAGAATTAAGGTGTTATGTATCCTGATTATGATTATCTGTTTTGCTTTCGTTGTTGTTGCATTGTTCCCGGCAGTTTGGGTATTCTTAAACTGTTTTAAGGACTTAGCAGAGTATAAGAGTTCTACACATATTCTTCCTAACAGTTTTGACTGGTCTGGTATAGCAGACACATGGGAGAAATTTGGATTTACAAGATTCTATATTAATTCAGGTATTGTAGTTTTAGGTAGTACGATTTGTGCGGTAATATTCAACGGCTTACTTGCATACGGTCTTGCAATCCTTAAGCCGGTAGGTTATAAGGTATTAGATATGCTTGTTATGTGGTGTCTTATGATTCCGTCAACAGCAAGTATTGTTGCTTTATTCTACAATATTAATAGTCTCGGACTTGCAAATAGTTTCGTGCCATTGTGGTTATGCTTTGGTGCAAATGCTTTCTGGGTAGTACTTTTCAAGCAGTTCTTTGAAGGTCTTCCTAAGGAACTTATTGAGGCAGCACAGCTTGATGGATGTGGACCATTCCAGATTTTCTACAAGATTGTACTTCCGCTTTCAAGACCTATTATTTCTGTAATCGTTATTTTTGCGATTGTTGCAGCATGGTCAGATTTCCTTTTACCATACCTTGTACTTAATGGTGATAACACCAAGTGGACTGTTATGGTTAGATTGTTCTCATTCAGAACTCTTAAGAAGATTACTACTATTCAGATTCTTCAGGCAGTATTATTCTCTATTATACCACCTACAATCTTCTTCCTTATTTTCCAGAAGCAGATTACAGATGGTGCTGCAGCAGGTGCTGTTAAGGGTTAATATTTGCAGATTTATTAGTACAAAGAGATTGCTGTTAACAACTTTTTGTATACCATAAAATATACGAAAACCTGCGGGTGCAGATTTTCATAAGTAACGTAAGCAGTGATTTGACATTGTAACGGATTATGCGAAGGATACCTTTGGGTATTCTTCGCATTTGTGTAGAAAGAATTATGTATCAAAATAGTATTTTGATACTATTAAAATAAATATAACGGAGGATTAGATATGATTAACTGGAAAGTTAGTGAATCTGGTTTTGATTCAGGTAAGACTACATCTAATGGTAACAAGTATCTGCTTGGTAATGGTTACATGGGTGTTCGTGGAACTTTAGATGAGTTCGAAAAAGATGGTTATGTTGCGATAAATCTTGCCGGTATTTATGACCAGGTAGGGGATGCGTGGAGAGAGCCTCTTAATGCTCCTAACGGATTGTTTACATATGCAATAGCAGATGGTGTAAAGCTTGATATTACTAAGAAAGAAGCCCAGGCTCATGAGCTTACTCTTGATTACAGAAAGGCTCTTCTAAAAAGAGAGACAACATGGGATGTAAATGGTGCAAAGGTTACTGTTAAGACAGAGCGTTTTGCAAGTATGCCATCACCACATCTTCTTGCTTCAAGATACACATTGGTATCAGATACAAAGATGCAGGTTAAGCTTGTAGCCGGTATCGATAGTGACGTTTGGGATATTAATGGTCCTCACTATGATAAGGTTGTAGGAACTACAGAGGCGTCATCAGTAAAGGTAATTACTACTACTCATGAGAGCGCAGATAATGTATGCGTTGTATGTGAGTGCAGAACTAATTTTGAGGCAACTGTAGGCGATATCTGTGAAGAATTAAAGACATTAAAAACATTTGAATTTACTGCTGAAGCAGGTGTTGAATATACACTTGATAAGTTTGTTGCAGTATATACAAGCAAGGACAGCGATACTTTTGAAGCTGATGCTGCAGAGCTTGCATCTTCAAAGGCTGAGGCAGGATACGAAGCTGTTAAGGCTGAAAACGTTGCTATGTGGGAAGAGAAGTGGAGCGTATCTGAGATTATCATCGAGGGTGATGATAAGGCTATGGAAGCTGCTAACTATTCATTATATCACCTTCACTGCATTGCTCCTCGTCATGCAGACAGTATGTCAATTGCTGCCCGTGGACTTTCAGGACAGACTTACAAGGGTGCTGTGTTCTGGGATACAGAGATGTTTATGTTAGACTTCTTCCTGTTCACAGAGCCTGCTGTAGCTAAGACACTTATGAAGTATCGTATTGATACACTTCAGGGTGCTAAGAATAAGGCTGCAGGTTATGGTTTTGACGGCGCGTTCTATGCATGGGAGAGCCAGGAAGGTGGATTTGACGGATGTTCAGATTACAATGTAACTGATGTATTTACAGGCCGTCCTATGAGAACCTTCTTTAAGGATAAGCAGATTCATATTTCAGCAGCAGTTGTATACGGTATTATGCGCTATGTAAGATACACAGGTGATACATCAATCCTCAACGAGGGTGGTGCTGAAACTGTTATCGAGTGTGCTAAGTTCTATTACAGCCTCTTATTAAAGAGAGCAAACTCAGACAAGTACGAGTTACATGATGTTATTGGTCCTGATGAGTATCATGAGCGAGTTAACAACAATGGTTATACTAACAGAATGGCTAAGTATACCTTTGATGCAGCAGCTGAGATTACAGCCGGAAAGTGCAATTTAGACCCTGCAGTTATGGCTGTACTTAATGAGATGTATGATATCCCTGACTTAGAGGCTAAGTTTGCAGACGCAGCTGAGAATATTTATATTCCACAGCCGAACCCGGAGACAGGCGTTATTGAGCAGTTCGATGGTTACTTACAGTTAGAAGACTGCTCAGTAGACGAAGTAAGAAGCAGACTTCTTCATGAGAAGGAGTACTGGGGCGGTGCATATGGAGTTGCTGCGCATACTCAGGTTATCAAGCAGGCAGACGTTGTAACATGGCTTACACTTTTTGCAGACGAGTTTGATGATGAGACATTACTTAAGAACTGGAGCTTCTATGAGCCACGTACAGAGCACGGTTCATCACTTAGTGCTTGTATGTATGCGCTTTTAGCATGCCGTTGCGGACTTTCAGACTGGGCGTACCCATTCTTCATGAAGTCTGCTTCAGCTGATATCAAGGGCGGCGGTAAGGAATGGGCCGGACTTGTATACATTGGCGGAACCCATCCGGCAGCTGCAGGCGGTGCATACATGAATGTTGTTAAGGGATTTGGCGGATTCTCAATTAAGAATGGTGAGGTTTGTGTAGAACCTGCACTTCCGTCAAACTGGACAAAGCTTGCATACAACATTAACTATAATAACAAGATTTATCATATTGAAATTGCAGACGGTAAGGCTGAAATTACTGTAAAATAAGTATACACATTATACAAAATCTATTTGATAAAGTGATATGTATATGATATAATTAATAACGATATATAATTCTGTGCGGTTTGCTTGTGTGAATTGCACAGAATTTAATACCGAAGCATACAGAATACTTGTGAGTAATGGTGTTTCTGTATTATCATGGCTGCTTATTTTAGCAGTAATCTATTATTCTAGGAGGATAAAAAATGAAAAAAGGAGTTGTGGTACTTGAAATACTTGCCATCATCGCTCTTCTTGGTTGTGCAGCCTTTTTAGGTATGAAGACAAAAGAGTGCATGGATATTGCGGCAGAAGGCAATAAGTACGAAGACACAAAGATTGTTCTTTTCGATGGACCTGCAACACTTAAGGATGCAACAGCAGAGGACATTGCAAGAGCTACTGAAAAAGAGAGAGCGATGGACTTAATGCATTGTACAGATACTATGGTTTCTGTTAATGGCTACGATTGCTATGTATATGATACAAATGTTAACGATTGTAGAAAGTGGTACACAAACTATCGTCCATCTCAGACAAGAACACCTGTTACATATTTTGAGTTTGAGGGTGTTGTAGAGATTACAGTAACTGTTCCGGATATTGAGCTTGAGAGTGCTACAGTCAGCCCATTAAGCTACGGAATTGAGCCTGTTATCGATGCTGAGAATCATACAGTAACATTTACAGTTGATAAGACAGATAACTATACAGTACAGTTCAACGGAAGCAACCAGAGAGCATTACATATCTTCACATATGAAATAGAAGAGAATGCTCCATCACCGGATGATGACAAGGTTATTTATTTCGGACCTGGTGAGTGGTTTATCGATGACATAATGATAGATGAAGAAGGCACAATTGTTTATATTGCAGGTGGTGCTGTTGTTCATGGTTCAATCAATTGTAATTTCGTAAACAACGTTACAGTATGTGGTCGTGGTATCATTGATGGTTCACGTTATGAGACATGGGGTGGAACAACTGCGAAGTTACCACTTAACTTCAATAACTGTGATGGTACAACATTAAAGGATGTTATTATCCTCAACCCTAATGCATGGTGTGTACAGCAGTACACATGTACAAATGGTGTTATCGATGGTCTTAACATTATTTCATCAAGACCTAACGGCGACGGTATCTCACTTCAGTCATGTACAGGTTATGACGTTAAGAACTGTTTCGTAAGATCATGGGATGATAACCTTGTTGTAAAGAACTACAGTGCTACATCATCAACTGATATTGAATTTACTAACTGCCAGCTTTGGACAGACTTAGCTCAGTCTATGGAGATTGGTTATGAGACAAATAAGGGCTGCTATGATAATATGACAATTACAGATATTAAGTTTGAGAATATCACAGTTCTTCATAACTATCATAAGCCTGTTATCTCTATCCACAACGCAGATGATTCTGCACTTTCAGATATTAAGTTTAGTAACATTACAGTTGAGCATAACACTGTTGGTGTAGGCGATAGTAATATTCCTTATATTATAGACCTTCATGTTGGTCAGTCAAGCAACTGGTCAAGCACAAAGGAAAGAGGCACAATTTCTGATGTAACAATTGAGAATGTTAACGTTCTTTCAGGTTCAAACACAGATATCAGAATTGTTGGTTTTAATGAAGAGAAGAACATTTCTAATGTAACATTTAAGAACATCAACCTTAACGGTACAGTTCTTACAAGTGCAGAGGATAAGAACTTCAAGATGGTTAATTATGCTGAGAATATTAAGGTTGAAGCTGATGAAGATTTCATCGCAGCGGCAGCTGAATTAGCTAAGAAGTATTCAAAGACAGAAGAGCCGGTAGCAGAATAGGAAAGGAGGAAATAATAATGAAAAAACATATAATTCCAATTATTTTGGTTGTACTTTTAGCAATTGTTAATATCGGTATGGCGGCATATGTATATGGTATTTTCTCCGCTCCAGAGAACAAGGTATTAGATTCAAATGTTAACCGTGTAACAGCTCCTGCTCAGGATGAGGATTTAACACTTGAAGAAGAGACAGCTCCGGAACCATTTGAACCGGTTACTCCTGAAGGTGTTAATGTAGCACTTAAGGGTAAGATGAGTTCCGGTGGTAATCAGGACGTTTATCTTCCAAATAAGGCTGTAGATGGAGATACAAAGGGTCCTTCATACTGGGAAGGTGTTGCTGGACAGTGGCCTAACTGGTTATCAGTTGATTTTGGTGATGTTTATCCGGTATACTGTGCAAAGATTGCATTATGCCCAGCTAAAGTCTGGAGCAAGAGAACACAGGAATTTTCTGTAGCAGTTAGTACAGATGGCGAGAACTATACAGAAGTATCTGCTAAGACAGTACATCAGTTTGATCCACTTTACGGTAACTATGTAATCGTTGAGTTTGACGAGATTGAAGCTCAGTATATTAAGCTTGAGTTCCATTCTAACTCAGGAGCTACAGGTCCACAGGTGGCTGAGCTTGAAGTATACAGCAAGATTAAGAAGTAATTATTTATATTAAGTTATATTGAGCCGGGGTGCGTAAAGCATCCCGGTTTTTGTCGGGCTTATTGAGCTGTTTATTATAATTACTTCATAGCACATAATAATAGGGTAATCTAAAATACTAATGTATCATTTTAGGGTATTGACAGTATAGTTTCTTGTGTTAAAATCGTTTTAAATCATAAATAATATGCTCTTAATATGGGGGTTACAATCATGAAACAAAAGGATTATTTTAATAGTGACATTGATTCACCTACATTTTTAAAAAGCTTTGAGAAAAGACGTCCGTTAAAGGTGTTATTAAGTCTGTATAAAGGCAATTACGGAAAGCTGATTTTGTCAGCGATGTTTTTCATTATAAAGCACAGTCCTTATCTGGCGATACCGATTATTACATCTAACATTGTAAATATAGCGACAACTCCTGCAGAGCACTCTTTAAATGAGCTTTGGATAAATATTATAGTTATAGCAGTGTTGCTTGCCGGCAATATTCCTTTCCACTATCTTCATGTAATGCTTTACAGCAAGGCGATTCGTAATGTAGAAGCCGGGGTAAGATGTTCACTGGTTAAGAAGCTTCAGGAGCTTTCCATTGCCTATCACAAGGAGATGAAGTCAGGAAGACTTCAGTCTAAGATTATGAGAGATGTGGAAGCTGTTGAAATGCTTTCTTCCCAGCTGTTTGTTGGTGGGCTTGGTATTATTGCGAATATTTCCGTTGCGATAATAGTAGTTCTTTTGAAGAGCCGAATGGTATTTGTGTTCTTTCTGCTTTCTATTCCGGTTGCGGTTATTACTGTTGCCACATTCAGAGGTAAGATGAAGAAGCGAAATATGGAGTTTCGTCAGGAGATGGAGGAAACCTCTGCCAGAGTTATGGAGATGGTGGAGCTGATTCCTATTACCCGTGCCCACGCTCTTGAGAATGAAGAAGTCAGAAAGATGGACTATCAGCTTTCAAAGGTAGCGAGGAGAGGATACAAGCTTGATGTAATTCAGTCTATATTTGGTGGTGTGAGCTGGACTACATTCCAGGTATTTCAAATGTTTTGTCTTGCATTCACAGGATATCTTGCTTATAAAGGAAAGATTACTGTTGGCGAGGTAGTGCTTTACCAGACATATTTCTCAACAATTGTCAACCAGGTAAGCGGTCTGGTTAATATGGTTCCTGTAATGTCAAAGGGTTTTGAGTCGGTAAATTCAATCGGAGAAGTGCTTCTTGCACATGACATTGAGGAGAATGAAGGCAAGGATGAAGTTGATGCAGTAAAGGGCGAGTTTGTGTTTGAGGATGTTACCTTCAGATACAAGGACAGTAATAAGCCGGTATTAAATCATCTTGATTTAAAGATTCGTGCAGGGGAAACTCTTGCACTGGTTGGTGAATCCGGTGCCGGCAAGACTACTATTCTCAATTTGATAATGGGCTTCAACAAGGTGGACGAAGGTAAAGTATATCTTGATGGCAATGATTTAAGCGAAATCGACATGAGAAGCGTAAGAAAACATCTTGCGGTAGTGCCACAGAACACAATATTGTTCTCAGGAACTATCAGAGAAAACATTACCTATGGTCTTCCGGATATCAGTGATGAGAAGCTCCACGAAGTCATTAAAGCGGTAAATCTTGAAGACTTAATCAATGAATTGCCGGAGGGCGTAGACACTGTGCTTGGTGAACATGGTGATACCTTGTCGGGCGGTCAGCGCCAGAGAATTTCAATTGCAAGAGCATTAATTCGTGACCCGAAAATTATAGTTTTGGACGAGGCTACTTCTGCTTTAGACAGTATATCCGAGAAATATATCCAGTCAGCAATAAATAATCTTGCAAAGGGCAGAACTATGATAGTAGTTGCCCACAGGCTTTCAACTATTCGTGATGCAGACAGAATTGCAGTTATCAGTGATGGTAAGTGCAGTGAGATTGGCACCTACGAAGAACTGTTAGAAAGAAAAGGTGAGTTCTATCAGTTAAATAGTATTCAGACGTTATAATATTTTTATCCTCACAGGTAAAGACTTTGAAATGAACATCAAAGCAGCTGCCTGCTGAGGATAAAACTGCGTATACGGTAAATACTTAAAAAACTAGATTTAAATAAAAGGAAAGACGTTGAATTAAACTATTATATCATTTATAATTAGTTAAGCTGGTAAATAAAATAATGGTGGAAAGGATAACCATGAAGATATTAATTAAGAATGGAAGGGTTATTGACCCTGCATCCGATAAGGATGGAATTTATGATGTGCTCATTGCTGATGGTGTTATTCAGAAGGTAGACCAGGATATTGATGCAGCTTCTGACAGAGTTGTTGATGCCGCAGGGCTTTGGGTTATGCCGGGACTTATTGATTTGCATGTGCACCTTCGTGAGCCGGGATTTGAATACAAGGAGACTATTAAGACCGGTGCGATGTCGGCAGCAGCAGGAGGATTTACTACAATCTGTGCCATGCCGAATACTAAGCCGGTGACAGACTGTGCTGATGTTGTAAGCTTTATTGTGAATAAGGCAAAGGAAGAGGCTCCGGTTAATGTTATACCGGTTGGTGCAGTGACAATTGGACAGGCTGGCGATGTAAGAACCGATATTAAGGCGATGAAGGAAGCCGGTGCGGGAGCAATCAGCGAAGACGGCAAGTCAGTTATGAATGCCGCTCTTTACAGAGAAGCGATGAAGGAAGCGGCGATGTTGGATGTGCCTGTATTTGCTCATTGTGAGGACAAGAACCTTGTAGGCAAGGGTACTATGAACCAGTGCGGTAAGGCAGAAGAGTTTGGCGTAGAAGGCATTTCCAATGCTGTTGAAGATGTAATCGTAGCAAGAGATATTCTTCTGGCGAAGGAGACAGGAGCAACCCTTCATCTGTGTCATTGTTCTACCAAGGACAGCGTGGCTATGGTTAAGGCAGCGAAGGCAGACGGTATAAAGGTTACTGCAGAAGTGTGCCCTCATCACTTTACCCTTACAAGCAGTGATATAACAGACAATCACGGCGATTTTAAGATGAATCCGCCGCTTAGAGAGATGTCTGATGTAGAAGCGTTAAAGTGTGGATTGAGAGACGACATCATGGATGTTATTGCTACCGACCATGCGCCTCATGGCTTTGAGGAGAATAACCAGACCTTTGACAAAGCACCGTTTGGTATTGTAGGTCTTGAGACTGCGGTTGCCCTTACAGTAAGTGAGCTTGTAGAGACCGGTTACCTTACGCCTATGCAGATGGCGGCGAAGATGAGCTACAATCCGGCAAAGATACTGGGTATTGATAAGGGAAGTCTTGAAGAAGGCAAGGCAGCGGATGTTGTGCTTATTGATGCGGTGAATGAATACAAGATAGATAAGAGTACCTTTGCAACTATGGGCAGAAATACACCGTTTGACGGACGAGTAGTAAAGGGACGTACAGTGATGACCATTGTCGGTGGCAATATTGTTTACGAGTTATAGAGAAATCCGGACACGAACATAGTCTGCCGCAATAGATTTAATAGCAGGGTATCTTTTAGAAAAGGTATATAAGTTTTTAAATAGTTTCTACAATTAATAAGACAAATCAGGAGGATATAAAGATGATAAATGTTTTAGCTGAAAAGATTAAGAAATTAAACGCACCTATAGTAGTTGGTCTTGACCCTATGCTTAATTACGTACCGGAGCACGTACAGCAGAAGTCTTTTGCAGAGTTTGGTGAGACTCTTGAAGGTGCTGCAGATGCAATCTGGCAGTTTAACAAGGAGATAGTTGATAATGTTTATGACCTTATTCCTGCTGTAAAGCCACAGATTGCCATGTACGAGCAGTTTGGCGTTGAAGGTCTTAAGGCTTATCAGAAGACAGTTGAGTACTGTAAGTCTAAGGGACTTGTTGTTATCGGTGATGTAAAGCGTGGCGATATTGGTTCAACCTCTGCAGCTTATGCGGTAGGTCATCTTGGAAAGGTGAAGGTAGGAAGTAAGACATACTCATGCTTTGATGAAGATTTTGCTACAGTTAATCCATACCTTGGCACCGACGGAATTAAGCCATTCGTAGATGTATGTAAAGAAGAGAAGAAGGGTCTTTTCATCCTTGTAAAGACATCAAATCCTTCAAGCGGCGAGTTCCAGGATAGAATAATAGACGGCAGACCACTTTATGAGTGGGTTGGTGAGAAGGTTGCTGAGTGGGGTGCTGACCACATGGGCGATTCCTACAGTTATATCGGTGCGGTAGTCGGAGCAACCTATCCTGAGATGGGTAAGGTGCTTAGAAAGGTAATGCCTAAGTCATTCATATTAGTACCGGGCTACGGTGCTCAGGGTGGTAAGGCAAAGGACCTTGCACCATACTTCAATGAAGATGGACTTGGAGCAATCGTAAATTCATCAAGAGGAATTATTGCTGCATATAAGCAGGAGAAGTATGCTAAGTTTGGTGCAGAGAACTTCGGAGAGGCTTCAAGAGCTGCTGTGGTAGACATGATAGAAGATATCGCAAGTATATTTTAATTATATTTAGATATTATTTTAAAGATTGTATTAATATTTTATCCTCACAAGTTCCCTCAGGTGCGATGCACCTTCGAAGTCACTTGTTGAGGAAGAAAATATTAATACAATCATGAAAGAATTCGAAATAATTAAAAGATAATTGACTATTGGGGAGAACTGAAGGTATTTATCCTCGAGGGTTCCCTCAGGCATAAGTGCCTTCGAAGTCACTTGCCAAGGAAGAAAATATTAATACAATCATGAAAGAATTCGTAATAATTAAAAAATAATTATAGTTATTTTTTTGGAGGAGTATATGTCAAAGTACAAAGAGACTGCAAAGGTTATTAGTCAGGAGTGTCTGGCGGAGGGCATTTTTAGTATGTGGATTAAAACTGATAAGATTGCCGGGGAGGCAGTACCGGGTCAGTTTATTTCAGTATATAGTAAGGATGGTTCAAGACTGCTTCCAAGACCGATAAGTATATGTGAGATTGACAAGGAGAATCAGAAGCTTAGAATTGTCTACAGAGTTGCCGGTAAGGGGACTGTAGAGTTTTCTGAGTACGCTGCAGATGATGATATTGAGATTTTAGGACCACTGGGCAATGGTTTTCCGCTTGATGAGACCGGCAGTGTGTTTGCAATCGGCGGCGGAATAGGTATTCCTCCTATGTTAGAGCTGGTAAAGCAGCTTAAATGTGAGACAAAGGCTGTTATTGGTTATCGTGACAGCAATATGTTCTTAAAGGATGAGTTTGATAAGTATACAGAGGTTGTCGTAGCAACTGAAGATGGCAGCGTAGGAACTAAGGGAAATGTTATCGATGCAATTAAGGAGAATGGTCTTAAAGCAGATGTTATTTATGCCTGCGGCCCGACACCGATGCTTAAGGCACTTAAGCAGTATGCAGCTGAGAATAACATGAAGGCATGGATTTCTCTTGAGGAGAAGATGGCATGTGGTATTGGTGCCTGCCTTGCCTGCGTATGCAAGTCAAAGGATGTTGATGAACACACTCATGTTCACAATAAGAGAATCTGCAAAGAGGGTCCGGTATTTTTGGCAGAGGATATTGAGCTTTAATCGTATCTGATGACCGAAATGCTTGGATTATATATGTGAAATTAGAACTGACAGATATAGTTTCATTAAATTGCGTCGATGCAAAAGTTTTTTACTATTTGTATTAACGAAAACAGGGAGGATTTATTATGAACATGAAGGTTAATATAGCAGGAGTTGAGCTTAAGAATCCGGTGATGACTGCATCAGGAACATTTGGTTCAGGTGAGGAATACAGCGAGTTTGTGAATTTAAGCAATTTAGGTGCAGTTGTTACAAAGGGTGTGGCGAATGTACCATGGCCGGGCAATCCTACACCGAGAATTGCGGAGACTTACGGCGGCATGATAAATGCAATCGGTCTTCAGAATCCTGGTATTGACGTATTTGTAAAGAGAGACATACCATTTTTAAAGCAGTATGACACTAAGATTATAGTTAATGTCTGTGGTAAGTCAAAGGAAGATTATATAGAAGTTGTAGAAAGACTTGCGGATGAGCCGGTGGACCTTTTGGAGATTAATATTTCCTGTCCTAATGTTAAGGAGGGCGGTATTGCCTTTGGTCAGAAGGCTGATGCAGCCTATGAGATTACTAAGGCAGTAAAGGCAAAAGCGAAGCAACCGGTTATTATGAAGCTCAGTCCGAATGTTACTGACATTACAGAGATGGCAAGGGCGGTAGAGGCCGGCGGTGCTGATGCGGTATCACTTATTAATACTCTTACCGGCATGAAGATTGATATCCACAGAAGAAAATTTGCTGTGGCAAATAAGACCGGAGGTTTGTCAGGACCTGCAATAAAGCCGGTAGCAGTCAGAATGGTTTATCAGGTTGCAAATGCAATAAAGCTTCCTATCATTGGTATGGGCGGCATTGCAAGTGCTGAAGATGCTTTAGAGTTTATACTTGCCGGAGCAACTGCGGTATCAGTGGGAACTGCCAATTTTGCAAATCCGTTTACTACAGAAGAAGTAGTGGCCGGAATTGAAGATTATATGAGAAGATATAATATAGAAGATATAAATGAATTGATTGGTGCAGTGAAATAATATATCGAACTGGCATTAGAATTAGCTATCTCCAACTGTGGTTACATGGTTGGAGATAATTTTACAGGTGCAAAAATAGAGAATATATTATCTGCATACATGTTAAATAGTAAATACATTTGTTGAATCATGTTATTTTTGTTGATTGTAGCGGACATTATTAATTTGGGTGTGTAAGGCTTGACATTATTGGAACAATAAAATAATATAATATTTACCAGAATAATTAATCTAATTGAGAACCATTTCTTAGAGTTCTTTAGTTTATCTTTAGACATGTCTATATTATTCATTTTCATTAGAAGTTTTCGGTCACATTTTTTACCACATTTTATTCTTTATAAGCTTTTTAAGTTTATTGTTTTTGACATACTAAGCATAAGTAATAAGCTTTATCAGATTATCACTAATATACTTTAGATAAGTTGCATTTCTATATATTCTTTATATCTATAAGAAGCATCGTAATTACTGCAAATTTTGCAATTCTTAAGTAAAACACCATAAACAGCAAAAATATACCGTGCCGAGGCTTTTTGTTTAGTTGTTCTGCTTACAAATAGCTTCCTGTTAATACCTTTAATGTACCAAGGATAATTAAACTAATAATTATTAATTGGGCGGTGACTTATGAAAATTAAACTAGTGTTATTAGACAAGGATAGAGAGTATCTCGGAAGACTTGTACCTGTGCTTATTAATAAGTATCCGGATAAGCTTGAGATATATTCATTTACTGACAGCAAACTGGCTTTTGAGACACTGAAAACTATTAAAGCAGATGTTTTCCTGATGGATGAAGAGTTCGATATAAGCATGCCACTTATACCGGAAAAGTGCGGGTTTGCTTATATGTCAAAGGAAGCTGACGTGGAAAGCATAAGAGGCCAGAGGGCGGTTTCAAAGTACCGGAGAGTAGATTTGTTTTACAAGGATATTTTAGGTATTTATGCGGAGAATAGTTCAATTATTACCGGTTACAAATCAAATAGTAATAAGGCGACCGGGATTGTTACATTTATGTCGGCGAGTGGCGGAGCCGGGAGTTCTCTGCTGGCCGCAGTCTTTGCAAGGTATGTTGCTTCATGTGATAAAAAGGTGTTATATCTCAATCTGGAGCAGCTGGGTAGTGCTGACGATTACTTTACAGACGAAGGCAGGCTTGATTTTAGTGATGTTGTATATGCAGTTAAGAGCAGAAAGGTAAATCTGGCATTGAAGCTTGAAAGTATAGTAAAACAGGATTCAAGCGGCGTTTGTTTTTACAGTAGTTCGAATCTGGCATTAGATTTGCTGGAGCTTGATGAAGAAGATGTTAGTATTCTGCTTCAGGAGCTTTGCAGCAGGGGCATGTATGATTACATAGTTGTGGATGCGGATTGTAATTTGGACAAAAGAACCAGACGCATTATGGAATTTTGCGAAAAGATTGTTCTTGTAAGCGAAGATATGCCAGTCTCCCACAACAAGCTTAGGAGACTATATGATGCATTATATGTGTTAGAGGAGCAGGAACCGGCAGATATATTAAGTAAATTACTTCTGGTATATAACAAAGCGGATGTCGATAATTTAAAAATTGTGGAGGAAACGGATATAAAGTATCTTGGTTGTGTTCCGTATTTTAAAGGTGAGACAGCGGATGATATCATGAACCGGATGCTTTCTGTGGAGTGGTTTAAGGAACTTATTCAGGGATAATTACTTAAAAGACTGCGTTTAGAGAATATGGAGGTGTTGCATGGATTCTACATTAGAGCAGCGAGTTGTTGAACTAAAGAAGTATGTTACAGAAAATTTACCCCTGAGCGAACTTTCGGATGAGGAACTTAAGGAGAGAATTGAACAGCTGGTAATGCAAAATTCAGGTGATAAATATTATCCGATACAGCAGAAGATAGCAATTGCCGGGCAGATTTACAGTTCTATACGCGGCTTTGGTCTGCTTGATGAAATTATTAGCGATGACAGTATAACTGAGGTTATGATAAATGGTCCTGATAATATTTTTATTGAAAAGAATGGTGTTTTGTATAAGTTAGACAGTCATTTTGAAAATCAGAAAAGATTAGAGGATATTATCCAGCGTATTGTAGGACTTGCAGGCAGGGAAGTAAATCAGGCCAATCCTATAGTAGATACAAGACTTCCTGATGGCTCCCGAGTGAATGTAGTTCTCTCACCGATTTCTCTTTGCGGTCCGGTTATGACTATCAGAAAATTCTCAAAGTCACCTATGACAATAAAAAAACTGATACAGTATGGTTCGTTAAATGAGGAGGTGGCAGAGAAGCTGGAGCTGTTAGTAAAGGCAAAGTACAATATTTTTGTCTGCGGAGGAACCGGTTCCGGCAAAACTACTTTTCTTAATGCATTATCAAATTATATTCCTAAGGACGAGAGAGTAATTACCATAGAAGATTCAGCAGAACTTCAGATAACCGGTATAGAGAATCTGGTTTCGCTGGAAACCAGAAATTCTAACAGCTCTGGTGTAGGACAGGTTACTATAAGAGATTTGATAAGAACTTCTTTAAGAATGCGTCCTGAAAGAATTATTGTAGGAGAGGTTAGAGGAGAAGAAGCCCTGGATATGCTGCAGGCGATGAACACCGGTCATGACGGTTCATTATCAACAGGACATGCAAATTCTACAGCAGACATGTTAAGCCGCCTTGAAACCATGGTTTTACAAGGTGCTTCAGGTCTTCCTTTAGAGGCAGTAAAGCAGCAGATTGCCTCGGCAATTGATATAATTATTCATCTTTCACGCTTAAGAGATAAATCAAGAAGAACGATGGAGATAACAGAGGTGCTTGGTATTGAAAACGGGGAGATTAAACTAAATCCGTTATATATATTTAAGGAGGATGAATACAGTACCCGGGAAAAAGTCACGGGAGGGCTTATAAGGACTCAGAATTCTTTCGTAAATGATTATAAACTGAAACTTACCGGAATAGATGTTGCGATTTAGGAGGCACAATGATCAAAAATTTACCTATGAACAGAGTTACAGATGAAAAGATAAATAGTGACTATAGTATGTATAGGTTTAGTCTTGTAGAAACAATACCGGGATTTTTGATAGGAACTGTTGCCGGTGCAATAGCATTGTATATTATGTTTGCAGATATAAGAGTAAGTGTTTTTGCAGGACCGCTGACCGGACTGGCTGGTTTGACAATATATAAGAACTATTTGATAAGCAGGCAGAGGAAGACAGTGTTGCTTCAGTTCAGAGACATGCTTGATTCATTGAGCAATTCATTTTCAGCAGGAAAGAATACTATTGGAGCATTTACAGATGCGTACAGTGATTTAAAGATGACCTATGGGGAAGGGTCTCCCATAGTTGGTGAATTGGACAGGGTTATTAAAGGGCTGTATAACAATTTTACAATTGAAGATTTGCTGAAAAATATGGCTGTAAGGTGCGGATTGGAAGATGTTAATAATTTTGTCGAAACCTTTATAGTTTGCAACAGACTCGGAGGCGATTTGAAAAGAATTGTATCAGACAGCAAAGAGATAATAAACGATAAAATTGAAATCGAGATGGAAATTAGAGCAACTATCGCTTCTAATAAAAACGAAATCAATATATTGTGTGTGATGCCTTTTGTGATTATTGCGTTGATGAAACTGATGGGAGTAGATTTGGCAACAGACAACAGTCCTTTAAATGCTGGCGTAAAAATTATAGCTATAATTATGTTTGTTTTTGCCTACGTATTAGGCAGAAAGATTGCAGACATAAAGGTTTAAGGGAGGAGATAATGAGCAATTTATTGTCCTGTTTATGTGCATCTTTAGGAACAGTTTTAAGTCTTTTATGGTGCATATTGTATTTTAAATATAAAGACCGGTATTGCGAAGCAATAGCAGCAATAGATAAGAAAAAATTCATATTACACGATATATTTTTTATAGGTTTTGGTTTTCTGGAACTGTTTAAGATTAATTTAAAGAGTGAAAGAGGTGTGAAAAGAGAAAAGAAAATTGCAGAGATATTTGGTGATAAAGCGGCTCCTTTTTATCAGTATTGTGTTTTAGGAGCGCAGGCTACATATCTGTTGACAATTGTACCCTTCGGTCTGGGAACCGGAGTGATAACTAATGATATAACATTTACTGTTCTGATATTGGCGGCAGTCGTCGCAATTGTTGCATATTTTGATGTAGAGATAAATAGCGCGGTTGAAAAAAAGCATGATGAAATTCTTTCAGCTTATCCTGTAATGTTATCCAGATTAACCTTATTAGTGAATTCAGGACTGGTAGTAAGAGAAGCATGGAACAGGATTGCGTATACATCAGAAGGTGCATTATATATTGAGATGCAGAAAGCAAGTGAAGAAATAAAAAACGGAGTACCGGATAGGGATGCTTTTTATAATTTTGCACAACGATGTGCTGTAAAAGAAATAAGAAAGCTTTCTTCAATATTATCTCAGAATATTCAAAAAGGTGGTACAGACCTTACACTTAGTCTGCGTTACATGACGAATGAAAGCTGGGCTGAGAAAAAGCACAGAGCTAAAATGAAGGGCGAAACCGCAGGCGCAAAGCTTATGATACCGTTAATGATTATGTTTGCCGGAATATTGATTATGGTAGTAGTGCCTTTGTTTGCGAATATGTTTTAATTATTTAGCAATTATTAATTTTAGAAAGGGGAATATTATGAAAAAAGTATATTTATATGAAAGATTTAGCAAAGCAGTAAAGAGAATAAATAAATTATTGAAAGAAGAAAATGGTGAGACAAATATTATTGCCATTATATTAATTATTTTAGTTGTTATTATTCTGGCTGCAATATTTAAGGAGCAGCTTATATCAATTGTGAACAGTCTTTTTGAACAAATCAGGGATTCTCTTGGAGTATAGCAAAAAAGAGGTTTAGCAGTAAATAAAGATAAACACTAATTATGGTTTAAAGGGGCACTTAGGTATGGGGAATGTAAAAAGAATTTGCCGGGATGGTGAAAAAGGCTCTGCACAAGTGATTGAAATGACGTTAATATTTCCGTTTGTGCTGTTGTGTATGTTTCTGCTGATTTATCTGTGCAGTTACATTTTACAGGGCATTTACATATATAATTCTGCACAGAAAATTGCAGTGGCAGCATGCAGAGAGGCTGCTTATCCCGGATATGGTAATTTGTATGAAGATTATGAGATTACATCGAAGGCTGATTTTAATTGGGAGGACGGTTATGCTCCGGCTATAAGTATCATTAATAAAATAATGGAAGAACACAATCCATACAGGTATTGGGGAGATAGTTTCTTAAGTCAAGACAAGAAGAATGCACTCGAGAGAAATCTTGAAAGACTTATTAATAGCAGCTCGTTTCTTGCGGCATCAAACGTAGAATGTACAATTACGACCTGCAATAATATTCTTGTGCAGAGGGTGGAGGTAAGGGTTATTAAGTCTATTGACCTTCCGGATGTGTTTAGTTATTTAGGACTTGCTGAAAATATCAATATTGACGTGGATGCAGTTGCAGTAGTTGAAGATAGTGCAGAGTTTATACGAAATACGGATATGGTATTTGATATGACGGAGTATATGTTTGAAAATTTCAAAATCGGGAAGAGCGGACAGACGATAAATGAGAGAATTAAAATATATAAACAGAAAATTAGTGATATAAGTTCAAAACTGGGATTGGAGTGGTAGATATATTTATTAAAACGATGCGCGGTTCTGTTTCAATATTTTTGGTTTTAATAATGGTAATAATGTTTGTTTTGGCAGGCCTTACTGTTGATGGTTCAAGGATTATGGCAGCAAAAAGTGCAGCTTCAGGAGCGGGGGATCTTGCCATGAATGCAGCTTTGTCAGAATATGATACTTTATTGAAGGATGTATATGGTCTGTTTGCAATGTCTGCCACAACAGAGGAACTTGAAAGCAATATATCAAGATATTTTAGTAATACTATCAATAATACAGGCGTTCTCGATGGTGGTGATTCATATACAAGAAGTTTTATTAATAGCATTGGTGATTTGTTTTCAACAGAAGAAGTAAGTTTTGATAATATAGTTGACACCAGAGTTGAAAGCTTTGATTTAGTTGAAGTTAGTGGTTCTGCATTGGCTAATCCTGCAGTTTTGGAGCGCCAGATAATTGATTATATGAAGTATCGCGGACCTGTAAACATGGCCGGAGGTTTAATGACTAAAATAGGCTGTATTAGTGAAACCTCAAAGCAGACAAAGGTTCTGGAAGCAAAAATAGATTATGAAAAGAAGATTTATACGGTACAGGAAGCCTGTGAAGCGGCATATGAGGCATTAAATTCCCTTAACAAAACTATAGAAAATACAAAGTTTAATGAGGAGGATTATGCAACACTAATTAGTGCAGATATTGATAATACATATAAAAATTATCTTTTGATGACCGAGTACATTATTGCGTACCAATCACCGGATTTAGAAGTTGTAAGTCTGAGTAAAGACAAAGAGATAACGGAAAGAATTGAGGATGAAATAAAAAGTTATACAGGAGAAGAAAAGGATAGCTATGCGTTAACGCATATAAAAAATAATATAGAAGAGTTTGTACAGCTTGTAGAAAAAGAAAATGGTGAATATGAAGCGGCACAAACAGAATACTATAAACATTTGGAGAATTGTCTTTTGTGGGAAAATGATGATTCTCTTGAAAGTCAGATTGGCTATATAAAGGATGTAAATAAAGAATGGTTTGTTGAAGTATATACATATATAAAACTATACGAAAAATATTATGAAAAGTTAACGGATGATGAAAAATTATTGTATGTGAAGGAAAAAGAAATATATCAGGATATATCAGACAAGCTAAGTTATCTTAGAGAAGAAGCAAAGAAGATTAAAGATGCATGGAAGCTTAAGATAAATGAATATGGCAGCAGTGGTTCGGGGCTTTTGTATAACGGCTGGTATTCGTCGATTGATGATATTGATAGTAAAATTGAAGATGCGAAAGAAAGTCTCAGTACTGTATTAGAAAAGATTGAAAACCTTGAAGGTGCAAGAGAGAACTGGAAGGACAGTGTAGAGAAACTTTCCGACAGCGATATAAAAACATCAATGGAAGGTGACTATAATAATTCTGCAAAAGAAGTAAATGAAGAGGCTGTAAATTCATTAATTCAAACCTTAAATAATAACCGCTCTTATTTTTCATCATTACTTGAGCTGTTTGAGAAGATAGAATATTACAATAAACCAATATGCATTGATAGCGGTAATAGTATCAATTATCTGAATCGATTTAAGGATGTGCCAAAAGAGCAGATAATCAGTGTCGAAATGTTGCAGGATATTGCTGTTAATACAATGACTGAAAACTATATTAATCAGGATATTGATAATATTTATCCTAATGAATTTGTAAAGATTACAGAAAAGCAGTCTTTTTACAAGTATTTAAAGAATACTTGTAAAAGGACAGAGGGAACTGGAGGCAGCAAAGCAGAGGCAGCAAAGCAGAGAACAGAGCTTATCAGTACCGGAAATGATACAGAGAGCAAATCAGCTGATATGACAGGGGTTAAGGATGGAGTCATTGTGGGAGACAGCGGAATCCCGGTACAGATTAGTGATGCTATAGATGCACTGGCAGCTGGAGAGGAAGCCGGAGAAAACTTATTTTTAGTTAAGGATGTTGAAGCAACGGCAAATGATAATACAGTAGCAGATGCAGGAATAGACAATTTAGCTAATATATCAGTTTTGTTAGATGGGTTATCTGATTTTGGTGAAACAATAAGAGATAAGATATATTTAGAGGAATATTTTACTGAAATGTTCAGTTGTTATACTTCAGGTATGAATTTAAAAGGTGAAGCAGTTGAACCATTAGCTATGAATAATTCTGATTTGTCATCTAACAGATTTTACAGGGGTGAGGTTGAGTATATTTTATGGGGGAATAATGAGGTTTCTTCAAATTTAAACAATACAAAAGCAATGATATTTGGTATCAGATTTGCGTTGAACTCAATTTATGCATTTACAAGCAGTGATACTAGAACACCGGCAATGACTGCGGCTACGGCAATTGCCGGCTGGACCGGCTTTGGTGTGCCTCTTGTACAGACAGTTATTTTGCTTGCATGGGCGATGGCTGAGTCTGTAGTAGATATTAACAGTCTTTGTGAGGGTAAAGCTGTATGTATATACAAATCCAAAGATACCTGGGTGCTTGGTATTAATGGTGCAAAAGACCTGGTTAAAGAAACTGCAGCTACAGCAGTCAGTGATATATTCTCAAAGATTCAGGAGACTGCAGAAGACTCAATAGATGATGTTGGAGCATACGTTGAAGAATATGTAAAGAATACCACAGCAGGTATTGCTGATAGTGTAAAAAGTTCAATAATGACTGCTGTTGAGAGACTGGCGCTCCAGATAATAGGTTATAACGGAGAGGAACTTAAGAAAGAAGATATTGCTGACAAAGTAGATGATATGCTTGATTTTATGTCTGTTTCAGATGAAGAAGAGAGTATTGTTTCTGGTGCAAAAATAGCAGCTGTTAAAGCGATTAAAGGCAGCTCTTTTAGCGTGCTTGGAGATAAAACACCGAGAGAATATATGATTGACCATATATACGAGGCCTATCTTAAGGCAAAAGAAGGAATAGTTTCTGAAGTATCAGAAGGTATAGACAAAATGATTAAAAATGTATCCGATGCTATAAATGATAATGTAAGTGAGGCAATAGGTTCCGGTGGAGAAAAATTAAAGGAAAGTGTTTCAAGCGTACTGAAAAATGAGGAAGAACTGGTAAAAGAAAAGATAGTTTCACTGATTGATGAGTATACAATGGGGCTTACTGAAAGCGAAACCTATGGTTCAATATCGGCAGCTACCGGACTGACTCTTACTTACAAAGAGTATTTGAAACTGCTTATATTAATATTTATGGCAGGAAATGAGACAAGTATGCTCAATCGGTGTGCAAAACTTATTCAGGCTAATATTTCACAGCAGAATCCGGAGTTTGATATATCAAAAGCACTTACCATGGTTGAGATAAATGCTGATATTTCAGTAAATACTACATTTTTCAATGTACCTGCTATATCAAATGAAAGAGAAACGGACGGAAACCTCTATGATTTCGGAAACATAGAAAATAGGCTGCAACAAATAAAATATGTCGGAATTTTAGGATATTGATATAAATAATTAGAAAGGGAAAGGCATGAATACCGGAAATGAGAAAGGTTCATTTACAATAGAGACTATATTATCGCTTTCATTATTTATGTTTGCTTTTCTTGCGGTTGTTTCACTGGCAACACTTGCTAAGATTGAAAGTATCACTCAGCATGCAATAAATCAGGTCGCTAAGGAAGTATCTATGTATTATTATTTAGCTGACAGGGCGGGAATAGCCGGTAATAAAGATGTTGCAGATACTTCTGAGATAGATGATGTTGTTGAAGCAGTGGTAAGTTTTAGTGATAAGGCAGAGAATACAGTTAATAACTGTATACCGGACACATCAGACAGGCTAAGTGAAATTTTAGAAAACTGCACAGGTCTTAATAATGATGTATCAGAAGTAACAGCGGCAGCAAACCGTGTGTATAGTAGTTTTGAGGCAGTTTTGGATGATCCCCAGGGTGTTGTATCTTCTCTGGCAACTGTAATGCTTTCTGAGATAAAGAGTGATCTTACCTCCCGAATAATAGCCGGTCCGGTTTGCCGGGCTATAATTACAAAATATATTGATACCAATGATGCGGATAAAGCTCTTGAAAAAATGGGTGTTATCGGTGGTATAGATGGGCTGGATTTTCGATTGTCTTCATTTTTAGATGATCAAAGAAGTATAAATATTGTACTAATCTATCAAGTAAGATTAAAGGGGTTTGGACTGTTTGATCAGGTTTTTACAATCAGACAGATAGCCAGTACTGCTGCATGGGTATCCGGAACAACTCTCGAAGAGGCTTATGAGACGATGTCTATATGGGACAAAGACAATTTTGAAAGAGGGAAGGAGTTTGTAGCCAGAATAAAAAATGAAAATCCGTCGGAAGCAGTAAGACCGGGAGTAGGCATTGATTTATATAGTCAAGAAAGCAACACATTTACTTCGGTGTATTCTGTCAATGTTTTTTGTGCTTCCTATTCAGAGTATCAGGTAAATGACAACGAAGAGAATATTGCTTCTAATTACTCGATAAATAAGAATAAGGTTAAGTCATTGCTCAAAGGATATGCTAAAGAATTAATTAAAGATATTAGTAAACTGGACGAATTTATATCAATGGAGAATGAAGCTTTATGTCAGACAAAACGAGATAATCAGATTACAAAATTAATTATTATTGTTCCGAATGAGGCTAAGAACGATAGA
>JAZULV010000086.1:0-5542 GCA_045603305.1 Lachnospiraceae bacterium | reverse complement strand
CATATTTTTTTATTATTTCATTAAATTCATCACCAGTAAAATTCATGATTCACCTCCGATACTAAATTAACCCCGTCATTCATAGAACACTTATATCTCTGCACTGAAATACTGTCTCCTTTCCATAAAACACTTATGGAGATGTAATGAAATACTCCTTTATTTCTTTATATCTTCAGTATATATACAATTGAATATAGAAAATGGTTTGATAAAAATAAAAAATCAGATTTACACCTGATTTTTTATCACAATATAGATTATTCAATTTGCAATTTATAAACCAATTAATAAGTTTATATAAATAATCAACCTTTGATTAACACCTCATATATCGGCTTCTTTATCTTCTGCCTTGTTATCTCAGCAAGCCCAAGAGAAGTTATATCTACAAAGGTTGTTTTTACAGTATCATTTCTTAAATGATTTTTAAGTGCATTGATAAGTGTATCTGTATCTTCTTTATTCTTCATGTCAATAAAGTCTACCACTATGATGCCTGAAATATTGCGTAATTTGAGCTGTACAGCAATTTCCTCTGCCGCTTCAAGGTTTATCTTAAGGAAGGTTTTTTCGCTGTCCTTGCCGGCTAAGAACTTGCCGGTATTAACATCGATTACTGTAAGTGCTTCCGTAGGCTCTATATAAAGGTAACCGCCGGACTTCAACCAGACCTTCTTTGAAAGTGCCTTTTCTAAAACTGTTTCAAGGCTGTAGAGCTTCATTAATGGATATGAATCATCATACTTCTTCACTCTCTCGCAAAGCTCCTGATCCGAATCCCAGAACTCCTTCATGACCTGACTGTATACAAGCTCTGAATCTGTTACTATAATTTCGTCCGCATTGTGACTGTCACGAATCTTTGCAATGTAAGGTCTTACAGATGAATACACACAGGTATAGCAGGATGAAAATCTGGCACTGTCAGTAACTCTTGCAGCTAAAAATACCAGCTGCATGACTTCTTCTGATATATCCTTAAGGAATGCCTGCTCGGCATTAGTTCTTACGATAATACCATAATCGTCTATCGGAAGGCTGCTTAATTCCTCTTTAACAGCCTCTTTGAAGGCTTTATTTTTAATCTTTGAGGAGAATCCTATGCCGGGACTGTTTAATATAAGCACAGCGTATTTGCCTGAAAAATTAATCTGTGAGGTAACTATGGGAGCCTTTGTTTTGGCGGCTTCTTTACTTACCTGTACAAGTATTTCGTCGCCTTCGACTAATTTATCATTAGTTTTCTGATTAAGGAATATGTGATGTTTATTCTCCTTAAGAGAATAATAACAATTGTCTCCGCAACCTATGTCAACAAAGGCAGCTTCGATGTTATTAACAATATTCTTTACCTTGCCAACATATATACTCCCAAGCATGGAAGGCTCAGAGTCGTCAAAATCCAGACTTATAACTTTGTCATTCTCCATTACCGCGGTCATGATATGCCCCTGATACTCGGTAATAATTCGCTTATTCATAGATATCCTCTCCAAGGTCTTCAAGTGCTACAAGCACTCTATCACCTTCCGCACCGGTGTCAGCATACATCTCGGTACGGTGAATTAATAATGTAAACGGAGCAGGCTCCATCTTCTTAAAATCATAAAACGCCTTTATTACAAGCTCCGGTTTAAGGTTATCAATACTTCCTGAAGCCAGCTTCATAAATATAGTGTTATTATCAATCTTAATGTCGTAGATTAAAGGCTTGATATTGATAAGCTTCTCACTCTTCTTAGTCTGCTTTACTACATTTATCTCCTCTTTAGAAATAAACTCAATAAATTCATCTAAAAACTCACCAAGGTTCTTCGGAGCATAACTCTCCCTAAATGAAACCTCATAATCGCAGGCTGCAACTAGTGACATGGCAGTCTTGCTGTCATCAGCAAGCTTTCTAAAGCTTAACACCTCAAAACCTTCTACCATTGTATCATTCAGTCTTCTAAGCATTTCTACTGAAGAATCAGTTGAATTAACTTCTATATCAAGATAGTCGCCGCTGGTTGTGTGTCCGAGACTAAGCGGTGAAGCAAAGGACATAATCTGATGTGGGCTAAAGCCTTCAGAATACTTTATATCAACCTTTGCACGACGCATAGCCTTCTGAAAATAATGCATTACATCAAGATGGCCTAAAAACTTCACACAGCCTGTTTTTGAAAACTTTATTCTAATTTTCATAGCATACACCTCCGCCGAATACTCTGGCTCCACAGCCCTGACACTTTTCACGACAGTTCGGTGATACAGTCTCACTCATCGCCTTGTTCCATTCTCTCTTCAAAAATTCCTTAGTAACGCCGACATCAATGAAATCCCAAGGGAATACTTCATCCAATGAACGCTCTCTTAATGTGTAGAATTCAATATCAATGCCACATTCTTCAAAGGCCTTAAGCCACTTATCATTATCAAAGAAATCTGACCAGGAATCGTAAATACAGCCCATCTTATAGGCAGTGTAAATAGCCTGTGCAACCTTTCTGTCTCCTCTTGCAAATACACCTTCAAGCACTGTTACATCAGCCTCATGCCAGTTATACTTTAAGCTCTTGTGGTTAAGCTGTTCTTTCATAGTCTGGTTTACAATTCGGGCTTTTCCAAGGTATTCTTCCTTAGTGAACATAGTTGCCCACTGAAGCGGAGTAAATGGCTTCGGTACAAAGAAAGAGGTGCTGGCAGTGACCATAACCCTGCCATTTCTCTGATCCTTAGGAATCTCAGCATAATAGGTCTTTGCCACTTCATTTGAAAGCTCTGCAATGCCCTTGATATCTTCTTCTCTCTCTCCCGGAAGACCAAGCATAAAATAAAGCTTAACCTTGTTCCAGCCACCATGAAAGGCCTCCGCTGCACCCTTTAAGATAATCTCCTCGGTAAGACCCTTATTAATTACGTCACGCATTCTCTGGGTTCCGGCTTCCGGAGCAAAGGTAAGACTGCTCTTCTTTATATCCTGCACCTTACTCATAACATCAAGAGAAAAAGCATCTATTCTAAGGGAAGGAAGGGAAATATTAATGCCCTTGCCCTTATATTCTTCTATTAAAAACTCAACAATCTCTTTAAGATTAGAATAATCACTGGAGCTTAAAGAACTTAATGAAATCTCCTCATGGCCTGTATTTTCAAGGAGTTTCTTAGCAGCCTCTTTAAGATACTCTAAGCTTCTTTCACGAACCGGTCTGTATACCTGTCCTGCCTGACAGAAGCGGCATCCTCTTATACAGCCTCGCTGAATCTCAAGAACTACTCTATCCTGAGTAACCTTTATAAATGGTACTACCGGCTTGTCCGGATAAAATTCAGTGTCCATGTCAAGTAAAATTTCCTTGCGAACTGTAGCCGGGGCATGAGGATTGTTTGGAAGCATTGACTTAATAGTGCTATCTTCATTATACTCCACATCATAAAATGCAGGAACATACATACCCGGAAGATCAGCCGCCAATTCTAAAAACTCATGGCGGTTAAAGCCTTTGCTCTTACACTCCTTATATAAGTCCATCAAAGCGTAATACTGGGTCTCACCCTCGCCCATATAGAAAATGTCAAAGAACTCAGCAATAGGCTCAGGGTTGTATACACAAGGACCTCCACCAATTACTATAGGGTCATCTTCTGTTCTGTCCTTAGACCAAATCGGTATCCCGGAAAGTTCAAGTATCTGAAGTATATTTGTATAGCACATCTCGTACTGCAGTGTAATACCAAGGAAATCAAAGTTCTTAACCGGATCCTGAGATTCAACTGCGAACAACGGAATGTTCTGCTCGCGCATAATTTTATCTAAGTCCACCCATGGTGAGTAAACACGTTCGCACCAGATATCATCTCTTTTATTAAACATATCATAAAGAATCTGGATACCCAAGTGGGACATACCTATCTCGTACACATCAGGAAAACACATGGCAAAACGGATGTCAACCTTGGACAAGTCCTTCATCACACTGTTGACCTCACCACCGATGTATCTCACAGGCTTTTCAATTGTTAATAATATTTCATCAGATAAAGCTAATTTTCTCATGCTGTTCCTTTCATTAGTCAATGTTGTTTTCAGTATTTGTCCAGCTCTTTTTTAAATAGCGAATTATTATAATTGATAATATTGCCACCAGTGTAAGGAAGACATATATTATTACATAGGAAGTGTTAACAGTTATCATATTTCCAAGATAATCAGATGCAAGTCCGCTTATAATCGGAGCCACGAAATCAGTAACTGTATGTAATATCAAACAAATAATTATACCAATAACATCTTTCTTCTTCCATACAAAATAAAACACTATAAGGCTTAGTGCCACATGAAAAATCATTGTAAGAATTCTTTCATATCCGGCAAGATAAAACACATAAGAACTTGAATTTATAAGCGTATCTTTAATTGCAATAAGGCTGCTTGTATCAGTCCCAAGCTCTGCCGCCTGCTCAACAATCATATCGAAACTTCCGGTGTTTATCATCGCTATATACAGCAAATTGTTAATATAGGTCATTCCGACAATAAGCATAGCTTCTATACCGCCATGTCCTAATCCGGCAGCAAATCCTTTTTCGTAAGAAATATTTTTACTTAATATTTTAGCAACGATATATCTTCCGATAACTTCGAAAAGTCCCGCAGTGAAAGCAAGGATTAAACAGTATAAAACATAATAATTTGACGCAAAATCAAGAAATCCCTGATTCAAAGAAAGCATACTTAAAATCGGAAGTCTTAAAATCACCTGAAAAACAAAGAAGCCGGCGGCACCAAGAAGCCACGCAGTCCATACTCCTTTACCTTTGTTCTTAACACCGTATACGATATAAAGCACTACCGGCAGTATAAGACTTATAAATAATGTTACACAAGCTGCTATACAAACTGCTGACCTTACCATGTTGTCCTCCTACAAATAAAAAGTAAATTAGCTACATTATAATAGAATATCAATAATTGCTTAGCAAAACAAATATAAATCATATTTTATCACACCTGTATGCGGCTGTCTATTTTGATTATTTCTTTTCTGCTCAGTTTTTTAATCGCATATTCTCTGCGTAATGCGGCGGAATAGGATTCTGCCGCTTCCTGGTAGCATAGTCTCAGAGGGCCTCTTCCCCGGGTATACTTGGCTCCCTCTCCGTTGCTGTGCATCTGCATTCGGTGCGCAACATTCTTTGCAATTCCAGTATACAGCGTTCCGTCCCCACACTGCAGGATATATACATACCACCAGTTTTCCATAAATCTGCTTCCGTTTCTGTATTCTTAATAACTATCATATCGCATTTTGGGTCAATTTACAATCCGTTTGTTGACACCCTTTTGATTTTACGATATATTGAAAGAAAAAAGGAGGCGGTTATCATGGAAATTACAATCGGCATGAAGGGCGAGGTTTCTACCCTCGTAGAACGGGAAGATACGGCTTTGGAGGTTGGCTCCGGTTCTTTGTTGGTTTATGCAACCCCTTGCATGGTGGCATTGATGGAAGGCGCTGCCTGTGAAGCAATCGCTGACGCTCTGCCTGAGGGCAAG
>JAZULV010000085.1:0-21968 GCA_045603305.1 Lachnospiraceae bacterium | reverse complement strand
TTTGCAAAGTATTAAACCTCCTACAAATAACAATATAAATCATTAAAATCATAATATATAAACAAATTTATCCTCTTAGTTTTAATTTCTATACTTTGGTAAAAATTAAAGAAAGAGGGTATAGAAGTGATTAAGTTTTTGGAATGGCTTATTTCATGGTTTGAAGCATAATATTTTTGTTAGTATTATTAGTAATTGATAATAGCAAAGTAAAATATAATTAATATCGAATGTGATAAAGATGTATTTATTAACTATTTATTATGCAGTCATTATCCATGTGTTTTGACATTAATTTGACAAAAAAACAATTTTGAATTTAACCCCAATGCAGGTCTGTCGGCTATCCATGTGGTAGCCGGCAGATTTGCATATTTAGAAAATATATATTATTATAACACATCTGTCGACAGAATTCGACAAGTGCGTCGAATTACTGAAATATTGACTGGCATTGCCAGTTAAAAATAGTAAACTATATGGAATAGTTATTTTAGCAGGCATATCATAAATAAACATGATAACACGCGATGCAGCTTATCTTTCACACAACACAGAGCCAGAGACAAAATTGTCTCTGGCTGATTATATTTTATGTAATTAATATTGCTTTGTTACGTCATAAAAAGGCTGTAAATCAGTTTTTAATACTCGGTCTTAAGTTTATTCGCGTAATAGCATATAAACTCTGTAATTGTAGGATTTCCGCGTTCAGGATCGATTTTAGCGGTGTAGTGAACTAACAAATCCTCGATATTGCTGTTTCTCCAAGCTCGGTTAATTGCGTTCTGCATGGCACGCTCCACGCTTGCTCCGGATTTACCATGGTTTTGTCCAATGATACCGCATATGTTCTGGGTAGGACGCTTGCTCATAATGATAATCGCATCTATAAGGTATTGATATCCTACTGATTTCGGATTGATGCCTACATAGTTAAGTTCAGTGATAATCTGTCTTGTAATACGCTTTTTGTAATGCTCCGGTGATTCGGTAGTTGCGCCCTGTAAAGCGGCTGCTTTATGCTTGTTGCGTATTGCTGAACGTATAATCTTCAAAAAGTCTATTACAGATCTGGCGGAGTAACCCTCCTGGTACTTTGACATGATGAAATCTGCACCAAGCTGGCGGGCGGTATCATAGGTTAATGAGCTTGAGTTGTAGGTCGTCACAAGAATATATGGTGTCTTACCGAGAGACATATTCCTAAGCTCGGATAAAAGGGTTAATCCATTGCCGCTGCCTTCGTGTAATTCTAAATCTAAAATAAGTACATCCGGTAAAAATTCTTCTATGTACTGTATTGCCTTGGAGGCATTATTGGTCACGCCGACAATGAGAAAATCTTCAGATTCGTCAATAACTTCAATTATCTCTTTGCATGCGTTCGGATCGTCTTCAACTAAAAGTATTTCAATTTTTTTCTCCATAGTCAGCACCTCATCATAAAAATAGTTTAAATTCAATTTATTTATATATAAAATATAACATATTTGTTGGATAAAAACAACAAATACCAACTAATTTTTTGTGAAAAAATGACGGTTTTATCAGTGTTGGAGAGTTTAAGCGTTAAAATGAATAAAAACGTTTTAAATAAGAGAAACCAACAGATACCAAATGAAAAAGCATAACACGAACCAATTTATTGTATAGTTCCTGTTTAATATAATTTATTAGGTGCAGGTGGAGAGATATGACTCTTTGCAACAATACATAGACTTAAGAGGCGAGGCGTTTAATTATGTACGAAAGTATTAACCTCAACCAGAGAGTTTACATGGAGAACGTAATTTCATTCAAGGGAAAGGTTACCCGAGATGAGATGGATGAAATAATACAGGCAGTAGATCTTATTATTCTGAAAAATAGTGCAAAAAAAACCAGCAACCCAATAACAGCAACAAATTCAGTAGAACTTGATAAAAAGAGAATACTGGTTGACTGGGAGTATATGATTGCAGTAAATAAAGAAGTTACTGTTCCAAAGGGATTTGAATTTCTGCCGGTCTTTGAAGTTGAAAATGTTATGAGAATGAGGGTTCCGGCCACATATAAAAGTGTAAACAGTTCAATACCTAAGATGTTAAAGGTAGTAGAATCCTACTGTAATTCACCGGTAACACCATTTTATGTAGAAACTATAGATACCGGTATTGAGAAGTATGCAGAAATATTTGTAGGTTTGATTTATGAATGTTAGATGCTGTAAAGGCAAAAGCCTTGTATAGATAACAATTGTATATATGATACGCTGTCATTCTGTGTCGGTTTAGTCAGGCTAATAGTCCATCAAGTGCCTTGGCTGAACCGACGCATTTCTATTTTGTAAAAAAATCATTTTTACGTCATATTCCACAACAACCTTCAATAGAATAAATAGAGAATGTAATGCCGGAGGGTGGCATGAAAAAAATAGCGGTTCTTATGCTTTGTCTGATTTTACTTGGCGGCTGCGGCTTTTCTGAGGACTACGAGAAAGTAAAGGATTTGGATTTTACAGTTGTAACAGAGGAGGAAATCCCGGAAGAACTTTTAGGTGTCATTGAGGAAAAGAAGGAGGCAGAGTTTAATCTGACTTATAAGGACGGAGAGTATCTGTATATTGTGACAGGACGCGGGCAGCAGGAAACCGGCGGTTACAGCATGACAGTAAATGAGCTGTATCTTTCAGATAATGCAATCTGTGTGGATGTAGACCTGATGGGACCTGCCGCCGACGAGGAAGTGTCTAAGGCAGTATCCTATCCTTATATTGTTATTAAGATTGAAAATATGGACCTGCCGGTCATATTTTTGTAAGGAGGCTTTATGGAGTTAAGAAAACAGACTGTACAATTTGATAAACTGAAAGAACAGACGATATACCAGATGACCTTTGATGATGATTTTATTGTTCCTGATACCAATCCGGATATCGGACAGATTGTTACCTCTGACGGAAGAATAGAGTTGGAGGAGACAAGAAGACTTAGTGGAAGGGCTAAGATTAAGGGAAGACTTTATTTTAAGATGATGTACAATCCGGAGAATGGCGGAGAGGTTTTCGTAATGCGCGGGGCACTGCCTTTTGATGAGATTATCAATATGGAGCAGCTTGACGAAAAAGATTATCTTAATGTAAAGCCGGAGATTGATGACTTAACGGTAGAAATGATAAATTCCAGAAAAATAAGTGTCAAAGCAATAATTACTTTCAGGCTTTCTGCCGAGATGACAACCAGTCAGGAAATCGCGGGAGGCTTTGAGAGCGATATTAACTGCGAGATAATTACGGATAAGATTGATATTTCCAAGATTGCTGTGTTGCAAAAGGACACATTAAGAGTGAAGCTTGAAACAGAGGTTTCTTCGGGACAGCCTAATGTAGGCAGAATTATATGGGAAGAAAGTGAATTAAGAAATGTGGAAGTAAAAGCTGAGGATGGTGGAATAGAAGTCAGCGGAGAAATGAATGTGTACATAATGTATGCCGCTGAAGATGAGAGAATTCCAATACAGTGGCTTGAACGTACGATTTCATTTTCCGGAAATGTGGAGCTTTCCTATGCAGTTCAGGAAATGATACCGTTTGTAGATGTCATGCTGTCCCATGCCGAAATAAATCTGATGCCTGATAACGACGGAGAAACAAGAATATTTACCATTGATGGAGTGCTTGACCTTGATATACGTTTGTTTGAAGAGGAAACAATAGAATACTTAAGTGACATATATTCGCCGACGGTTGATGTACAGCCGGGAATGAATGATACTTATATAGAAAATATTCTTGTAAAAAACAGTTCGAAATTTAAAGCCGGCGGAAGGATATTTATTCATGGTGATGAAAGAGTTCTGCAGGTATGCCACTGCCGTGGAAATGTAAAGATAGACGAAGTACTTGTTGTGGATGACGGTGTTAAAGTTGAGGGAGCTTTGTTGATAAACGCCCTGTATATGACTTCTGACGACAGAAATCCTATGCGTGCTGTTAAAGGTGCTGTTCCGTTTTCCTTTGTAATGGATGCGAAAGGAATAGATGATGACTGTCTTTATCAGATTAAGACAAATTTAGAGCAGCTTTCAGCGGTGCTTTTAGGAAACGGAGAGCTGGAAATCAAAGCAGTACTTTCTGTGGAACTGTTGGTGAGAAAAACGAGTATTATACCTGTGGTTGCCGGAGTAGAGGTTAAGCCTTTTGATTTAGAGAAAATAGCGAAGCTTCCGGGTATAAGTGGATATGTGGTTAAGGAAGGCGATACTTTGTGGAAAATTGCAAAGAAGTATCATGCGAGTCTGGATTCGATTCGCGAGATTAACGGGCTTAAAACAAATGACATTATGCCGGGTGACAGGCTTATTATTGTAAAGCAGGTTGAAGGCGGCATGTTATCCTGACAAAAAATTATTTTTTATAATGACAAATAGAGAAGGAGCACATAAAATATATTAAGAGATTGTTATTTAGCTTAATGGCTAAGATTCTCTTGTTGAGAATAGCAAAAAACGCATCAGAAGTTTTTACGTTTTTTGAGAAAGTACAAAAGAGATATGCCCGGCCGGCATATTTTTATGAAGGTCTGATGCTTTAGATAGATAGGGGGCGCTTCGCGCCCCTGTACATATAAATCATCTGATAAAAGAAAGCTGGTACAAACAACGTGTAAATTACCAAAGGAGTGTTTGTTCTGAGCAAAGCATATGCGGAGGCAAAGATGAAAAACAACAAGGATAGTAGCGAAGTAAATTACACATATATAATAAAATGCAACGACGGAAGTCTCTACACCGGCTGGACTAACAATCTTGAAAAGAGACTTGAGGCACATAATAGCGGTAAGGGAGCAAAGTATACTAAGAACCGCAGACCTGTAGAGCTGGTATATAAAGAAGGTTTTACAACAAAGAAGGAAGCAATGAGCAGGGAATGGCACATTAAAAGGATGAGCAGGGAGGACAAGCTTAAGCTGATAGGTGAAGTTGTTGATAAAGAAATGTTCATCAATAATTTTAATGCCGCAGATTAGTGTTTAGATTATGTGAAACTGCTTTACTTTTTACCTATATTATGTTATATTTTTCTCTAGGAAAAAAGAGAGCCTTAAAGGGCGGAAAAGTTCTTAGGTATGTTATTGATATTTACGTTCTGCCTTTAGGCAGGACGTTTTTTTAAAATAGGAATTTCATATTAATTATAAATTTATCAGGGTATTTGTTTTGGTTAAGTTGAGTAATTGGGGGATTACACTGGAATTATGATAGTTATATACAAGAGAATACTAGTGTAAGGGGTAGCTTTGGTTAATAGCGCAGAGCGCTTTAACAATAAATGTACTTATGGAGGAGAAAAAAATGAAACTAGTTTACGATGTTCAGGATAAGCCGCCTTTTGGTCAGCTTATAGTGTTCGCAATTCAGCATTTGCTTGCTATTATGGCAGCTACCCTTGTAGTACCTGTTATAGTAGGTAACGGCATGAGCCCGGCAGCCGCCCTTTTTGGTGCAGGTGTAGGTACTCTAGTGTATGCGTTCTGTACTAAGGGAAAGAGCCCGGTATTCTTAGGAAGCTCTTTTGCTTTCCTTGGCTCAATGGCAGCAGCATTTGCAGGCGCTATTTCTATGGAGCTTGGCTATCTTGGATTGATTCTTGGTGCAATATTTGCAGGACTTGTTTATGTAATTATCGCAATAATAGTTAAGTTTGTAGGTGTTAAGTGGATTTCAAAGCTTATGCCTGCAGTAGTAATCGGACCTACAGTTGCAATTATCGGTCTTTCACTTGCAGGTAATGCAGTAGGTGATCTTACAAAGGCTAATGCCGGAGGTCATACACTTATCGCTGTAGTATGTGGTCTTGTTACTCTTGCAGTTACGATGCTTTGCTCTACATTCGGTAAGAAGATGACAAAGCTCATTCCTTTTATTATTGGTATTCTTGCAGGTTATGCTGTTGCATCAATCTTCACAGTTATCGGTAATGTTGCAGGAATTGATGCTCTTAAGGTTGTTGATTACAGTGCGTTAGTTAATAACTTCTCAAATATTACAGTATCAAGCTTTATTGCAGTACCTGACTTTACATTCCTTACAGCAGCGAAGGGCTTTGGTGACCTCTCCTTCTCATATGTAAGTACAATATTTGTTGCATATGTTCCTGTAGCATTCGTAGTATTTGCAGAGCATATTGCTGACCACAAGAACTTAAGCAGTATTATTGAAAGAGACCTTTTAGAGGAGCCTGGTTTACACAGAACACTTCTTGGCGATGGTATTGGTTCAATGGTTGGTGCATTCTTCGGTGGATGTCCTAACACAACATACGGTGAGGCTGTTGCCTGTGTAGCTATTACAAAGAACGCTTCTGTATGCAGTATCATCGGTGCAGCAATCGGTGCTATCGTAATTTCATTCTTATCACCATTTGTTGCTTTCGTTAATACAATACCTTCATGTGTAATGGGTGGTGTATGTATAGCACTTTACGGCTTCATCGCAGTAAGCGGTCTTAAGATGATTCAGAAGATTGATTTAGAAGAGAATAAGAATCTTTTTGTTGTCAGCGTTATCCTTATAGCAGGTATCGGTGGTCTTACATTAACATTTGGACAGGTAACTGTTACATCAATTGCTTCAGCACTTATTCTTGGTATTCTTACAAACCTGATGTTATCAAAGAAGTCATCTAAGAAAGCTGAATAAGCACATATAAATAATTAATCAAGGCAGTGTACGGTTTATAGCCAATACACTGCCTTTGCTTATGTTTGTAGTATATAAAATTCCCCGTGCCCGCCCTCACCTTTGGTCAATGCATGGTGATAAAAGATAAAAAATAAATATACGGTTGTACACGATCGGGACATTACAATGCTAAGGATTTGAACCTTTGCCGGTCCTTCGGCATACCACTGAGTGTGGACTCATTCTCAGCCACAGAGATGCATTCGCACCATTGGTTACCACATATATTATTTGATTAAATATACTTGTACAAATGATTTAGTAGTTTTATTTAAGCTCAGTAGTCCAGTTGGTTTCCTGAATCTTATTGTCAAGAAGGCGGAGTTCCTTTGAAAGCTTGTCGATTTCTTTCTGAAGTTCTTTAACATCAACTGTACTAAGTATCTTGATTTCAGTTCTGGTTGCACGTCTTGCAGTCTGGCTTGCCTGGTTTACAAAATCCTGATAAGCCCCTACTTTGATAGAAAGACAGTCCTTTCTTGCGATAAGCTCGGTAAGAGTCTTACCATCTACAATAGTAGTGCAGTTGGTCAGGTTGATTCTGCCGATAAGCTCTTCAAGCTTGGCAAGGCTGTTGTTAAGCTCGCTAAGAAGCACCTTAGGGTCTTCTGCCGGGGTTTCGCCCTCCTGAACTATAGCGTTGTTTGATAATCTCATCTTTAACTGTTCGATTTGTCTGTTTAAATCTGCACGTTCCTGTAAAGCCTCTGCAAGTTTCATGAGTGTTCTCCTTTTTGTGTATGATAATATTTATTAATTTTGCGATTCATTAATATGCGTTTTATTTGGTCAATTATTTGCTCCAATGTAATATATAATAGTATAGCATAAAAATTAAGTTTGTGAACGTATAATTAGTGATTGCAATCACGGTAATAAATAAAAGATGCAAATATCGTTGCTAATTTAGTGTTGTTTCTTTTTTTCGTATTCACGATATCCAAAATATGAATGAAAGTATTGCATTATACTGATCAAAACAGGAATTGCAAGTAAAACTATCCAATATTCCAGTGTGTTCATCCAACCATTTAGACTGCCGATTATACCAACAACCAGAATAATAACAGTTAGCAGTATGGTAATCCAGTTGTGATGGAAGAACTTAAATAGTTTCTTTTGCTTTTCTGGTACATCCGGCTCGAAATCTTCAGGATGAACAGCCTCACATCTGATGCCGACAACAGGCACTTTAATCTTGTAACCAATTGAGGTATAAAAACGCTTAGCAGTATATTCTATACCGTTAAGTGTAAACTTTGGATACATTCCTTCTTTAGTGATATATATATTGAGTTCATTGTTTTCAGCGTATTTGAGTAATGCAAGAGTGAACTCAGAAGGAGTAGTAACAGGGTCATCGGGTATAAAGGAAAATACTTTTTCATGTTCAGCAGTAGCGACCTTTTGGTAATCATTAACCCACTGCCAGAACAACTCCTTCTTGTTCTCCGGAGAATCCATTCTGGATAATACTTCATCAATGTTAATATTATTTATATCGCCATGAGTTCCGAATTCTTCGCAAAAACGTATTGCACCTTCTAACTGCTCAATTTGCAGCTTTAGTTTATTTTTTTGTTCCTGGGCGGCATCTTTAAGCGCGGTTTGTCCGCCGATAACATCCTTGATTTGTTCCAGTGGCATATCAATCATGCGCAGAGCGCGAATTAGTTTTAAGATGTTAATATCTTCTTCGGAATATTCGCGATAATCATTTTCCTGATTACGGGTAGGAGAAATAAGTCCTTCCTGTTCGTAGAAACGAATGTTACGTTTTGATATACCTGAGAGTAATTCTGCTTGTTTGATATTCATAGTTGGTCTCCTTAAGTTTGGTTTCTGGGGTAAATATAAACTATGCAGTGGGTGAAAGGTCAATAGTTTGTTGAAAAAATATTAATAAAATGTACTTTTCTATAAAATATCTCTTATTTGAATTATATCAGATATATATTAGTTAGTAAAGAATTAACAAATAAGATTGATAATATGTTTGGAGACAGCTTACATTAATTGTTGACAAAAGTTGTATGTGAAGTATAATTAAATGCGGAGCAGGAGGTTTATGTCAGTGCTCCGAATTCATAATGAGAACAAATGAAAAATGTTTATGGAGGAGTATGAAATGATAGAAATTGATAAGAATGAAGTTAGTAGAAGAGCAGATGATCTTGGAAAATGGATTTGGATTTTATTCTGGTTGTTTGTTCCATCAACAATTGCAGGAATTTTTACAATAGATAGTATTGCTGAGATAGCGCCACCTTTATATTTGTTTGGTGAGATTATAAATATTATCTGTGTTATTGTGTATGGTGTTGTTCTTTTAAAAATGTCCACAGAGAATGAGCATTATCGTACAGCAGGAATATGTTGTATAATATCAGGTGTTGTAGATACAATTGTATCTATTGTTTCAGGAGGTAATGAAGATTCAGTAGGTGCATTAATAATTTCCATACCACTGATAATTGTAGGTTTGGTTGGAGAATACAATGAATATGTAGGACATGAAGAAGAAGTACGTAATATTAATGAAGAAATGGCAGACAGATGGGAGAGACTCTGGAAATGGTATATCGGAATGATAATTGCGACATTTTGTGCACCATTTATTGTTGCTTTTTTACCGTTTATAGGACTAATTGTTTTGCTGGTAGCTGCTTTAGGTGCTATAATAGTTAGTATTATGAAGTTAGTATATCTTTACGAGACAGCAAAGTTGTTTAGAAATTACGGAAAGTATAAGCCGATTGAAGAAGAGTCATTGGATGAATATCGTTTCAATTTATAATATAATGTTATATCCGGTGTGGTTTCAATAAATTAATAATTTGTATTTTAAGTGTTAAACATAATGCAACACCTCTTGAACAGTATTTGTTTAAGAGGTGTTGTTTTTATACACATATTTAATTTGATTTAATTTTAAATGCTGGTAATAGCAATTTATGGACGCATTCCTAAACCACCCTCTAATGTAAGGGTCTCACCGGTCATGTACTTGAAGTCAGGATGGGCAAGCTGAACACATACCCTTCCGATATGCTCCTCCGGGTCACCGAAAAAGCCCATTGGCGGAGTATGAACATTTTTATCGAAAGCATCCGGATAAGCGTTCTTGAAGTTCTCTAACTGAGCAGTCCATGCAAGAGGACAAATTACATTTACATTGATACCGTCCTTGCTCCATTCAGTAGCAGCAACACGGGTTAATCCACGGATACCTTCCTTTGCAGCTGCGTAAGCACACTGACCAAAATTACCAAAAAGTCCGGCTCCGGAAGCAAAGTTGATAACACTGCCCTGAGCTTTAGCAAGATATGGGTAGCATGCCTGCATATAATGGAATGCGGCATAGAGTCCTGAGTATACTGCTAAGTTAAACTGGTCAGTGGTATGCTGTGCTAAGGTTACACCGGAAGCAGAAGCCTGTGCATTGTTAATAAGAACATCAATACCACCAAAGGCGGCTACAGCCTGTTCTACTACTGATGCGGCGATAGCGGCATTGTCTGCACCTGCAGAAATGTCTGCCTGAACAGGAAGAACCTTCACACCATAAAGACGCTCAAGTTCCTCTTTTGCATCTTCAAGCTTCTGAAGATTACGGCCGGTGATAACAATGTTAGCACCTTCTTTAGCATATGCAGTAGCAATACCATAGCCGATAGAGCCTGCTTTGCCATTGGACAGTACAGCTCTGCCGCCGCCAGTGATAAGTACTGTCTTATTTGTTAAAAAACCCATAATGTTACCCTCCTTATTTTAATTTCGTAAAACTACGAAAATATTATACATAAAACGTTTTACAAGAATGCGAATACTGATACTAATATATATATTATAATATATACGGGTAGTAAAAACAAGTAAATTAGTCATATATATTATAATCTGTATTATATAAAAAGATGGAGCAGTATAGTCCGCTCCATCTTAAAAAAGTCTGATTACTGCTTCTCAAAAGCATCCTTTCCTAAACCACACCATGGGCACTCCCAGTCTTCTGCAACTTCTTCCCAAGGTGTACCTGCAGGGATTCCGTTATCAGGGTCGCCTACAGTAGGATCATATTCGTAACCACATGGGCAAATGTATTTATCCATAACAAACCTCCATAATATTTATTTAAGTAAAATTAACCATACTGTGCTTCACCAAGCGGCTGGTCCCAATGAATAGTGCCTTCAAGTGAAAGGGCAATTTCATCTGCGACTGTTCTCACTTGTGCCAGATACTGTTCATCTCTTTTCTTGGAGCGACGTCCTTTGGAGCGGTGTACTTCTTTCAGAACACATGCATCGTAGCTTATGCCGAAATCTTCATCGTCCCTGTGTGGGAAGAAGGTTACGCCAACCTCGTAACGGATGATTCCGCTGTCGCTTTCGGCGTTCAGCCACACTACAGCTCCACGGCGCTTTACACCGTTAAATGTGCATTCTGCGGAAAAATATTGTTTGTATATATCAACGTTTTTCATTTGTAATTCCTCTGTAAATTTGCACTGGGTAATTAGCTGAAATATCTCTTAAGAAGACCTTCAAATGCCTTACCATGTCTAGCTTCGTCTCTAGCCATCTCATGTACTGTGTCATGGATAGCGTCAAGGTTCTGCTCCTTAGCACGCTTTGCAAGGTCAAACTTACCTGCTGTAGCACCATTCTCGGCGTCTATACGCACCTCAAGGTTCTTCTTTGTGCTGTCAGTAACAACTTCACCAAGAAGCTCTGCAAACTTAGCAGCATGTTCAGCCTCTTCCCATGCAGCCTTCTCCCAGTAAAGACCGATCTCAGGATAACCTTCTCTGTGAGCTACTCTGGCCATTGCAAGGTACATACCAACCTCTGAACACTCGCCCTCAAAGTTTGCACGGAGGTCTGCGATAATATCTTCGCTAACACCCTTAGCAACGCCTACAACGTGCTCTGCAGCCCATGTTCTTTCACCTGACTGCTCCTTGAACTTATCAGCACCTACCTTACACTGTGGACACTGAGCCGGTGCAGCATCTCCTTCATGAACATAACCACATACTGAACATACAAATTTCTTCATAATAATAATCTCCTTTATATATATTTATTTTTCGAAGCTTATGCTTCAATATCTTTGTAGTAATTCAATTACTAATTATCTAAGGCCTTGCAACTACTGCAACATCCTTCAAATACAAGATTGTGTTTTGTAACCATACAATCCAGATGTCTGGCTGCCATGTCGTTAATATCCTGATTAACCTTAAGAGGTACATCAAGCACGCATCCGCAGGTGTTGCATCTGAAATGATAGTGACTTGAAATATCGGCATCGAAATGTTCCACACCGTCACCACAACTTATAATCTGAAGTCTGCCAAGAGATGCGAGCAGTGAAAGATTTCTATAGACTGTGCCTAAGCTTATGTTCGGGTACTCTTCCCTGACATGCTGATATACTGTGTCAGCAGTAGGGTGATCGTATCGGGTCTTTAAAAATGCTTCAATACTTTCCCTCTGTCGGCTGTACTTTAGTTGCTTCATTGCCCCACCTCCTTAATCAATAATAGTAACTGTTACTGTTATTATAAACTGTTAAAATTATTTGTCAACACTTTTTTATAAAAAAGTTGAAAATAAATTTTTAATTGCCTGTGTTATCATTAAAACTTAAATAAATAGAAACAAAAGGCTTGCATGGTTGTTTGAGGGAGCGTTTGGTGATATACTTAAATAAGTATGATTACAAAGGTTTTGTTATGTACAGAACGAATAATAATAATTACAAATAAACTAATGGAGGGTTTTGTTATGGAAGATAAATTAAGCATGGAAGAGATAGTTGCAGGAGTTGCACCGGAGGATAAGAGTATTTCTATGGAAGACGTCGTAAAGACTATAGATGGAGATGCTGTAGAGGAAACTGTTGCAGAATTAACAGCGGCAGCAGAAGAAGTAGTATCTGAGGTCATAGAAGCTGAAGAGATTCCTGAGGTTGCAGAACCGACAGAATCTATGGCTGATTATGAAGCCGAGATTGAAGCTTCCATGAAGAGAGTTCGTGAGGGCGATGTAGTTAAGGGCATTATAGTTGGTGTAGATGAACAGGAAGTACTTATAGATATGGGTTATTTCTCAGGCGGTGTAATCAGTAAAGAGAATTTCTCTAATGATCCGGACTGCATACTTAAGGAGGCAGCAGTGATTGGTTCCGAGATTACTGCGACAGTAATTGAGACTTCTGACAATGAAGGAAGAGTAGTGCTTTCAAGAAAAGAAGCTAATGACTTAGAGATGTGGGAGCGTCTTAATGATTATCTTGTGAATAGAACTGTGCTTACCGTTAAGGTTAGCGGCATTGTTAAGGGTGGAGCGATTGCTCAGGTTGAAGGTATGCGTGGTTTTATTCCTGCGTCCAAGCTTAGTACTGTCTTTGTAGAAGATTTAGAAGAGTATCTGGGTAAGGAGCTGGAGGTTCAGGTTATTACTGCTGACAAGGAGGAGAATAAGCTGGTGCTTTCAGCGAAGGAACTTCTTCTTATGAAAGAGTCAGAAGAGAAGAATAAGAGAATCGCTAAGTGTGAGGTTGGTGCTGTTGTAGAAGGTGAAGTCGAGTCCATTAAAAAGTACGGAGCATTTATTAAGCTTGACAACGGTTTATCAGGACTTCTTCATATTTCACAGATTTCAGATAAGAGACTTAAATCTCCGGCAGCAGTTCTTAGCGAAGGCGACAGAGTAACAGTTAAGATTATTTCTATTGATAATAATAAGCTTAGTTTAAGTATGAAGGCTCTTTTAGATGTGGCCGAGACAGAAAAGACAGACGATGATTTGCCAACAGAGTATGTAGAAGAGGCAGCTGCGTCTACAAGCCTTGGTTCATTACTTGGCGGTTTCAAGTTTGACTAATATTCAGGGGGAATATAAGGTGGTAACAGATTGTGAGAATCAGCAGGTGCATGACTGGGAAGAATTAATGTTCCTTTACCGTTCAGCACTGAAGAAGATGGAAACAAAGATTAATATTATAAATGACGAGTTTCAAAGCTTTTATAATACCAATCCAATAGAGCACGTTAAGTCCAGAATAAAGTCTGCTAAGAGTATTGCAGAGAAGCTTCGCAGATTAGGTTATGAAGATAACATAGAGAATGTGAATAAGCATCTGACTGATGTAGCCGGCATAAGAGTTATATGTTCATTTATGAGTGATGTCATGGTTATAGCCGAGAAGATAAAGCAGCAGGAAGATGTGACTGTAATACATCTTAAGGATTATATGAGTAAGCCAAAGCCGAATGGATACAAGAGCTACCACATGGTAGTTACCATACCGGTTTACACCAACGGTAAGTGCGTTCAGGTTCCGGTTGAGATTCAGATTAGAACTATTGCCATGGATTTCTGGGCAAGTCTTGAGCATAAGATTAACTACAAATATGAAGGTGAGATGCCGGAAGATTTGATAATTGACCTCAAAGAGTGTGCGGACATGGTAGACTTACTGGATAAGCGTATGCAGTTTATAAGTGCCTCGGTGCTTGCTCCTGAAGAATAACAATATACATATAATGAAAGGTATCGACAATGATTTCAAATACTATTTTTTTAATAATTGGTTCTGTGCTTTTTATGGCACTTACAGTAATGTATGTAGTTAATATAACTAAGAAGAAGCTTAAGAACAGATGGTTTATTGCTCCGATATACACACTTATTGTAATGGCGATTGCTCTGATTACCCAGATATGCTGGTTCTTTGGATTAGGCTTCTTTATATATTTTATTGATTCCAAGCTGCAGAGCATGGATAAAGAGGATGCCAGGGCTGAGAGGATGAGAGCGTTAGAGGAAGCAGAAAGAATATCTAAAGAAGAGCAGAATTAAGAGATTTATATAGTGAAAGGGAGAATGGGTTAATGAAAAAAACAGCACAGATGATATGCTATGCAATGCTTTTGTATTTAGGAGCAAGCTTTTTGATACAATTTTTGATTGTATTTGTAGTTGAAATGATTGCTATGGTGTATGTGATTATGACCGATGGTGCTATGGAGAGTGTTATTGAACTCACTACAAATGGATGGTTTTTATTGATAACTTCTGTTATATCTTCAAATATAATTGGTCCGCTTAGTGCATGGCTGCTTATAAGAAAGCTGCCGAATGCCGGCTTTGACAAGAACAGACTCACAACAGGGAATGTATTGATGTCAGGCTGCGTATGTCTTGGTACATTGTATTTGTTTGGTTATCTGTCAGAAGGCATATTGTGGGGAGTGTCAAAACTCACTAATACTACTGTAGAACAGTTAAATGCGGTTAACCAGATGAGTGAACAATTTAACAACTGGCAGTATATATTACTTGTATGTGTGATAGCACCAATAATAGAAGAAGTATTTTTTAGAGGTCTTGTAATTAAGAAGATGCTTGTTCATGGAAAGGTTGCTGCACTTGTACTGTCAGCAGCTGTTTTTGGACTTGTACACGGAACCCTTTCACAGATTCCGTACGCTCTGGCTTTAGGCTTTGTATTGGGATATGTATATATTAAGTATGGCAATATATATCTTAACATTGGACTACATATGGTCATGAATTTCATGGGCGGTGTGCTTTTCCTTATTATCGAAGACTTTCCGTATATAGATTATCTATATTTAGGTGTTTCAATAGGTTTGATTTTAAGTGCAATAGTAATTGTGGTGTTGAAGCGAAAGGATATAAAGAATTACATTTTAGCTGATGATAATCAGGATATGCCGGCAGGACAGCAGATAAAGACTGTATTATTGAATCCCGGATTTATATTATTTGCGGTAGCCTGTCTGTTGCTGATGCTTGTTTCACTGGGCTCATCGATACTTTTGGCGAATATGATGTAAGGTGATATATTAAGACCGAACAATTAATTATTGATAAGGAGAAGGGTTATGAATCCAACTGCAATCGTATACACATCAAATACAGGATATACTGAGATGTATGCAAAATTATTAAGTGAAAAGACCGGGTTGCCGGTGTATTCTTCTTCGGAAGCGGTGAAGGTTCTTGATAAGGGCGCAACGATTATTTATCTTGGCTGGCTTATGGCAAGCTTTGTAAAGGGCTATAAAAAGGCCTCCAAAAGATACAATATCGCTGCGGTATGTGGTGTCGGCCTTTGCGATACCGGAGCATTGCTTAAGGAGGTGCGCAAGGCGATTTCACTGCCGGAGAGTATTCCGTTATTTACTTTACAGGGCGGCATGGACCATTCTAAGCTTAAAGGTATTTATAAGTTTATGATAAATGCACTGACAAAGAGTATGTCATCCAAAGCTAATCGTGACGAGGGCGAAGAGAGAATGCTCTGCTTATTAAAAGAGGGCGGAGATTATGTCAGAGAGGAGAATCTGGCTGCGGTGATGGAGTGGTATAAAAAGACACTTTAATATGGTTTTATAATTATATATTAAGTAAATAAGACAAAAAAGGCTGTCACATAACGTGACAGCCTCTTGTTATCAGCAAATTAAAGCTTTTCTACATTAGCAGCCTGTTTGCCTCTCTGGCCTTCAACTATATCGAAAGAAACAGCCTGACCTTCTTCAAGAGTTTTGAAGCCTTCACCAGCTATTGCTGAGAAATGTACGAATACGTCCTCGCCGCCATCCTCTGTGATGAAGCCATAGCCTTTTTCTGAGTTGAACCACTTAACTTTACCTGTCATGATAAAATCCTCCGTTTTTAATAAATAAATGAATCCCTTAAAAAAATTCACATATTATTACAGACTACGAGTAAATATAATCTCTAATAATATGTGAATTACTTTTACATCTGTGGATACTGTGAGATTATTATACCATAATACAGAAAAATGGCAATAGTTTTATTTATATATTTTTTATATTTGCGTTACAAATAAAACATAATTCAGATAGTTTTGCAAGCTGTGAGATGAATAATGAAATGTTATTTGAGGAAAAAGTGTGAAGTTAAATAAAAGTATTTATTTTGCTTAATATTTGTGGTATAAAAGTTAGGTACTATAAAATACATAAGGAAGGGTTTTATAATGAAAAAACTATTAGCTTTATTACTGTGTATAAGTGTTATTTTTGGAATGTCAGCCTGTGGAGAAAATGGTGGTGATGTCTCTGAATCTACAGAGGCGACTACTACTGCAGATGATTCTTTTGAGTATGATATCAATAGTTATGAATTTTATGAGATTGATGATTTTTCACAGTATATTGAATTAGGAGAATATGAAGGTATTACTGTAACAGCAACACCTACTGATGAGGATGTGGATGCTAAGATACAGCAGATACTAATGACATATGCTGAGAAAGAAGAAGTTACTGACGGAACTGTAGAAGAAGGCGACACTGTAAATATCGACTATACAGGATATATTGATGGCAAGGCCTTTGATGGCGGTTCGGCTACAGGCAGCGATTTAGTAATAGGAAGCAATTCTTTTATTGATGGTTTTGAAGATGGTCTTGTAGGTGCAAAGAAGGGTGACAGTCTTGAATTAGAACTTACTTTCCCAAAGGACTATCACAATGCAGAATTTGCAGGTAAGGATGTTACCTTTGAGGTTAAGGTTAATAAGATTACAAGAGCAAATCTTCCGGAGCTTAATGACGAGTTTGCAAGCAAGTATGATTCCGCATATGCTTCAGTAGCAGATATGAAGGAAGGCATTAAGGCTGAACTCAAAGAAGAGAATATGAAGGAAGACAAGCTTACTTCAATTGCCTGGAATACTGTAGTTAGCAACTGCAATGTTAAGGATATTCCGGAAGAGATGATTAAGTATTATTATGACAGTCTCTATGCTTCATATGTATATTATGTTTACTATAATTACGAATACGCATCCTTTGAAGAATATCTTGCAGCTTGTGAGGACCTTACCAAGGAGCAGCTTCAGGAAACATTTATGACTCAGGCTCAGGGTTACGCAGGAAGTGAGCTTGTATACAGAGCGATTTGTGATGACAAGGGCTTCGAGATAAGTGATGAGGCATATAACGAATATAAAAAGACATTTTTAGAGAAAAACAATACAGAGCCAACAGACATAGAGATTCGTCAGGGTCTTATGTGGGAGTATGCTAGTAAGTGCGTACTTGACAGCATGATAGTTGAATAAAGAGTATACATAATTAATTTGTTATTATAATAACAGGAAAATAAACTGCTATAAATTATTAGCCGTATAAGGTTGGTGATTTATAGCGGTTTTTTTGTTTGGCAAACAATTGAATTGTATTAATTGCAGATATAATTTGTTTAGTATCTAAAAATTAAAGTTTATTTTTACAAAAAATAGTGTTGATTGAGGATAAAAAATAGCATTATGCACAAAAATATTCAATAAAACGCTTTACTTATAGGTTTAAGTACAGTATAATAATATCACTTACTTAAACCTATAAGTGAACTATGGAACGGAAGTAAATAAGGAGGTTAATGATGATTTCAAGCAGAAACAACTTATTAAAAAGAACAATAGCAGTATTTATGATGTTTGTTATGACTTTATCACTTGCATTTACGAATAGTGATATGACAGTCAAGGCTAATTCAAACATTCTCGCAAATGCTAATTTCAGTAATGGTCTGAGTTCATGGACAACATACGTTGGAAGTGACTGGGCCGGCGCGTCAGCGAATTTTACTGCATTAGCAGGCAGTGGCGTTCAGGTGGATATTTCATCGGTAGGAAGTGACCCTTGGGGTATTCAGCTCTATCAGGATGGTATTCCTTATTCAAACGGAACAAGTTATGTACTGTCCTTTAACATTGAGTCAACTATGACTAAGACTGTAAATACATACATTCAGAACACAGATGCATCAGGTAACTGGCTGGGTGAGTACGGAAGCAATTCTGTTACAGTATATGCAGGAAACCCTCAGACAGTGAGCATAACAACATCTGCACTCAGCGGATTAACAAATCTCAGACTTGTTATGAGCCTTGGTAAGAATTCTGATTCTGACCAGGCAGGTACATTAAGAATTACAAATATGCAGATGGTACCTGTAGGCGGTTCATCAGGTTCTGCAGGAACAGGCTCCGGAGATTACGGACTTGTTTGGAGTGATGAATTTAACGGTAATTCTTTAGACAGAAGCAACTGGGTACCGGAGATTGGTAACGGTGCATCCGGCTGGGGTAACAATGAGTGGGAGTACTATACAGACCGTTGGGAGAACTTAAATGTATCAGATGGTTCACTCAAGATTACAGCAAGAAAAGAAAGCTACAACGGATATAATTATACATCAGCAAGAATTAAGACTCAGGGTCTTCATTCATTTACATATGGTAAGATTGAGGCAAGAATTGCTATGCCTAGCGGACAGGGCCTCTGGCCGGCATTCTGGATGCTTGGTGATAATATCAGCTCAATTGGATGGCCTGCATGTGGTGAGATTGATATCATGGAGCATATCAACGCTGAAACTACAATATACGGTACAGTTCATTGGGATTCTAATGGTCATGCAGAGTACGGCGGACGTATTAATAATATAGATGTTACCCAGTATCATACATATACAATCGAGTGGACAGAGAATGCAATTATCTGGTACCTTGACGGAGTTCAGTTCCATATTATCGATATTACAAATAACTCTGGTAATACAGAAGAGTTCCATAGACCACATTTTATTTTATTAAATCTTGCAGTATGCGGTAACTGGCCTGGATTTACATGTGATGATTCCAAGTTCCCGGCTACAATGTTTGTGGATTATGTCAGAGTATATCAGAAGGGTGCTTCATCTGTAGTTACACCAACTCAGGCACCGGCAACCCAGGCACCAACTCAGGCGCCGGGAGGAACTGATACATTTACATTTACACTTAAGGATGCAGCAGGATGGCTTGCAAATGACGGAGCGTTCTTTGAGGCTGTAGTTAATGGTACCGCTTATACACTGAGCGGAGGCAATGGCACATGGACAGCTGCATTACCTACATATGCAGACAGTATTCAGATACTCCGTAAGAATCCTAATGATGGCGGCGGAGTATGGAATTCATGGACAACAGGAAGCAGAGGCGGTAATACAACATATACTGTAACAGGTGATGGTACAGGAACATGGGGCAGTGTAGTAGCACCAACAGAGGCGCCAACCCAGACACCTGTAATAAGTACATTTACATTTACACTTAAAGATGCAGCAGGCTGGGTTGCAAATGATGCACCATATATGGAAGCGGTAGTTGACGGAGTTGCTTATGCAATGAGCGGAGGCAATGGTACATGGACAGCTGCATTACCTACAAATGCAGACAGTATTCAGATACTCCGTAAGAGTCCTATCGATGGCGGAGTATGGAATTCATGGACAACAGGAAGCAGAGGTGGTAATACAACATATACCATAACAGGAGACGGAACAGGTACATGGGGCACTGTAGTAGAAACAGCAGCACCAACTGAGGCACCAACCCAGGCACCTAAATATCCGGATATGGTTGTTACAGGCATTAGCTGGACACCGGCATCACCGGTAACAGGAGATAATGTAGTATTTAGTGCAACCATAAAGAATCAGGGTGACGGAGTAGCAGATGCAGGAATGATTAACGGAGTTCAGTTCCAGGTTAATGGCGAGTGTGTAGCATGGTCAGACAATAATACACAGCAGATTCAGCCGGGACAGTCTGTAACTGTTACAGCAACCAGTGGTCTTGATGGAAATGCTGCGTGGGAAGCTACAGAAGGTTCCTATACAGTATCTGCATGGGTAAATGATATCAACAGATTCCCGGAATCAAACACTGATAATAACATATATTCAACAACAATTTCAGTAAAAGCTCCTGTGGTAGAGACAGAGGCACCAACCCAGAAACCAACAGAAGCACCGACACAGAAGCCGACAGAGGCACCAACCCAGGCACCAACAGAGGCACCTACGCAGGCTCCAACCCAGGCTCCTTCATCTGATAAGTGTCCTACAGTACACATCGAGGCTGAGGATTTTGCAAGCCAGTCAGGTGTTGAAATAGCATCAAAGGTATACGAGGGTTCACAGTTTATTAACTCCATCGGTGACGGTGATTCAGTGACATACAATGTTGAACTTCTCGGAACAGGCAAATATACAATCGGCGTAAGGGCATCAACAACCTACGATGGAAACCGTTCTGTTAACGTATTCGTTGACGGAACACGTGTGGCAAACATCCCGATCACAAAGACCGGAGCATGGGGCACATTTGAGACATTCTTAAGCGAAGCAGTAAACCTTACAAAGGGAACACACACAGTAACCCTTAAGGCAGTAGGCGGCGGCTACAATGTTAACTGGTTCGAGTTCATCGGCAACGAGTCAGAAGACGAGACCCAGGGCGATGCAGCAGGTGCAACAATCCGCATCGAGGCAGAGAACTATGATTCAATGTCAGGCGTAGAGCTTAGGGGAACTTTTGACCAGGGAACAGACGTACTTAAGAGCGTGGATGCAGGCGACTGGATGACTTATACTGTTAACGTTACAGTTGCAGGCAAGTACACATTCAGAACACGTGCAGCAAGAGCAGACGGCGGCACAAGTTTATTAAGCCTTATGGAAAACGGCAAGACTGCAGCAACCATTGACGTTGGATATACAGGCGGATGGTCAAACTTCAAGGAATTTGACGGCAGTGAAGTATACTTAAGCACAGGAACACATACCTTCAAGGTATATGCAGACGGTGGAAGATACAACCTCAACTGGTTCGAGCTTGTAAAGGGCGAAGGCAGCGAGGTAACAACCGAGGCGCCAACCGAGGCACCAACCGAGGCACCTACCCAGGCTCCTTCTACAGGTGACGTGGTACACATCGAGGCAGAAAACTATGCTTCAATGTCAGGCGTAGAACTTAGGGGCGTATATGACCAGGGAACAGACGTACTTAAGAGCGTGGATGCAGGCGACTGGATGACTTACACAGTCAACATCCCTTCATCAGGAACATACAGATTTGACGTACGTGCAGCAAGAACAGACGGCGGCACAAGCTTATTAAGCCTTATGGAAAACAATGCAGTAATGGCAACAGCAGCAGTAGGAGCAACAGGCGGCTGGGGCACATTTGCGAAGTTTGAAGGAACTGAGGTATACCTTGAGGCAGGAAGCCATACATTCAAGGTATATGCAAACGGCGGAAGATACAACCTTAACTGGTTCGAGCTCGTAAACACAGCAGGCGGCGAGGCACCAAGTGAATCACCGGCAGGCGAGAGCATA